>JAFSGH010000079.1 GCA_017440965.1 Clostridia bacterium | reverse complement strand
TAAAAGAAGAACGAATATAATGTATGAGGCTTTTTGTGATATCTTTACAAGCTTTGAATTAAAGGATTTCTACGAAACAGAAATTGCATCAATGGGAATAATGAGAGCATATATGCAAGTTCCCTGCGATATGTATTTTACCATAGGAACAAAGGCCGCTAAACTCGTAACAATGCTTCTGAGAATTTACAAGGCAGAAGAAAAAAAGGTAACAGAGGCACTTGAATTTATCGATAAGATCGACTTTGAGACCTTGGCAAAAAATACAGTTGAAAGCGTATTCAAGGAACTTAATATTTTACAACATTGATAGTTTTCTCCCGTCAGGTCTTATGCCCGACGGGATTTTTCATACACAAAACGAAGCCTTCATAAGCCTTAAAAGTCCTTCTTTTTTCACAGAAGTTGAATTTATCAGCCGTTTATGATAATATATGCAATATATTTACACCAAAGGCCGTAAATATTGATACCTAAATATTTTCAGGGAGATTTCTATGAATATTTTACAAACGATCATTTCTTATCTTGCTATTGCGGCAGGCTTTATTTCATCACTTTTTCCGTGGGGAGATGCGACAATGATACCATTTTCAAATGACTACGATATTCCGAAGGATATTCCCGCATACACTGTGATATCGGCAGAAAAGAAAACTGACTGGTCGGCAAAATGGATATGGGACAGTGAGAGCCTTACGGAGAAAAATGTATGGATGTGCCTGAGTAAGGATATAAGCCTTGACAGAATTCCCGAGAGGCTTACTGCATACATTTCCGCAGATTCCAAATATTGGCTGTACATAAACGGACAGACTGTAGTTTATGAAGGAAGCGTAAAAAGAGGACCTGCAAAAAACAGCGGATATTTCGACAGTATAGATATCGCACCCTTCCTGAAGGAAGGAGAAAACCGTATCTCAGCATTAGTCTGGTACTGGGATAACAAGACAAGCTATTCCTACAGCGGGAGCGGTCAGGGCGGCTTCATTTTTGAAGCAACAGGTGACGGAATCAGCATTATTACCGACAACAGCTGGAAAGCCAAAAGAAATCCTGCCTTTATTGACAGCGCCCTTTATCCTCCCAATTACAGACTGCCCGAATACAGCATTTATTTTGATGCAAGAAAGGAAATGCCTGATTGGATAAATAAAGGCTTTGACACCTCGGAATGGGAAAATGCCACGGAATACGCAGTCGGCGGTGAGGGCGTATACGGTGCTCTTTTCCCGAGAGGAATTCCCTTTCTTAAGGATTACGGACTTAAGGATTATAAAAACTCCGGTGATTTCGAAGACTACACCGTAAGCCGTCTTTTCGGCGAAAAGCTCACCTTGGATATCCCTTATAACGCACAGGTTACTCCTTATCTTAAAATAGAAGCTCCCGCAGGAAAAAAGATCCGTATAACCACCGAAAATACTCTGATCGGTGCAGTATCTACCACCTATATCACAAAAGAGGGCGTGCAGGAATTTGAGTCTCCCGGATGGTTTAACGGAGAGCATATTACATATAAAATTCCCAAGGGAGTAAAGGTAATATCACTGAAATACCGTGAAACGGGATATGACAGCGATTTCTGCGGAAATTTTATAAGCAAAGACGAATTTCTCGACTCCCTGTGGCAGAAATCGCTTCGCACCCTTTATATCACGATGCGTGACAGTTTTATGGACTGTCCCGACAGAGAAAGAGCACAATGGTGGGGCGATGTCACAAGCGAAATGATAATGACGATGTACGCAATGGACAGTAATTCCTATCTTCTGTATCAGAAGGGTGTGGAGGCTATGCTTTCTCACATTGACGAAACAGGTGTGCTTCAGACGGTAGTTCCCATAAACGGTGATTATTTTGAGCTTCCCGTTCAGCAGCTTGCAGGAATCGTAGGCTTTCTCACCTACTATGAATACACGGGAGATACCGCTTTCTTGGAAAAGGTATATGATGCATCCCTTAATTATCTTAAGCTCTGGGAGATCGGCGAGAATAACCTTGTAATTCATCGCAGCGGCTCCTGGGATTGGCCCGACTGGGGTTCAAAAGCAGATATGACAGCAATAGAAAACGCATGGGTATATTATGCTCTTTCCTCGGCAGAGCAGATGGCAAAGCTTCTGGAAAGGGATGAGGATATCTCCTTTATCACTGAAAGAAAAAATGCTATCAGACAAGGCTATCAGACACTTCTTACAGAGGATGGCTACAAAAGCAAGGATGTAAAAAAGCCTGATGACAGAGCAAATGCCCTTGCCGTATTATCAGGTCTTGCCGATGAGGACAGATATGATACAATAAAGACCGTGCTTACAAGCACAAAGAACGCAAGTCCGTATATGGAATACTATGTTCTTGAGGCTCTCTGCAAAATGGGTGAATATGAAGCGGCAAGAGACAGAATAAAAGACAGATACAATGATATGGTAACGGAGGATCATTCCACCCTCTGGGAATTCTGGGATTCCTGGAGAGGCACAAAAAACCATGCCTGGAGCGGCGGTCCTCTTGTTATCATGAGCAAGCATTTTGCCGGAATAACACCTGTTGAAGCCGGCTATGAAAAAGTTAAAATACAGCCGCAGTATTCTCTTTTTGACTCCTTAAGCTGTACCGTTCCCTCTGTCAAAGGTCTTATTACCATTGATTATGCAAAAGATGAAGACGGTTTTATTATAGATATTTCTCTTCCCGAGGATATGAAGGCTGTATTATACGCTCCCGAAAATGCCGTTATCAATATAAATTCGGCGCCTTATTACGAAAACGGAACTTACATAAATGACAGTGAAGGAAGCATCGAAATAATAAATATATCACTATAATATATGAAAAGAAATACACTGCACCGAAAACTACGGTACAGTGTATTTCTTTATGTCATACAGATTATTATTCTTTTTCCGTTTTTCCTTGACAGCAGCTGTTGCAGGAAGCACAGTTTCCCTGACAGGTCTTTGAATCGGGACAGCCTATACATTTTCTTCCGCTTTTCTTAGCCTTATATATGTATACTCCCGCAAGTCCTACTATTAAAAGAATGATCAGTGCAATAATTATATTTTCCATATAAAAACCTTATACATTAACCTTTGATTTCTTCTCGGCCTTGGCTCTCTTTGCCTTTTTCTCTCCGTTAATGCAAAGAGCTGTAATAATTGCAACAAAAATCACAACGGCAATAAGTCCGGGGATAAAGCCTGCACCTAGAGTCTTTGCGGAAATAAGAGTACCTGCCTGATAAACAAGGAAGCCTATTGTAAAGCCTGTCATAAGCTGAAGTCCGATACCGCCCCAAAGCCACTTTGCACTCTTCATTTCCGAATTCATAGCACCGATAGCGGCAAAGCAGGGAGGAGAAAAGAGATTAAACATAAGATATGCCAGAGCTGCAGCCTTTGTTATTGCCATAACACCTGCAACATCCGCACCTGCACCCTCCATAAGAGCAAGCTCTTCGGTATCAATAAGATTTTCGAGACCTACAAAGCATACTGCAAGTGTACCTACAACATTTTCCTTGGCAATAAAGCCGGTAACAGCTGCAGCTGCAAGCTCCCAGGAAAGCACACCGACAACGGGAACAAGAAGATAGGAGAAGGGACCTGCTATTGAAGCAAGAATGGATGCATCGGAGGATTCAGCAACCTGAAGACTCCAGGTGAAGGACTGCATTATCTGAACTGCAGTATTACATACAAGGATGATGGTAGCTGCCTTTACAATATATGCCCAGCCTCTTGAGCACATGGATTTTACTGCTCTCCAAAGAGAAGGCACCTTATACTCGGGAAGCTCTATAATAAAGTAGGATTTCTTTACGGAATTACCCGTGATCTTATTGATAATGAGAGCACCGATGAAAATAACAAGGATACCGACAAAATACATAAGAGGTCCTACCCATGTAGCATCGGAGAAGAATGCGCCTGCAAAAAGAGAAATAACGGGAAGCTTTGCACCGCAGGGCATAAAGGGAGCAAGCATTGCTGTGGCTCTTCTCTCTCTTTCGTTACGGATGGTCCTGCAAGCCATAACACCGGGAATAGCACAGCCTGTACCGATAACAAAGGGGATAACCGATTTTCCTGAAAGACCAACCTTTTTGAAGATAGGATCCAACACAACGGAAACTCTTGCCATATATCCGCAATCCTCAAGAAGTGCTATAAGAAAATACATTACCATAACAAGGGGAAGAAATCCTATAACAGCAATAACGCCACCGATAATACCGTCAACAAGAAGTGCCGAAAGGAAGGGATTTGCATTTTCGAAAAGACCTGCAATTGCCTCCTGTCCCATTTCAAGCCAGCCTACAAGAAGATCGGCGATCCATACACCGGGGCCCGCCTGAGATATCCAGAAAACAAGAAACATAACTACGGCAAAGATCGGAATACCAAGCCACTTATTGGTAAGCACAGCATCTATATTATCCTGAGAATTCTTATTTCTTGTGAGCACCTTTCGGCTTTCAACCTCTTTTACGGTCTTATCAACAAATGCGAATCTCTTTTTATCAGCTTCCTTTGCTTTTTCCTTATCGGAAAGATCGGCATTTTTATCGGAATAGGGAGCAGCCTGCTTTTTTCCGATAACGGAAACTGCCGCAGAAATAAGCTCCTTAAGACCGTCACTTGAAGTAGATACGGTATTTATGACGGGACAGCAAAGCTTTTCGCTGAGACGCTTTACATCTATTCTTGTTTCCTTTTTCTTATTGATATCAGATTTATTAAGAGCAACTACTACCGGGATGCCGAGCTCAAGCAGCTGTGTCGTAAAGAAAAGGCTTCTGCTGAGATTTGTCGCATCAACGATATTGATAATAACATCGGGAGAAGCATTTTTTACATAGTCACTTGTGATGCTCTCCTCTGATGTAAAGGGAGACATTGAATAAGCACCGGGAAGGTCAACTGCAATAAGCTCCTCGCCCTCGTAGTAGCTCTTTTTGATAAGAGCCTCCTTCTTATCGACTGTTACGCCTGCCCAGTTACCGACCTTTTCATTTTTACCGGTAAGAGCATTGTACATTGTGGTTTTGCCGCTGTTGGGATTACCTGCCAAAGCAATTCTCATTTTTTTCATCCTCTCCGCAAACTGATCGCATTATAGTTAGCAATCGCTAACTTATAGTCAAAAAAAAGCAATCACAGATCACTTTTATCCTATACTGATGGCATCTGCAAGAGCACTGTCAATAGTATATCTGCCGTCCTTTATTGAAACGACACAGCCGCCCTTAAGATGTGAAATAACAGTGATACATTCACCTTCAAAGCAACCGAGAGAAAAGAGGAAATCCTCAAGCTCCTCATCATCGGTAGCAATATCCTTTATGATATATTCTTTACCCTCTTCTGCGTGAAGTAAGGTCATTTCATTCACCTGCTCTTGCAATAAAATATACACCGGGCATCCTTCAAAAAAAAGAATTAGCCTCGGCTAACTACAAAAAGAATATTACCACCGAAAATTAAAAATGTCAAGCACAAATTCTATTTTTTTTCGTTTCTCAGTAAAAATATATATTCCCGGGCTAAAAAAATATGTATTCTGCTTCTTCGTTTTTCTTTACAATCAAATTTTTATATGATAAAATGATTTTTTAAGAGGTGAATGACAATAGAGTTTTTTGAAAACACCGAAACAAAAGAAAGGGTACTGCTGATATCTGTTGATACCGGTGAATTCGATGCGGAGGTTTCCGTAGAGGAGCTTCGCGAGCTTGTAAGGACGGCAGGGGCAGAGACCGAGGCTGTCATAATACAAAAACGCCCGAAGCCCGACAGTGTAACATATATAGGCTCAGGTAAGCTTGAGGAGGCAAGGCTACTTTGCGAGAGCGAAGAAATAGATGTAGTCATTTGTGACGGTGAGCTGTCACCGACACAGGGAAGATGCCTTGAAAAGCTACTAAAAACAAGAGTAATCGACAGAACGGTACTGATACTCGATATATTTGCCAAAAATGCAAGAAGCGGAGAGGGAAAGCTTCAGGTCGAGCTTGCACAGCTTAAGTATTCACTCCCCCGTCTTTCCGGACAGGGCACAGCACTTTCAAGGCTCGGAGGCGGTATCGGCACAAGAGGTCCCGGTGAAACAAAGCTTGAAAGCGATAAGCGTCATATAAGACGACGAATACATACTCTTGAAGAAAATCTGAAGGAGCTTTCAAAACGCCGTGAAAGGCACAGGGAAAGAAGAAAGAAGGACGGCATAATAACCGCGGCTATTGTAGGCTATACAAATGCGGGAAAATCCACGCTCCTCAACACTCTTACCGATGCAGATGTTCTTGCCGAGAATAAGCTTTTTGCAACCCTTGATCCCACAGCAAGAGCGATAAAGCTTCCCGACGGAAGCGAAGTGATGCTCATTGATACGGTAGGCTTCATATCAAGACTTCCCCACTTTCTTGTCGAGGCCTTTAAGTCAACGCTTGAAGAGGCAACAAATGCAGATATTCTTATTATCCTTGCCGATGCCTCAGACAGTGAATGCGAGGCACAGCTTCAGGTAACAAAGGAGATACTCAGGGAGCTTGGCGGCGAAAACAAGCCTATGATAACGGTGTACAATAAATGTGACAAAGCAAATTCATTTCTTTTGCCCGTTACAAGAAATACGGTAAAGATCTCCGCGCTCAAGGGAATCGGCATAAATTCACTGCTTGAATGCATCGCTGAAAATATGCCTCAGACAAAAAAGAGAGTCCTTCTGCTGCTGCCCTTTACGGAGGGCTCACTTGCAAATGAGATACGCACTTCCTCGAGAATACTGCGTGAGGAATATAAAGCCGACGGCTTATTTCTTGATGCAGTGGTCGATGTGGATATAATGTATAAAATATTAGATTATATAGTAAAGGAAGAGGATATATGTCAAGATACCTGATAATCAACGCGGATGACTTCGGTATGTGCCGAAGTGCAAACCTTGCGGTTTATGACCTTTTTGAAAAGGGCGGCATAACCTCCGCTACAATTATGGCTCCCTGCCCCTGGGCAAAGGAAGCCGCAGTATGGGCTTCTCAGCATCCCCAATATGCCGTAGGACTTCATCTTACAACAACAGCCGAATGGGGCAATTACCGCTGGACTCCCGTTGCCGAAAATGTCCCCTCTCTTAAGGATGAGGAAGGCTTTATGTGGCACGAATCCGATCAGTTTGAAGAGCATGCAGACCTTGAAGATGTAAGACGTGAGATAAATGCACAGTATGACAGACTTCATCAGTACGGCTTCACCCCCTCACATTTTGATAATCATATGGGCTCACTTTACGGTGTTGCAACAGGACGGTTTGAGCTTTTAAGCCTTACCATTGAAGAGTGCGCAAAGCACGGCGGTATGCCCTTCCGCTTCCCCTCAAAATTCACGGATGAGCAATTCTCCAACGAAACGCTCGATATAAATGTTCCCAAGGAAGTAGTAAGCTCACTTATTGAGCCTATGGTTCAGGGGGCAAATGCGGCAGGCGTTGCAATTCTTGATTATCTTATGCCCGGAGACTGGAACGGTCCGCAGAACGACAGCTATGAGAATTTCAGAGAATACATTTTTGAAAAATACCGTGCATTCCCTGAAGGAATAATTGAGACATATATCCATCCCGTTATTGAAACCGAAGAGATCAAGGGTATATGCGGCTCATGGCAGAGAAGAAACTGGGAATATAAGCTCTTCTCAGATCCCAAGACCTTGGAATTCATAAAGTCTCAGGGAATTCAGCTTATAAATTACCGTGACCTTAAAAAGATGAGATTCGGATAATATGCAGATACTTATGAGCCGTATGAGAGCGGCAATGGAAAAATATAATATGATAGAAGACGGTGATATCATTGCCGTCGGAGTATCAGGCGGCAAGGACTCTCTTGCACTTTTATATGCTCTTGCAGAAATGAGAAGGTTTTATCCGAAAAAATACAATGTAAAGGCAATTACCGCCGATATGGGATTTTTCGGTAACAAAACGGACTTTTCAGAGATAACCGCCCTTTGCGATAAGCTGGGCGTGGAGCATATTATAAGAGAAACTGAGCTTTATCATATAATATTTGAAACCAGAAAGGAAACAAATCCCTGTTCTCTGTGTGCGAGAATGAGAAGAGGGATACTGCACGATATGACAAAGGAAGAAGGCTGCACAAAGCTTGCTCTCGGACATCATATGGATGATGCGGCAGAAACATTTATGATGAATCTGCTGTCAGGCGGCAGAATTGAAAGCTTCCGTCCCGTTACTTATCTTTCCAGAAAAGATCTTACCATGATAAGACCTATGATATTTGCAACAGAAAAAGAGGTAATTTCCGCGGCAAAAAAAATGAGCCTTCCCACAGTGGAAAGCCCCTGCCCCGAGGATAAGACAAGCAACAGAAACGATATGAAGGAGCTTTTGGCAGTGCTTGAAAAGGATTATCCTGCACTCAAAGAAAAAATAACCGGCGGTCTGCAGAAGGCAAATCTCAGCGGCTGGTAACATACTGCCGGATTTTTCCGGCTCTGATAACTTTTGAAAAGAGGTAATAACTATGAAATATGCTGTTGTGCTTTATGACGGAATGGCTGACTATCCCGTCGATGCCCTTAACGGCAAGACTCCTATGGAGGTTGCAAATAAGCCCTTATTTGACAAAATGGGAAAAAAAGCAGAGGTAGGTCTTGTAAAGACCGTTGCCGACTCCTTAAAGCCCGGAAGCGATGTGGCAAACCTAAGTGTTCTCGGCTATGATCCCACTAAAAGCTATACGGGAAGAAGCCCTCTTGAAGCTGTAAGCATCGGAGTAAAGCTTCTTGATACCGATGTTACCTTAAGATGCAATCTCGTAACATTGTCAGACGAGGAGAAATATGAAGACAAGACAATGATCGACTACTCTGCAGGCGACATATCTACAGAGGATGCGGCTGTGCTTATAAAGGCTGTAGAGGAGCATTTCGGAAACGATATCTTCACCTTCTATGCAGGCGTTGCTTACCGTCATTGCCTTACCTGGCACAACGGCACAACAGAGCTCGGAAATATGACTCCTCCTCACGATATTTCGGGTAGAGTTATCGGAAGCTATCTTTCCGACAGCCCCAATGCTGAAAAGCTTATTGCGATGATGAAGGAAAGCTACAAGGTCCTCTCCGAGCATCCCCTTAATATTGAAAGAATGGCAAAGGGACTTCGGCCCGCAAACTCCATATGGCTCTGGGGCGAGGGAACAAAGCCTATGCTTGATAATTTCACAGAAAAGTTCGGCATCAAGGGCAGCATAATTTCTGCAGTTGACCTTCTCAAGGGTATAGGCATTTGTGCCGGAATGAATACCCCCGAGGTAGAGGGAGCAACAGGCTATATCGACACCAATTTCAAAGGAAAGGCTGAATGTGCCGTAAAGGAATGGGAAAGCGGCGTTGACTTTGTTTACCTTCATTTTGAAGCACCCGATGAATGCGGCCACAGAAATGAGCCTGAAAACAAGGTGCGCTCCATCGAAATAATTGATGAGCAGGTGCTTACCGTCATTCTTGAGGCTCTCGATAAATACGATGACTACAAGGTAATGATCCTCCCTGATCATCCCACACCGATAAAAACCAATACACACGCAAGAGATCCGGTTCCCTATATGATATATCATAAGAGCAAGGAAAGAGAAGGCGTCAGCAGTGTAAACGAGAATACCGCTAAGGCAACGGGCATTTTCTTTAACAGCGGCGTTGAGCTTATGGATCATTTCATAAAGGATTAATGCAATACTAAACAGGACGCCTTATAAATTCACAAAATATGCTTTTAGCGGTTATATCCGTAAAATAAAAAACCCCTTAAATCTGACCTTGAAGGCCGGGTTTAAGGGGTAAATTTTTTATTCTGATCAGCCTACGCTTTCCTGAGTGGCAGCCTTTGCGCCGACAGTTGTGATAAGCTGATAATATGCAGTTGCATTCTCATTGGCGGCAAGGCTTAAAATAACGGTGCCGTCATTAAGTGCCTGCATGGAAGCTATGTGACCGAAAACATTGTCGGTATATGTTGCAAGCTCATTCTTTTCAACATCAAGCACTCCGACAGAGGGCTTACCGAGATTGTTCTTTCCTCTTACAAGACAGTATTTTCCGTTTTCGCTTACTTCAAAAAGATCAGGAATAAAGCTTGTTTCAAATACCGAGTAATCAATTGTAAATTCCTCACCGGTGAGAACATTATAAACATTTCCGCTCTTTATATTAAGCAGGAAATTATCATCAAGAATGAAATCCTCTGTAAGAGAACCCTCAAAGGATATTATCTCTGTTTTCTTATCTCCGTCATAGGACATAAGAACAAAGCCCTCTGCTGCGTGCTCTCCCGTGCTTTCCTCTGCGGTTGTCTCCTCTTCAGCTTCAGCTTCCTTATAAACGAAGTAACGGACATCCTCATTAGTTCTCCACATATCAAGAGAAGCGACATCGGTAACATATCGGTTATTGTCTACATTTTCACCGTAGCCACCGCTTATAAAGATATCCACCTGATCTGAATAAGCATAGTCATTATAAAAACGGGAGGAGAAGAAAAGGATCTTATCCTGAGTCTGATGAAGGATGCTGTCGGTAAACATCTTATAGTCCGTTCTGAGTCTTGCCTGAAGGTCTACGATTCTCTGATCCTCATTGAGGAACACCTTTGTATCGTGCGAGGAATAAAGATAGAAGCTTTCGCTGTATACCTTGTCCTCATCATAAAAGCGTGCCTTATCAATATCTATGAGAAGCAGTAGATCGCTCTTTGAATCATAGCCGTCAAACTGATCTGTTACCTTAAAGAAAGCATAATCATAGAGGAATACCTCAGGATGAGCTTCATTTGTAAAAAGACCGTAGCCGATGGTATGTCCGTCATATTCTGTATAATGGATAGTAACGGGGAGCTTCTGACCGCTGCAGGATACCGTGACCTCAAAAGAGGAAGCATCCGAAATTTTTTCAATATTTCTGCTGCCTGCCTTATAGAAGGCTACATTTCCGCTCTTATCCATTGTATAGAACACATTTTCCACATCTGTTTTCATAAGAGGAAGACCTGCCGCCGCAAATGTATCAAAAACATCCTCATATGAGTGCTTAGGAGCCTCACCCAGCGTAGTGCCCTCTTCTATGTTCTTTATCACCTTATTGATATCCACAACACCCGTAACGGTAACCACCGCACAGCCGATAAGCACTACCAATAACAAGGATAATATTGCCTTATATCTTTTTATCATCAAAAACTCTCCTTTACAGCATATAGTCTGTTGTTTCTATTATTTCATCGTCTCTGATATAAACACGGGGAACTCTTCTGCTGAGACCGCAGAGAACCTCATAGTTTATAAGTCCTGCAGCTTCAGCTATTTCATCGACACTGAGATACGCTCCGTTATCATATCCGAAAACGGTTATCTGCTTTCCCTCTCTTACACCCTCAATACCTGTGACATCAATAACAGTCTGATCCATACATACATTTCCGAGAATAGGGGCTTTTTTGCCGTTGACGAGCATATACATCTTATTTGACACTCTTCTGGGATAACCGTCTGCATAGCCTATGGGAACTGTCGCAACTACCCTTTCGGTGTCAGTCACAAAGGTGCCCGAATAGCTTACGGGAGTGCCTGCGGGAATTGCCTTTACCATGGAAACTACCGTTTTCAGCTCCATAACAGGAAGAAGCCTTATGGTATGGCGGACCTCTTTTGACGGGTAATGCCCGTAAAGTATGATGCCCGCTCTTACCATATCAAAATTCATTTCGGGGAAGCTGAGTATTGCAGCGGAATTACTGCAATGGCGGATAGAAAACTCTATTCCCAGCTGCTTCAGGGAATCCACCGCCGTACAGAATAATTCATACTGAATTCTTGTAAGAAGCTCACCGTCCGAGATATCCGCTGATGCAAAATGAGTGAATATTCCCTCCGGATGAAGTCCCTCAAGACTGCAGACAGCGGCAATTTCATCTATCACAGGACTGTCCTCAACACTGTCATGATACAAAAATCCGATCCTTGACATTCCCGTATCAATTTTTATATGAGCATCTACCCTGACTCCCGCATTAACGGCGTGCATGGAAAGTGCTTCGGCATATTCCTTCGAATATACAGCCTGCGATATATCGTTATATACCAATTCCCTCGCCTTATCGGGAGGAGTGTAGCCTAAAATAAGTATCGGCTTTGAGATGCCGACTCTTCTCAGCTGCAGAGCCTCAGCAAGATTTGAAACGGAAAACCAGTCAGCCCCTGCCTCGCCCATGGCCTGCGTCGTGAACGCATAGCCGTGTCCGTAGCAATCCGCCTTTACGGTAGCACAAAGTAAAGTCCCCGGTCTCAGAAGACTTTTTATCTGCAGTATGTTATTTTGGATGGCATCAAGATTTATCTGTGCCCAGGTCCTTCTGAAAAATTCCTGCATTTCAAACCTCAAAAAATTATCGTTCATTTTATAATACAATATTTGAACCGATAAGTCAAACCAATTGTTAAACATAATAATAAAATTTAACTTAAAAATATTAAAACTGCATATAATAGTTTAAGAGTATCATAAGCAGAACAACAAAAATAACGGCTCATAAATTCCTCTGTTATGCATTATTATTCTTTTTGATATATAATTTTCTGTTACCTATTGAAATTACTGCAAAAATAGTGTAAAATAACGAAAAGATGCAATTTTTTACCCATTTCAGGAAATAATTTTGGAGGTTTTGTATGAAAAACACACTTTCTGAAGCACAAGTAAAGACACTTCTTGAGAACAAGCTGCTTCATTATTTCGGTGTTTCCGCAAAGGATGCAACATACGAACAGTTTTACAGAGCACTTGCTCTTATACTCATTGACATTATGGCAAAGGAAAGAGCCGATTTCAATACCCGCGGCGATAAGTCCGGAGCAAAAAGAGTTTATTATCTTTCTATGGAATTCCTTATGGGAAGATCCCTTAAGAATAATCTTTTTAATCTTAATCTCACAAAGACCGTTGAAAAGGTGCTCAAGGGCTACGGCATAAAGCTCGAAAAGCTCTATGATGAGGAGCCCGATGCAGGTCTCGGAAACGGCGGTCTCGGAAGACTTGCAGCCTGCTATCTTGACGGACTTGCAACTGCAGGCTATCCTGCAAGAGGCTATTCTCTTCTCTATCAGTTTGGTATCTTCAAGCAGAAGCTCATTGACGGCTGGCAGACAGAGCTTCCCGATGAATGGCTCCCCGGCGGTGACATCTGGCTTTCAAAGAGAGAGGAAAGCGCCGTTTATGTCAACTTTGAGGGCGAGGTAAAGGATTTCTGGGATAACGGTCACCATCAGGTCGAGATCATTGATCCTTATACAATAAAGGCTGTCCCCTACGATATGTTCGTTGCCGGCAAGGACGGCAGAGGTGTTTCCGTTCTTCGTCTCTGGTCCTCCGAGGGTACAGGCATAGATATGTCCCTTTTCAATGCAGGACAGCATCTTAAGGCAATTGAAAGAGATGCTATGGCTCAGACTATCTGTAAGATCCTTTATCCTGCAGACAATCATCCCGAGGGAAAGAGCCTTCGTCTCAGACAGCAGTATTTCCTTGTTTCCGCCTCAGTTCAGGATGTTCTCAGAAGACATCTCAGAGAACACGGAACAATGGAAAATATCCCCGAAAAAATGGCGCTCCATATCAATGATACACATCCTACTCTTGTTATCCCCGAGCTTATGAGAATTCTTCTCGATGAATGCGGCTACGGCTGGGATGACGCCTGGAGATTAGTGACCTCTACCGTTGCTTACACAAACCATACCGTTATGGCTGAGGCTCTTGAATGCTGGAGCGAGGAGCTTGTACGCCGTCTCATTCCGAGAATATATCAGATAATCAAGGAGATCGACAACCGCTTCAGAGCTTATGTATGGGAATGCACTCACGATGCAGCTTATGTTGAAAGAACAGCAGTTATCGCTAACGGAGCAGTAAGAATGGCAAACCTCTGTGTTGCCGCCTGCCACAGCGTAAACGGTGTATCCGCTCTTCATTCTCAGATACTCAAGGATACCGTTTTCAATGATTATTACAGACTTACTCCCGAAAAATTCACAAATGTAACAAACGGTATTGCTCACAGACGCTGGCTTTGTCAGGCAAATCCCGAGCTTACCGATCTTCTTACAAAAACCATCGGCGACGGCTTTATCATAAACGGCGAAGAGCTTTCAAAATTCAGAGCATTTGCTGATGACAAGGAGGTTCTTGCAAAGCTCGGCAAGATCAAGGAAAACAACAAGAAGAGATTTGCCGATTATATTTATAAGACAACAGGCATCAGGCTTGATATTAATTCCCTCTTTGATGTTCAGGTCAAGAGACTTCACGAATATAAGAGACAGGAAATGAATGCTCTTCATATTCTCAGCAAATATCTTGAGATCAAGGAAAACCCCAACGGGAATTATGTTCCCCACACATATATCTTCGGTGCAAAGGCTGCTCCCGGGTATTATGTAGCAAAGAAAATAATAAGCTTTATTATCGCTCTTTCCAATATGATAAACAACGATCCCGATGTCAACAAGTATCTTAAGGTAGTTTATGTTGAGGATTACAATGTTACAAAGGCTGAGCTTCTTATGCCTGCTGCAGATATCAGCGAGCAGATATCCCTTGCAGGAACAGAGGCATCAGGCACAGGAAATATGAAGCTTATGATAAACGGTGCCGTAACTCTCGGTACAATGGACGGTGCTAATGTAGAAATATATGAATCCGTCGGCAATGATAATATTATTATCTTTGGTATGAAGACAGAAGAGGTAAATGCTCTTAAAAAGAACGGCTATGATCCCGCTCATTACTATCATAACAATCCCACAATAAGAAAGACTCTTGACTATATAAACACCCATCTTATTGACGGAAAGTCCTTCCCCGAGATAGGAAAGACCATCAAGCATCACGATCCTTATATGGTGCTTGCTGACTTTGCAGATTATGCATTGGCACAGAAAAAGGCTGAGGAGCTGTTCCTTGACAAGGAAAGACTCAACAGAATGTCTCTTTATAATATTGCAGGTGCGGGCATTTTTGCTGCTGACCGCTCCATCAACGATTATGCAAGAGATATCTGGCACACTGTAAAAGCCGAGGAAAAGAAATAATTTCTATCAAAAAATGCAATACGGAAATTTTCGTATTGCTATTTTTTGTTATTTCGGTTAATATTAAATATATTTATATTCGGAGATGAATCTCTATGCGTTGTCCCTATGACCCTTCAAAAAGCTGGCATAAATCCCTTAGCGGAGCTATAGCTGCAGGCAGCAGTCTGTGGCTGAGAGTAGTATTGCCGAGAGATCTTGGCGTCACCGCCTGCAGGCTTATCATCTCTGAAGATAATAAAAATGATCAGGTCATCAATATGACCTGGGACAATACAGACGGTATAGAGGAATGGTGGCAGACTGAAATATACCTTGATGCCCCGAAACTACTCTTTTACCGATTCTCTTATGAGACATCATGGGGCAAGACAGATATCGGTCCCGGCAAAGACACTCATCTCGGAGAGATATCATCAAAGAATAAATGGCAGCTTACGGTATATTCCGCTGATTTTCAGACTCCCGAATGGATAAAAGGAGGAATAATATACCAGATATTCCCTGACCGTTTCTGTTACTCGGGAGAGAAAAAAGATAATGTACCCGGAGACAGAATTCTGAGAAGCGATTGGGGAAACACCCCTCATTATCTTCCCGACGAAAAAGGCATAATACGAAATAACGATTACTTCTGCGGAGATTTCAAAGGAATCGAAGAAAAACTGCCCTATATTGCATCTCTCGGTGTTAACTGCATTTATCTCAATCCTATTTCTGAAGCTCATTCCAATCACAGATACGATACTGCAGACTATATGAAGCCCGATCCTCTTCTCGGCACTGAAGAGGACTTTTCCCGTCTTTGCAAAAAGGCTCATGAATACGGCATAAGGATCATTTTTGACGGCGTATACAGCCACACGGGAGCAGACAGCATATATTTCAATAAGTATTCCCGCTACGGCACTGACGGTGCCTATAACTGCCCCGACTCCCCCTACAGAAGCTGGTACAGGTTTTGTGCAGACGGAAAGAAATATGACAGTTGGTGGGGTATAGATACGCTTCCCGAAACAAATGAAGAAAACAACTCTTACTCAGAATTTATAGCAGGCGAAAACGGAGTTATAGACAAATGGATAGGTCTTGGTGCTGACGGAATCAGACTCGATGTTGCCGATGAGCTTCCCGACAGCTTTCTCGACAAACTGAGAAAGGCGGTAAAAAGACACGGCGAGGACAAATATATTCTCGGTGAGGTATGGGAGGATGCAACAAACAAAATAAGCCACGGCGGAAGAAGAAGATTCCTTCTGGGAGATCAGCTGGACTCGGTTATGAACTATCCCTTCAGAAAGGCTATTATTGATTTCCTGCTGACGGCAAATGCAGAAAGATTTATGCACACGGCATTTTCAATCACAGAAAACTACCCTCCGCAGGCACTGAACTGTGCAATGAATCATCTCGGCACTCACGATACCGAGCGAATACTTACTCTTTTATCAGGCATTTCCTGCGAAGGAAAAAGCCGAGAAAGTCAGGCGGATATAATAATCAGCGATGACGCGCTGAAACGCGGAATAAAGCTTCTGAAAATGGCTCTTGCTATGAATTTCACTCTCCCCGGTGTTCCGAGCATCTACTACGGAGATGAAGCAGGACTTACCGGCTGCAAGGATCCCTTTAACAGATTCTGTTACCCCTGGGGCAATGAAAACGCCGAAATTCTGAATTTTACAAGAGACATCGCAAAATTACGCAATTCTTACGAAGTGCTCAAAGAGGGCAGATTTTATCCTATTTCTGCCACTCTCGGATGCGTTGCTTATCTTCGCTACAAAGAGGGACTCAAGAGAATATTCGTTGTGATAAACAAAAATCCACAGCCCATTACCTACAGACTCAATAATGATATGACTGAGATGCTGCCCGTATTCGGCGGAGTAAGATTCGGCGGCGGCGTTATCGTGCCGGGAGACGGTTTTGCTATCCTTTCCGACATCTGACAGAAAATACCCGATAAAAATTTATCAGTCGGCATCTATCGGCAAAAACAGTCAGAAATATCACATTTTCCTGTAGTCCCGGTTAAGTAACTGCAGTCAGACCGCTGACACAGTCCATATGAAAATAACGGCTTGTTAAATTGTACAAATATAATTTATAAACCAACAAAAAAAACTGCCTTGAAATCCGGAAAAATCAAGGCAGCTTTTTTCTTTATTTATTTTGACAAAACCAAATTTCATACCATTACTCTGACTGAAGTCCCCGTTTTAAGGGACTTCAGTATTTTCTTGTTTACCGCCTATACTTCAGGAAGTGTAAACTATTTGCAAAAAATACCCGCGGCCAAGCTTTTTTATATCTGAAAAACATAAGGCTTTATACCGTTAAACTGAATAAAAAATTAACAGCAGACACATACTCTTTCTGAAGAATGTGTCTGCTGTATATTTTAATGCTTGTTACAAACAAAACAAATAAAGCGATGCACCCTTCAATCTTGACATATCGTAAAACAAAAGCAAAAATGCCCGTATTTTGTTTTTACAGAACTTAACAAGGCTACAAATCATAGCTTAGAAATTAAGCGTAATATCTCCCTGTAAACGGGAAAAAGGAGCTGTTCCGAAGAACAACTCCTGTAAACCCTAATTAAAACTGCAAATAATGCTTTAATTAATTTTAATTATTTTCTTTTCTTGGAAACTACGAATGCAGCACCTGCAACAGCAACTACACCAGCAGCAAGAGCAAGAACGCCTGTGTCGCCCTGGGGACCCTTGTTATCAGTTGCACCAGCAGCTGTTGTGGGTTCGTCAGAAGCGGGAGCCTTTGTGGGCGCCTCTGTGGGAGCCTCTGTAGGAGCCTCTGTAGGAGCTTCTGTGGGAGCCTCAGTTGCGGGTTCCTTCTTCTCAACGCCATTGCACTTGATCTCGTTGTAAGACATATCCTTGCCAGCGTCATCGATGAAAGCAGCATTCTTTGCTTCAAGAGAAACAACTACATCATCAATTGTCTTGCCATCCTTGAGCATGAACTCATAGGAAACCATAGCAAAGTTGTTAACATTGATAGAATCAATGTCTTCCTGAGTTGCCTTGGGCTTCTTGTTTGCAAGGAACTCTGCAGCTGTCCAAAGGTTCTCCTTGAAATAGAACTCGGAGTCGATAACACCGATCTCGTCGCCGTTAGCATCAGGAGTAAAGCTGTTACCCTTTGAGAAGCTATCCATCTTGTCTACATCAGCACCGGGAAGGAATTCCTGATACTCAAGGACTGTGGGATCATACTTGATGATAACACCACCGGACTTAAAGCCAGCACCATTTTCAATGCTGAGAACGATGGAAACATCATAGTCTTCGCTTTCGGTTGCAACGATAGTATAAGCAGTCTTCTCTGTGGGAGTAGCTGCAAAAGCCATAGCTGCGAAACAAGCGATCATAGCAACTGCCATAGCAACTGCAAGCACTTTTTTTGCAATTTTCATTTTTAAGGACCTTCCTTTATAATATTTTTATATAATGAGCATTGCGACTCAAAATATACATAAAACACCCTATATATAGGGTTTACAGAGGTATTATACAATAAGAAAATATATATGTCAATAGAAAATACAATAAATTTAAACATTTAAACAATGTCCGATTGACATAAAAATCTATATACTGTATAATCAAAAACAGGAAAATTTATCCCGCTTTTTCTTTAGATATTCTACAACATACTACATTTAAAGTCAATTGTAAAAAACATAATTTCACTGACTTTTTTTCGGAATTTATTATATAATTTGCATATATTTTATTTATCCCTACTATATATTGCGACTGTCATCATTTACGGAAAAGAGGTTATAAAATGCTTGAATCAATGTCAGAGCTCAGAGAAGCCTGCATGCAGTGCAGAAAATGTGCCCTTTGCGAGACGAGGACAAATGTGGTCTTCGGAGTAGGCAACGAAAAAGCCGAAATTCTCTTTATCGGTGAAGCACCGGGAGAAAATGAGGATCTTCAGGGTGAGCCGTTTGTAGGAAGAGGCGGAAAGCTTCTTGACTTGTATCTCGGCGGAATAGGCCTTGACAGAAAGGAAAACATATATATTGCAAATATGCTGAAATGCCGTCCGCCGCAGAACCGCGATCCGAAGCCCGGTGAAATGGATGAATGCATCGGGTGGCTGAGAAATCTCGTACATATAATGAAGCCGAAGATAATAGTCTGCGTGGGAAGAATTGCGGCACAAAGACTAATCTCCCCCGACTTCAGAGTCACAAAGGACCACGGTGTTTTCTACAATAAAAACGGAACCCTTATGATGGGTACCTTCCACCCTGCCGCTCTTCTCAGAGATCCGAGAAAAAAAGGCGATTGCCTTGAGGATTTTCTTAAGCTTCAGGATAAGATAAAAGAGCTTGGAATCAGCATCTGATCTTTGATTCATATTCCGTAAGCATTATATAGAACAGGAAATTGTCCCTATCGTGAGAAGCTTTGATATAATAAGCATCATACTCATCCGCGATCTCGGATAAAGCTTCGGAAAACCGTTTTTTTCAAGCCTTTCTCCGCAAGCTTCCTGTTATCAGTTTACCGTTATTTTTATTACATCATATTTTCTTAAAAAATACATCTGCGTAAATATTTTTACCCGATAAAAAGACGACTCTGCTGTAAATCAGCGGAAGCCGTCTTTTTTCATTTATTGAAATTTTTTGATTTATGCAACAAAAAAACCTCTTCACGGAAAGTAAATAATCTCCTTTAAAACCGTACACGGGCAGATACCTTCCGGTATCTGCCCGTAAGCTACTTCTTTTATCTGTTGATTAAAAGAGATCACCTGTGTGCGGATTCTTAACTGTTGTGTCTTCTTCCTTAGCATCATCCTTGCAATCGCAATCAGGTCCGCAGTTCTTGCAGGTTTCCTTATCGCACTTGCCCTTGCAGGGACAATCCTTATCGCAACCGCAGTCATATGTGCAGTCACAGTCGCCGCCGTTCTGGCATCCGCAATCTTCACCGCAGTTACCGCCGCAAGGACAGTCAGCAGGACAATTGCATCCGTCATCTTCAGAAGGCTCTTCAGAGGGAATTTCCTCTCCGCCGAGAGAATCACCGAGGCTGCCCATAGAATCGCTGCCGCCGAGTGAATCACCGAGACCGCCTACCATATCCATAACGCCGCCGAGATCAAGGCTTCCGCCGAGGGAATCCATCATACCGCCGAGGTCAACATCTCCGAGCATACCGCCGAGATCGCCAACCATTGAACCGAGGTCGAGACCGCCGAGTAATGCACCGATGTCCATATCAGCTGTCTGATCAGCAACTGTTGCAGATACAGTAAATGTAACTGATAATGCGAGAATAAGAGCTACAGAAATAGCAATGATCTTTTTCATAAAAAGAACCACCCTTTCCATTAGATAGATATAGCTTTACTATACAAAGTAAATATACTACAAAACAAACATCAATGTCAATAGCAAATTTTAATTTAAAGAATAAATTTAATTTTCCTGCACATAATTTTATCACAATAACTAATATTTGGTTGGTGACAGAATGAGAAAGAAAAATAACGGCAGGAAAATCAGATTTTCTTCTTCTGAAAAATACATCGGCGGCCACTTCACAAAATCAAAATATCCTTATTCTGATGTTCTGGGAAGCTATACGGGCACGCCCTCTGCTCCATTTTCGGAAGACTTCCTGCAGGATATGTATCCCGTTCAGGATGCCGATGATCTTTAAGAGCATATTTTAAGAAACGAATTCAGAAAAGCTTTCTGCATTTCCGACAGCGGAAAGCTTTTCTTTTTTTGCACAGCGGAAATTTCATCTTATTTTATATGACTATCCCCTGAACAAATAATTTTACGGCAATTCAGACAAAGGAACGGGATAAAGATCCCGTTCTTCTGAATTTTAATCATCTGTAAGATCGTAGTCGCCTGCAGCAAATACATCCCTGAGAGTCTTTTCACCCTTGAGAATGTCCAATGTATCCTGATAGGAGGTTACACCGTAGTATGAATAGGTCTGTTCGATCTCGCTGACTGCGGCTTCAAGCTCTGCCTTTATCTCAGCGTCATCGCCATCATAGAGCTTATTGAATACAAGCATAAGATCGCAGGAGTCAACCGACATATTATTCGAATAAAGGCTTGATACATATCCGTAAGCACTTTCAAAATCGCCCTGAAGCATATAAGCAATAGCCAGCTGCTTTCCGCAGTATGAGGAAGAGCCTGCAAGCTCGATTCCCTTGAGAGCTGTCTCAACAGAGGCCTCAAGGTTACCGTTTACTCTTTCGATAAGGGAGATAATGCTGTTTGCGTATTCATCGGCAATATTTACCTGAAGGAGCTTCTCAGCCTGAGAACTTGCAGCGGAGAAATTATTATCTTCAATATACTCATCGATATAATAATAACCGTAAAGGAACACAAGATCAGGCATATATTCTGCCATTGCATCCACCAGAGGAAGAGCATTTCTGTCTTCATCAGAGGATTTAGCCGCAAAATAGAGACAGTAATTAACAAAGCCCTTGAGATAATTATCAGCGTCCTCAGTGATAAGCTTATTGAGCGCCTCGCTTACCTCATCATAATCCATAGGAGTGCCGCTCTGATAATATGCGGAGTAATAGGGAGAAAATACATTGCTTGCTTCTGCGAGAGCCTCGAAAACAGCTACCATCTTATTTCTGAGAGCCTTCTGCTCTTCTGTGGCATCTGCCATAAGCTCTTCGGTAAGATACTGAGTCACAAGAGTCTCGGAGTCTGCAAGATTGCCGCTGTTGAAGATAGCCTCTGCTGTCTTGAGATGAACTGCAGTATCTGCCATACCGAATGCATCGAGGACAGAAGTAAGTGTTGCATAGCAAGAGGAAGCCTGAGTAAGATTATGCTCATTTTCAGCCTTGATGCCTTCAATTGCATATAAAACAAAGGATGCAATAATATCTGCACTGTCATCGGAAAGCTCTGCACTGCTCTTAACAAGTGCCGCAACGCTTTCAGCATCGGTCTTTTCCTCCGAAACAGCCTTCTGTGCAAGCTCAATAACGCTTATATCAATATCGCCATAAACTGCAATTGCCTCTTTCATCTTACTGAAATCGTCACGAACGATCTCATTTTCGGGATTTACCGCAACCGAAGCAAGAGAAGCGGCTTCAATTACATAGCCGTTATTATAAAGATCAACGCAGAGCTTTTCTGCAAGCTCACGGGAATCTGCACCTATTGATGTAAGTGCAGAGTATGCCTCTGCATAATAATTCATCGATGCAAGAGACTCTGTTATCCCCCCCGCCTTTTTGTTGAGAAGATAGCCTTCTGCAAAAGAAACAAGAGCACCGTTAAAGGTCTCCTTTACCTCTTCGGGAACGCTGATGCCTGCACTGAGAGTCTCGGCATCGGGAACCTCTGTCAGCTCTCCGAGGTTTTCGATGACCTTCTCAAAGGAAGAGAGCGCGGACTTATTTACATCATCTATAACAGAGAGAATCTTCTTGAATTCGGGATTTACAGGATTTGCAGTCTGCTCATCCGTCATATTGGATTTTATATATGAATAAGCGGATGCATAACCCTCTTCATTATAAACAGCAACAACTATTTCCTCAAGAATAGTATTTGCCATTGCCTGCTGAAAAACAGAGTCCTCATCCGAGCAGAACTCAAGGGCATCCTCAAGATAACCTATCTTTTCATCATATTTTTCACTTGCCGTTGCCTTTGCATAAGTGCTTATAAAGGAACTGAAATTGGGGTTTGTCATAGATGCGACAACATATGCAAGCAAGGAGCCTATCACTACAAGCACAAGAAGCACCGGGATCGTAATAGCAATTATCTTTCCGAGCTTCTTCTTTTTCTTAGGCTTTTTCTCAGGCTGAACAAAATCGGGTTCTTCATTCTCCTCCTCAGGCTCTTCCTCCTCGGCTTCGCCCTCTTCAAGCTCCTGAATCACGGGACCGTTTACAGCCTCCTCTACGCTTTCGTCATATTTTTCCTGAAAGGTGTCTCTCAGAGCTTCAAGCTCTTCATTGAGAGCAGCGTCTTCATTTGTGTTCCCGTCGGTGTTTGTCTCTTCATCAGGCACAACGGGATTCTTATTTTCTTCGTTCATTTTTTTGCCTCCAAATCAGTATTACACTGCAGTTTAACATTTTTAGGAAAATAATTCAATAGTTTTTAGTCAATATATGATAATTCTCAATTCTTAATCAAAGCTTAAAGCATATATAATCAGTCCCGAAGTGCTTTTTATCCAAAGAAAACCCTCTTCTCGGAAAGTTGGGGAATGATGTCGGCACGGGAGTGCCGGGGAAAAAGTTTTGCTTGAGCTTTTTCAAAAGCTCACGGTGTCAAGAGGCAGAGCCTCTTGTCGCACTCCGCAGAGTGCGAAATCTCTTATGCTTCCAATAGCG
>JAFSGH010000078.1 GCA_017440965.1 Clostridia bacterium | reverse complement strand
TATTCGTCGGTCTGTTTGGGTTATCTGAATTTGCAGAAAAATTAGTTTTCAACAAGTTAACAACATAAAAAATCATCCGAGACTCACTTCAACCGTGAATCTCGGATTTTTTTAGCTGTTTTTTTACAGCCCCATTTTTTTCGGATATAATCATTTTATTGACGCAAAATCAAACAAATCACTAAAAAGCTCAGGACTGTCCGTTTAATGAACAGTCCTGAATTAATTATGCTACTTCTACGCTGATAACAGCCTTTTCGCCGTTGATATCCCATTCCTTGGAAATACTGAAGGCTCTCTCAGTTGAAACAGAATCAGCAAGAACATCGGAAGCAATCTCAGCTTCATATTCCTTTACGATGCTTAATAGCTTCTCACTGCCTGAAATACCGACTCTGATATGATCGGTAACATTGAAGTCGGAATCCTTTCTCATGGTCTGTATCTTTGAGATAAGCTCTCTTACAAAGCCTTCTGCAATAAGCTCATCTGTAAGCTTTGTATCAAGAGAAACGGTAAAGCCGTTATCTGAAAGAGAGAAGGAATCATCTATCTGCTGAGCGGAAATAAGAAGATCGTCAGCAGTAAGCTCGATATCACCTATTGAAATGGAAAGAGTGATATGGCCGTTTGCATCAAGCTCCTTCTTTGCAGCCGTTCCGTCAAGCTCCTCAAGAAGCTTTCTTATCTCACCGAGCTGCTTTCCGTACTTCGGTCCGAGTGTCTTAAGCTGAGGCTTGAAGGTATAGGAAACAAGACCGTCTGCACTGTCTGCAAAGATAACATTCTTTACATTAAGCTCATCGCGGATGATCTCTGCATACATTTCTGAAAGAGTGCTTTCGGAAACAACAGTAATTGCACCGAGAGGCTGACGGTTTTTGATATTTGCACCGTTTCTTGCCGCTCTGCCGAGAACGACGATATTAAGGACCTGAGTCATATTTTTTTCAAGCTCAGCATCAATATAAGCCTCGTTGACCTCGGGATATGTGCAAAGATGTACGCTTTCGGGAGCAGACTTATCAAGTGAGCATACAAGATTTCTGTAGATATCCTCAGCCATAAAGGGAATAAGAGGAGCGGATGCCTTTGCAATTGTAACAAGGGCTGTGTAAAGAGTCATATATGCATTGATCTTATCCTGTGTAAGTCCCTGTACCCAATAACGCTCTCTGCCGCGGCGGACATACCAGTTGGAAAGCTCATCAACAAAGGCTTCAAGAGTCTTGGCTGATTCGGGAATACGGTAATTAGCAAGATGATCATCAACTTCCTTAACGGTCGTATTAAGACGGGAAAGAAGCCACTTATCCATAACTGAGAGCTTTGAATAATCAAGCTCAAAGGCTGTTGCATCAAATTTATCGATATTTGCATAAAGAACATAGAATGCATAGGTATTCCAGAGCGTACCCATAAACTTTCTCTGTCCCTCCTGAACAGCCTTGCCGTAGAATCTGTTGGGAAGCCAGGGAGCGGAGTTTGTATAGAAATACCAACGGATCGCGTCTGCACCGTAGGTCTCAAGTGCCTCAAAGGGATCAACCGCGTTACCCTTGGATTTTGACATTTTCTGTCCGTTTTCGTCCTGAACGTGTCCGAGAACGAGAACATTCTTATAGGGAGCCTTATCGAAAATAAGAGTTGAAATTGCAAGAAGAGAATAGAACCAACCTCTTGTCTGGTCAACAGCCTCAGAAATGAAGTCTGCGGGGAACTGACTGTCGAACAGCTCCTTATTCTCAAAGGGATAATGATGCTGAGCAAAGGGCATTGAGCCTGAGTCAAACCAACAGTCAATAACCTCGGGAACTCTCTGCATCTGTTTACCGCAATGAGGACATCTGATCGTAACCGCATCAATGTAAGGACGGTGAAGTTCGATATCCTCGGGACAGTTATCGGACATAGACTTTAATTCCTCTATGCTTCCGACACAGTGTCTGTGACCGCATTCACATTCCCAGATATTAAGAGGAGTACCCCAATAACGGTTACGGGAAAGTCCCCAGTCCTGTACATTTTCAATGAAGTTACCGAATCTGCCCTTACCGATGCTTTCAGGCATCCAGTTGATAGTGTTGTTATTCTTTACAAGATCATCCTTTACGGCTGTCATCTTGATAAACCAGGATTCTCTTGCATAATAGATGAGAGGAGTATCACATCTCCAGCAATGGGGATAATCGTGCTCAAACTTAGGAGCATCGAAAAGAAGTCCGTTCTTTTCAAGATCTACAAGAATAGGCTTGTCGGCATCCTTTACAAAAAGACCGGCATAGGGAGTTTCTGCTGTCATTTCACCCTTTGAATCAACGAACTGAACAAAGGGAAGCTCATACTTTCTGCCGACATTTGCGTCATCCTCACCGAATGCGGGAGCGATATGAACGATACCTGTACCGTCTGAAAGAGTAACATAATTATCACATGTTACATAATGTCCTTTTACATTCTGCTTTTCAACTGCCTTACCCGTGCATTCAAAAAGAGGCTCATATTCCTTTCTTTCAAGTGCCGTTCCGGGGAAAGTCTCAATGATCTCATAAGGCTTTTCCTCACCCTTTGCAAGAGGAGCAAGAACCTTATCAAGAAGAGCTGTTGCCATATAGTATGTATAGCCGTCACAAGCCTTTACCTTACAGTACTCGTTTTCGGGATTAACACAAAGAGCAACATTTGAAGGAAGAGTCCAGGGAGTTGTGGTCCAAGCAAGGAAATAAGCATCCTCACCCTTTACCTTGAAGCGGACAACGGCTGAGCGTTCCTTTACACACTTATAGCCCTGAGCAACCTCGTGAGAAGAAAGAGGTGTACCGCAACGGGGGCAATAAGGCACGATCTTGAAGCCCTTATAAAGAAGTCCCTTATCCCATATAGTCTTGAGTGCCCACCACTCTGATTCTATGAAATTATTATCGTATGTTACATAAGGATCGTCCATATCAGCCCAGAAGCCGACTGTGCTTGAGAAATCCTCCCACATTCCCTTATATTTCCATACGCTTTCCTTACACTTGTCAATAAAGGGGGCAAGACCGTATTCCTCGATCTGCTCCTTGCCGTCAAGTCCGAGTAATTTTTCAACCTCTATCTCAACGGGAAGTCCGTGAGTATCCCAACCTGCTTTTCTGGGAACCATATAACCCTTCATTGTACGGTAACGGGGAATCATATCCTTGATAACACGGGTAAGAACATGACCTATATGAGGCTTGCCGTTTGCAGTAGGAGGACCGTCATAAAAAACATAAGACTTTCCGTCTGCTCTTGAAGCCATACTTTTTCTGAAAATATCATTGTCTTTCCAGAACTGCTCGATCTTTTTTTCGCGCTCAACGAAATTAAGATTAGTTGAAACCTTTTCGTACATCTTTATACCTCCGTCAAAAAAATAATCCCTTGCCGCATAACAGGACAAGGGAGCTTGCTTTACCACCTATTAACATACGTTCATATGCTGTCCGATAACGGCGGACTACCGTCCGATCTTACTGAACTTCTGACCGACGACTCCAAAGTGATCTTCATTACAGTCTACTTATACGGGGCTCGCACCCTCCCCCGCTCTCTTTGATGTTCAAAAGTAACTACTCTCTTTTTCACAGTCTTTTCATACAGAGTATATATTAAAATAAAAGATAAAGTTTGTCAAGTATTTTTTATTATATGTAACCTCTGATATAGCTTTTCATAAAATAAATCAAGGAGGTACTTTTATGAATAAAAATAAAACAGTGTCAGTGATCGGAGGAGATTCCAGACTGATCTATGCTGCTGAGTTTTTAGCATCGCACGGTTATAAGGTCAGTGCTTTTTATAATGAACACGGAAAAATCCCTGAATCTGTAAAAAAAGGAAACGAATTAAAGGATGCGTTTGAAAATGATATAATACTTCTTCCGCTACCCGTCACAAAAAACGGAAAAATGCTGAATTCCCCTCTATCCTCTTCGGAATTGCAGATAAAGGAAATCACAGACGGGATAAGCGAAAGAAACACCGTTTTTCTCGGTATGGGCAGCACCTCGCTTCTTAAACAGCTTTCAGCAAAGGCGGGTGCAGTCTGCGATTATTTTACAATAGAAAGCTTAACCTATAAAAATGCGCTTCTGACTGCAGAGGGATTACTGGGTATTATTCTTGAAAGATCACCCTTATCATTGTTTTCAATGAAAATTGCTGTCACAGGCTACGGAAGAATAGGGGCATTTCTTGCGGGAATGCTGAAAATGCTCGGTGCAGATGTAAGTGTTTTTGCAAGAAACGAAATTCAGAGAATAAAGGCTGAAGCAATTGGGATAAAAGCCTTTGCTCCGCATCATTTAGAAGAAGATGCACAGCTTTTTGACTGCATAATAAACACCGTTCCCTCACCTTTCATAAATGAAAAAGCAATCAGATGCTCTAAGCCTGAGTGCATATTTATTGAAGCGGCAAGCCAGCCCTACGGTATTGACAGCGATGCCTGCACAAGAAACG
Source organism: Clostridia bacterium (assembly GCA_017440965.1). Lineage (GTDB taxonomy): Bacteria > Bacillota > Clostridia > Oscillospirales > Acutalibacteraceae > RUG806. The sequence goes on along the minus strand of JAFSGH010000078.1, from coordinate 3,292 downwards.
AAAGAACACTGATAAAGGCTTTTTCACTTCCCGGAAAAACCTCACCGAAGACTGCGGGAATAATCATTGCAGAAACTGTAATAAAAAAAGAAAAGGAGTTGATGAAAGAATGAAGCTTAATATCGGCTTTGCCTTCTGCGGCTCCTTTTGCACCTTTTCTTCTGTTATAAAGGAATTGAAGGAGCTGAAAAATGAAGGACACAACATTATCCCCATTATGAGCTATAATGCATATTCCACCGATACACGCTTCGGAAAAGCCGAGTTTTTCAGAAACACCATAGAGGAGATATGCCTTAATCCCATAATATCCTCAATTTCGGCGGCTGAGCCTATCGGACCTAAGAAGCTGCTTGACATACTTATTATTGAGCCCTGCACGGGAAATACTCTTGCAAAGCTTTCAAACGGCATTGCAGACACACCCGTTACCCTTGCGGCAAAGTCACATCTTAGAAACAGCAGGCCCTTGCTTATTGCCGTTTCAACCAACGATGCACTGTCGGGTGCCGCTAAAAATATAGGAAGCCTTATGAATTATAAAAATGTTTATTTTGTTCCTCACAGGCAGGATGATCCCGTAAACAAGCCTGCATCGATAGTTGCTGATTTTTCACTCACAAGAAAAGCAATGCATTGTGCTCTTGAAGGAAAGCAGCTACAGCCGATGATCATCAGTTAAAGCTGCGTTATCTGTTATATTTACTCAATGCGACTGCTTCAATTATATTCTTAAACACGGGAGCACAGTCAACTGAAGCTGTGCTTCCGTTTTCATTCATTATGACCACTGCATATTCAGGCGTCTCATATGGAAAGAAGCCTGCAAACCAGGTACAGAGGATCTCATTTCCGTCACTGTCATATCTTCCGGTCTGCGCCGTAGCTGTTTTTCCTGCAGAAGTCACTATATCTGATGCTCCGTTCATTCCCGTGCCGTTGAGCATATTATTATATAGAGCCGAATTAATGATCTCGCAGGTGCTCTCACTTACTGCTCTGTAGGTTATTTCACTTTTGTATACGGCATAAGCCTCTTTATTTTCATCAATAAGCTCCTTCATAAGTGAAGGCTCTTTATATATTCCTTTATTTGCAAGAACTGAATAGGCAGCCGCTAACTGAACAGGGGTTATCATGATATCCCCTTGACCGAAGCATAGATTTGCAAGCTGGGAATCTGATGTAACAGATGCGGCATCGGGGATATTTCCGCTGTCTGAGACAAGTGTTGAACAAAGCCTTATGCTTTTGCCGAAGCCGAAGCCTTCTGCCGTTGAAATGATTTTCTCCGCACCGGTTTTGAGCCCCAGAGAAATAAAAAAGGTATTGCAGGATTTTTCTATAGCGGCATTCAGGTCCTCTTTGCCGTGAACATTCCGATCATAGCAGGTAAAGGTATTTGAGCCTATTTTGTATGAGCCGGTACATTGAAACTCCTCATTTGTCTTCCATCCGTTTTCGATTGCTGCAGCCGCAATAAAGGGCTTGAACACAGAGCCTGCAGGAAAGGCACTCAAAGCCCTGTTAAGAAATGGCTTGCCCGTATCATTTACGGAAGCTGCAATATTTTCGGCATCATAAAAAGGAACTGAGCAGGAAGCTATGATCTGAAAGGAATTAACATCCATAACTACACAGGCACCGCATTCTATTTCGGAATTCAATATTGCTTTTTCAACTGCCGCCTGTATATCCTTATCTATTGTAAGGCTTATTCCAGCAGGTGAATCGTAGTTATTGTCAGAAAGCGTAATTCCTTCTCCCGCAAGAACACTTCCGCCTGCCGTTGTGTTAAAGCTGACCTTTATTTCTCCGCCTGCCTCTTTAAGTATCCTGTCAAAGGCCTTTTCGATTCCCGCAACTCCGTTTAACTCATTATCGGTATATCCTATGATATGTCTGCATAGCATATTCTCACCGTAGCGTAAGATATGGCTGTATTTTTTGATATATTCACTTTCTTCAACCGTATTATTTCCGTTAATTGCATACACAAGTCCGTTTTTTATCTCTTCAGCGTCACATATACCATTCAGCATATTCTTTGTAATGCTGTTTATCTGAATAATTACCTTTTCTGTTTTTTCTTCATTCACAAGAGGCTCAAGATTTCTGTCATATATATACCCTCTTGTTCTTCCGAGAGTGATACTCTTATTGAACTGCATATCGGCAACAAGCGAATAATTACTGTTCTGGATATAAAGCACCCTCATAAGGCACGAAAAGAACGAAATCATAAATACAATGGTCAATATCATTGCTCTTTTTCTGATGTGCTTACTCAAAATTATCACCCTTATTATTTTTTCACTTTTTCCCGAAATATTACAAAAGAATTAAAATAATGTCAGTTTTATTGAATTTATACGGGAAATATTGTATAATACAGAAAAATAATATTTAGGGAGATGTCGCAAAATGCCTCTTCGCGATATGCCGGCATTTGTAAAGTCTCACAAAAATGTCAGAAATGCAATTCTATTTTGTACGGCTTGCTGTGTATGCTTATTTCTTCAGATGATATTGATGGACAAGAATGCAATAAACATAGTTTTCGATATTTTAATACCGATAACCGCATCTGTCTGCTTTGCCTGCTATGCAATTACAATGGCAATGGACAGGCCTATCATACTTATCTGTCCGCCTACAGTTTATTTTGTTTCTCTTCTTATCAATCAGCTTATCGCCGTTGAAGTCGGCGTCAAGGATACATATCCGTTTATTACGCTGATAGAGATGATACCTTATGCATTTTTCTGCGTTTGTGCGGCAACCTGCAAATTCAAAAAAATTACAGATATTGTCCTTCGTATATTCGGTATCGGTCTTATAATTGCAAGCATCGTGCTTGCTGTCCTTGCTGTATTTTTCAGAATAATTATCTTTATCAACAGAGTTCATTATATAATGAATACCTTTGCAATGATAGCATCCTTCTTTGCCGTTGTATTTATCTATTCGGCAATGCTTGAGCTAATCAAAATTGCAGGTATTGAAAAAAAGCCGAGAAAACATAAAAATCAAGAATAAAAGCTATTGCAGAGTGTTCGTACAGACACTCTGCTTTTATGTTTAACAAAAACCCTCTTCACGGAAAGTTGAGGAATGATGTCGGCACGGGAGTGCCGGGGAAAAGTTTTGATTGAGCTTTTTCAAAAGCTCACGGTGTCAAGAGGCAGAGCCTCTTGTCGCACTCCGCAGAGTGCGAAATCTCTCAAGCTTGCAATAGCGCAGGAGGGGAGAAAAACAGTCCGGTGGACTGTTTTTCGTTGGGAACCCTCGC
>JAFSGH010000077.1 GCA_017440965.1 Clostridia bacterium | reverse complement strand
TCAAAAGTGATATTGAAGCCTTGCGGCTTCAGTGTTATTTTATTCGCCGAAAACTGCCGAAGGCAATATCACTTGTCGCAAGACAAATATCACTGCGAAGCAATAAAACTCGCCGAAAGGCGAATAAAACTGCGGAGTGTCCTTACGAACACTCCGCTAATCGGAAAGGGCTTTCGTTATTATATATGCGGATTATTTAACCTCTGCAATAAGTGCTTCAAATGCCTTTGTAAGAGCAGAGCCTGATTTTGTTGAAGAAGCATTGATCTCTTCGTTTTCTGTGAACATTGAATGAATATCATTATCTGCAAGGATATAGCCGATCTGGTCATTGTTCAGACCGAAGCAGATAAGCTTTTCAATCTTAGCTGTTTCAGACATAGGAGCATAATCCCATGTTTCGTTTGTCCAGCTCTTGTCTGCACCGACAACTCCGCCCCAGATAATTTCGGGTGCGATCTCACCGGGAATAAATACGATGCCGACCTTGTTGCCGAGCTCCATATAACCGATTTCGGTGATAATGTTAAAGCCGAGGCCGTCCTTTGTGATAACGCTGTTGATGAGACCTTCTCTTACAACGAGTGTAAGTATCTCGTTGTCAGTGTCAATTGCAACCTCTCTGAAAGCAACATTGAGAACGGGATCAAGCTCGATCTCATTATCAATGGAAAGAGCCTTCTTTGCAAGCTCTGTGCCGTAAGCCTTGACCCTTGCGTTTTCTGCTGTATCTTCAGTCTTAATGTTGTCATATTCGGTTGTAATAGCAAGCTCAGCACCCTGAACATAAACAACATCTGCACCTGTAGTCTCTTTTACATATTCCTTGAAGTAGTAGGGGAAGTCAGCGGAGATAACATCTGCACCGGCACCGAAGCCTACACAGTGAATACCTGCTTCGCAAAGCCAGATCTCATTTGAAGCTTCGTTATCAGGATCAAAGCGGAATCTGTGAAGCTCACCGTCAAAGGTGATGGGCTCACGCTTATCGTACATAAGCTCGGATGCGTCTACGCTGCCGTAGTAGAGAGAACCGGTCTCCATATCGTTAACGGCTGTAATAACAGCATCGGAAACTACGTTATAAAGGTTGTTCATAAACTCATTTGATTTGCCGCCGACATAATCCTCAAGCTTGCCGCCAATGAGGCTTAAAGCGGGGTTTTTGAGAATAGCAGGCACAAGGGGAGCGCCCATGCCGAGAATATCGATGCAGGAATGCTGATGAAGTGTGGAAACGTTTATGCTGATAATGTTCTTTTCTTCAGCAAAATCAGCAAGCTTGTTTCTTATAGCAAGAACATCGCCTCTTGCAAGTCCGTATCCGTCAAGAACAGCCTGTACTGCAATACCGCTTGTTCCGTCGGAAACAGCGTAAACGCTTACGCCCTGATCATCAATGATCTTTGTGGGGACTCTGCCTTCCATAGCCTCAAGTGTACCTGCCATATAGAAGCTGCCGTCAAAAATGTCGAGACCTTCGAGAAGGGAAGCATAAGCGTAACCTGCGCTCCACTGTGCTGTGTCCTGAACCTCAGTGTCGAAGCTCTCTTCACCTGCGTAGTAGCCGTCAGGTGACGTATAGTCGTCAAAATTCTGCCAGCTGTTACCCCAGTTAAGACCGGGAATGAAGAGATTGAGAACCTTTCCGAGGCAAGCAACAAGCTTGTCAAGGAGCTGATAGAGAGTTGCTTCGATCTTTGCAGCAGTGCTCTCTGAGGGATCGACCTTTGATGCTGCTGATGCGGGAACGATCATAGTGAGAAGTACCATAACGACCGTAAGCATAAGAGCGATCATTCTTTTTGCTTTTTTCATGATAATTTCCTCCGTGTATATATTTATTAATCTGACTTTGCAGTATTAACCTTATTTATGAGAATCTCAAAATTCTCAGCTATAATGGAAGCGGTCTCCGGGCCCATTGAATTTGTTTCCTCGTAATGTCTTCTGCCGAAGCGGTCTATAGCTTTATCAAGATAAGGAGAATCGCTGTTCAGCATAAAATCATTGGGCGGTAAGACATATCCCAATTCGTCATTTGCAAGACCGAAAATGAGAAGGTCTTCATCGTCTGCAATTTCTGTTAAGGGTTCGGGATTTATGTCGGGAGAAAGTCCCTCTGCCGATTCATCCTCATCAAGATATCCGCCGTAAGCAAGCTCGGGGAAGAGTTCGCAGGGAATCATCAGGATCTTGAGCTCATCTATCTCGTAATAGCTTATTTCAGATTTAAGCGCCTTCTTGTCAGAATAGGGAATTCTGTATGCATCAGCATTAAGAAGACCTATCTGGCAGGCAATAGTCAGCACGGGATTTTCTACGGGAACATAAAACTCCTGCTTTATGTAACTGATTCTCGGTGAGAGCTTCTTTTCCTTTTTTATGCTCAGAGCATAATCGGCAAGCTTGTATCCGATGTTTCTTGTGGATTCAAGGAGTCTGTTTTCGCGCCTGAGCTTATCCTCGTCCTCTATTTCCATGCTGATCATTCCGCCGATAGCTCCGACTCCGTAAATAGTTTCAGCACCCGTTTCTTTTCTGATCTTTTCTCTGAGATAGCAGGGAAAATCGGCACTGACAAGGCTATTACAGCCCTGCAGGGATTCTGAATGTGATGCAAAATTCAGGAAATATATCTCTCTTGTACCGTCATTGGGAACAAAGCGAAGTCTTGTAAGAGTTTTTGAGTAAACGATGGGAGTTCTGATGTCCTCCTGCATATCGGGAACCTCAACTCTTCCGAGATAGAGCTTTCCCTCGCGCCTGTCTCTGTAGGCTGCGCTTGCTGCATTTATGACAGCATTGAAAAGAATGGTCATAAACTTTCTGTCTTTTCCCGTATGAGGCAACTTTCCCCAGATCCCCATAGTATCGATACCTGCGTGGTTATGTGTGCTCATAACGGTGATAGTGCGGCAATTTGTCTTTTCTGAAAATTCCTCAAGTGCTTTTTTCAGAGCATTTACATCCTTATTAAGAAGTCCCACGATATCAAGGGAAACAAAAAGATGTCCGCCCTTGCCGGAATTGTCATCAAGCCATAATGCGTGTGCATACTGCGGATCGATAACTCCCTTTGCAGGGTTGTTTTCTCCGTAGCCTGCGATGTAGTATTTCTTTGTTCTGATATCATCAGGAAGCATAACTGCCTTGCCGAAGCCTGCCGTGAAGTATTTTGCTTTAGCTTCCTTTGTATAATCAAATTCACTTTCGGGAATCGGCTGAGTATAATCATATCTGCCGATGTTTGTTATGCTCTTAAGAGCAGAGGATAATAATTTTGAAAGCTCCATATTTATACCCCCAATTCGGATCTCATTTCCATAAAGGCTTTGATTATCGTTGAGCCTGCGTGCTTGCCGATGCCGATAAGCTCGTGATAATGGTTTGCAAATTCTCCGAGAATATAGTCATTGTCGGGAACGATATAACCGATAGCGTCATTAGCAAGACCGAAGGCTACAAGCTCTTTGCCGAATATCTCGGTAAGGGGAGGATAGGGGAAGTTCGTATTGTTGAATGAGCTCTCTGCCTTGAGAGATTCACCGCCGTCAAGAAGATCTGCACAGAATTCTCCCGGTACCATAACGATATTAAGCTCCTTACCTATCTGCATATAGCCGATTTCGGTGACTACAGAGTATGTACCGTCATTTTCACGAAGCACCTTATAGGAAACAAGATTCAATTTGCCGACAATTTCAATAAGAGGATTTGTAACGGAAAGACGGACTTCTTTTAATCTGATATTAAGAAGAGGCTTGACTGAGGTCTCCTTGACAGGCAGCCAGTTTTCGCACCAGAGTGAATATTTACAGCCGTTTTTCTCTGCGTCCTTTGTATCACGTTCAATTTCTTCTTCATCATATAAAAGCTTTGATGCTCTTATCTCGTCCTCTGTTTTTGTCAATGAAAGCAAGATTCGTCCCAATTCTATGCCGTAGCGCACGGATTTTTCATATCGGTGTGCAAGGGTGACTCCATCGTCACTTGCTCCGCAGGACATATATATGGCACATATAGCACCGTTAAAGAACATAAAGTTATATCCTGCCTTGTTGACGGTTTCGCCCATATAATAAATGTATTCACCGCAAAGATCTCTTCCTGTTCCGTGACCGTCAGAGGTGGGAAGTCCTGCAACATCGGGATGAGCACCTATTGTTGCGATGACTGTGGGTGTCTTAGTCTCGTCATCAGGAGTGAATATAAGTCTTGTGATAGTGGTTACAAGGCTTGTGGCCGATTTTCTGTTTTTGTTGTTGAAGTAATTATCTCCGATATCCTTTTTTGCAAGAGTAAGGGTACCGGGAACCATATTCTCATAGGCTTCAAGCAGTCCTTCTGCTATTTTTGAAGCGAGGATGTTCATAAATTCACTGTCGGCACCATCAAGATATGTACCCTTGCCCTTTTTGTTTTTCTTCTTGTTGTGTAAGAATTTTGATACTGTATCGGTCCAGAGTCCCTGAGTATCAACGCAAGAGTGCGCATGTGTTGAAAAAACATTGACAGAAGCGATTTTTGCATCGGGGTGAGAGTATTTTATAAGATCGGCAAATCTCCTTCTTATGAGCTTAATATGAGCATTTCCCGTGCCTATGCAGTCAATGGTAGCAAAGAAAGATGTGCCGTTGCCGGAATTGTCATCGATGGCAATTATGCGGCATTGCATTTTGTCGATGAGCTTCTGTATTCTGTTGTTGAAGCCGTTATCCGGAGTTAAGTATCCTCCGAGATAATAATCGCGTTCAAGGTAATCGTAAGGTGTGAGATCCTTGATAGCATAACCGAGACTCCAGAATGAGTTTTTTGACGGATTCTTTCTGAATTTTTTACTGCCCTCATAAAAATAACGGCTGTCATATTCTGCAGCATTAATAAATGAAGGACCGTCATTCAGAGAATCTGCAAAGCCGCCTAAAAGCTTATAAATAGCTTTTTCGGTAAAGCGGGCAAATTGCTTTGATGAAAATAAATCAGCCATTGTATTTCTCTCCCAAATTATTTATCTTCAGCCTTGACAGCTGTATTTTCCTGATTTTTGTAAACCACGAATTTGCAGAATAAGTATTCTGTTATCATATTGCAAAGCATTGTTACCGCAAGAACGATATATTCAATTGCACCTACAGAAGCAAATTTTGCCGTAAAATAATTTCCGAGAAGGGTGGATACGGGAGTGAAGATGACATAGAAGCCTAATACCTTAAGCATGGCAACCGGAATATTTGCAGCAGATTTGAAGGTAAACTTTCTGTTGAATGTAAAATTCCAAATAACAGAAAGAAGAAGTGCTGTAAGATAAAAAGGTCCGTATTCATTTGTCATAATTTTTGCAAAGGTCTCGTTCTCAGCGATCAGGTTCTGCATAAATGCTGTTCCCATAAGGAGCTCATTCATCAATGTGAAGCTTACGACCTGAATTATTCCCGCTGATGCGGAAAACAGAGCAAATTTAATGAACTGAAAAATATTATTCTTTTTGTTATCCGAATTTTCCATAATACACCCCATAATATTTACTTATTTTATAATATCACAGCAAATAAGCGTTTGCAAGAGAAAACTTGTTGATTAATTGTTCATTTGATGATATAATCATAAAAAACGGAGGTGTTTTGTGTGAATGATTTTCCTCTTTTTGTTGGTACAAACTGTTCAGCCTTTATAAATTACTGTAAAGATGATAAGCAGTATCCGAATATGATAGACGGAAGAATACCGTCTTTGCTTGCCCTTAAGAGCTACCCCGAAAAGGGTGTTGTTATCGCAGCAGCCGATAAAGCATCCTGCGGTGCTGACTGGGGATTTATTGAGATTGCAGTAAGACGAAGCACCGATAACGGTGAAAACTTCGGTCCGCTTCAGACAGTATTTACTCCTCCTGTCAGGAAATATCCCTATTCCCGTGATGAATATACTTCAGCATTTGCTATAGATCCTCTTCTTATGGAGAGTGATGACGGTAAAGTAATTATGCTTGTCGATTTTTATCCTGAGTCAAAGGGCTTGCACGCGGCAAGATATCTTGAGACAGGCAGCGGCTATTCCTTGACAGATAAGGGATTTGCCTTAAAGCTTTATACGGGAAGGACAAAGCTTGATGGTATCTTTGCAAGAAAAGGCAAGGAGTTTACTTTACAGTCTGATGGCTTTGTTTATGATGAAAACGGAAATAAAACACGATATTATTTGCCTCGTAAGCATTCCGCAGAATACGGCTTTTCCACATTCGGAGATCTTTATTACTGTGTTGGCGAAAAGCCCTTGTATCTTGATGTGTGTCCGCCGCTTATACCTGAAAACGCCGATGGAGAAGATATATATGCGGGAAATATTTTCTTAAGCAAGGGAAAACCCCGTTATTCGCAAAAGCCTCCCTGTCCCGTGAAAAAGGAACAGGTTTTTGATAATAACGGAAAGCTGTTATGTGTAGAGACAAAGCCTGCACCCTTAAGAGCCCCTATGCTTTCATATATTCTTAAATTTGAAAGCACTGACGGCGGAAGGACATTTTCTCAGCCTGTTGACATAACGCCATTCTACAAAAAGGATTCGGACGGAGTTTTTCTCGGCGTCGGGCCCGGTATCGGCATCACATTGAAGCACGGAAAATTCAAGGGAAGAATTCTTGCCCCCTGCTACATTCTCAATAAAGCTCTTGTTCTGATAACCGATGATAACGGTAAGACCTGGCATCGTAATTCTCAGGATTTCTGTGAGAATATTGATGAATGTCAGCTTCTTGAAATGCCTGACGGTAAGATTTTCTGCTTCGGACGCCCCAAGGGCGGCGGACTTATCCCCTTAAGTGTCTCCGATGACGGCGGAGAGTCATTCAGAAGGCTTGATTCTGTTAAGCCTCATGTTCCTCAATGTCAGCGCTCTGTTATTTCTCTTCCTGAGGATTTTTGTTTGCCTGACGGTCTTGTTAATGACGGAAGATATATTCTTCTTGCTGCTCCTACGGGGCATAACGGAAAGGACACCACAAGAACGGATGGAAAGGTATTTCTCGGAAGAATTGACGGGGAGCTGGTATCCTGGATACGCAGTTATGATATTACTGATAAGGAAAAATATTCATCATTTGAGAAATATTCTGATTTTTATGCATATTCCTGTCTTGCAGTCCTTGATGATAATAAAATCGGTCTCTTGTATGAAGCATATCCCTCCGGTTATATCACTTACGCTAAATTCTCTTTGTAAAACATATAGCTATGCACCTTACTTCAAGCTGATGGGGTAAGGTGTTTTATATTTTTTTTATCGAATTTAATACGACAAAAAAGAGCGGTGTGCAAACTGCACACCGCTGAAATTTTGATTAGTTTTTGGGAAGCTCCTCTGTAAGCTTCATAAAGTCGACCTTCTGAACTCTTGTTCTGGGAAGCTCGTCAATAAATCTGATATCTCTGGGTACGGAGAACTTAGAAAGCTTTGCAGCACAAAGCTCAGTGATCTGACGCTTGTAGTCCTCTTCGTCACCGGGAGTTTCAAGAACTGTATAAAGTCTAACGATGGGCTTGCCGTCAACAACACCCTGAACAGCACAGCACTCTTTGATGAAGGGAAGCTCGGTCATAAGGCGCTCGATATCTCTGGGATATACATTGTAGCCTGAAATGATGATAACTCTCTTTTTTCTGCCTACAAAATAGTAGTAGTTGTCAGCATCTCTATAAGCAAGGTCACCTGATTTTATCCATCTTGTGCCGTCCTTTGCGGTAAATATACCGTCATCAATAGGACCGTTCTCAGTAAGATAGCCTTCCATCATTGTGTTGCCGCGCATAACGATCTCACCGATCTCACCAATGGGTACTTCATTATTGTCATCATCCCAGATCTCAAATACGTTGCCGGGAAGAGGCTGACCGATAGAGCCATCTCTGTTTGCCCAAACAGGGTTTACGCAGCAGACAGCACCGCATTCTGTAAGTCCGTAGCCCTGACATATAGTAGCATCGGAGCCGTTCTTCTTAAGAACCTCGCGGAATTTTGTGAGGAAGTCAACGCTGATGTCATCAGCACCGCAGAAAAGAGCTTTGATATTCTTAAGATGGGGACCGTCAAATTCGGGATGAGCATAAAGCTTCTTGTAAACATTGGGAACACCGTTGAATTCGGTAACCTTTTCTCTCTTCATGATATCAATGAATACATCGGGATCGAACTGAGGTACAAATACCATCTTTGAGCCCTTGAGCATACCGGAAAGACCGCCTGCGCAAAGACCGAAGGCATGGAAGAAGGGCATTGAAGCGATTTCTGTATCGATACCTACTTCTTCAAGAGGTCTGTTTATTCTGCAGCATTTACATGCAACATTATTAAGTGCGGAGTTTGAAAGCTTTATTGTCTTGCTCTTACCTGTTGTTCCGCCGCCGTTCATATAAACAGCAATACCTGAGCCGTTATTCTTGAGAGTCTCAACAGACTGACCGGAATATTTTTTGATTATGTTGTTATATGTCTCATAATCCTTTACATATGTATCAAGAGCAGCCTTGATACCCTCGTGAGGCTGTACGCTGAATTTATCCTCAACAGCATATGTAGCGGGTGAGCAGACGATGCAGGGGAACTTCTTTTGTGCAATAAAGGGAATAAGATCCTTCATAAGTACATCAAGAGCAATAATACCCTTTGACTTTGTGAATTCCATGATCTCCTTAACATTGTCTGCAGGGAGAAGAGGATGAATAAAGTTAACGATAACGCCTAATTTGTTGAGTGCGAAGAATGAGAAGATCGATTCTGCACTTGTGGGAAGGAAAATAGAGAAAACATCGTTTGCCTTTAAGCCTAATTCCTTGCTGAAATAGCAGGCAAGTGCTTCGATGTCATTTACGATCTCTTCCTTCATATGATCTCTGCCCTTGTGCTGGAATGCACAGTAGTTGCCTAAATGCTCTGTATTAATACGGTAGTATTCATATATACCGTATTCGTCCTTCAATTCCTTGAAAAACTGATATGCGCAAACATTAGTTGACATGGTTGACCTCCGTAATAGTTTTGTCCATTGTATTATAATTGCTTTTTCTTCAATGTTCAACAAACAAAATTCCGACTTAGTGTCATATCACATACGAAAACAGGACACTTTGTCGGAAATAAAGCAAATGAGAATGAAATTGTATTATGGTAAATATCGGAAATCAGTTTTCAAGCTCAATTTTCCAGAAAACGATCTGCTTGCGTTTGTATGTATAGGTTACATAAAGCGTATTATCGGCAAAGGTTATCGCAGGATATGAGAATTCACCGTTGCCGGGCTCGGGAATAAGAACATCGGTAAAATGCTTTCCGTTATCCTTTGAATAGGCGAGTGACAGAGGATGTCTCACGCCCCAGTTTACATCAACGGGATTATAAATAAGCCATATTCTTCCCGAATTATCCTTTACGCAGTCGATTCCCGAATTGTTATTGGGCAATCTTGTTCTGTAGGGCTTGCACCAGGAAAGACCGTAATCGGAGGAGTCACTTCTGTAGATGGCTCCTTTGTTTGATCTCATAAGGCAGTGTACATTGCCGTCAGCCGATTCCCATAATGAAGGCTGAATAAGACCGACATATGCTCCCTTGTATTTCGGACGCTGCATTTCTTCATATTTAGTCCATGTGATGCCGTCATCATAAGAAACATCTATAAAGGGGATCCATCTGTTACGCTGTTCTGTTGATGCGGGCGCAAGAAGAGTGCCGTTAGTGAGCTTAAGGCATTTATTTTTTACCGGGCCTCTGCCGCCTGATGTGTCGCCGGGGACGAGAACACGGGGCTCGCTCCAGGTATTGCCACCGTCTGAGCTTACTATGTATTTTGTTATCCAATCAGGTATCTTTTCTCCGTGCTTATAATAAAGAATGATATTACCGTTTTCCTGCTGATAAAGAACAGGGTTCCAATGTGCAATTCTGTCCCCCTCGCTTACGGAAACGGGTGTGCTCCATTCTCCGTTTGCGGATCTCTTTGATATCCATATTTCTACACTGTTGTCACCTTCATGGGCACCGCCGAACCAAGCGGCAAGCACGGTGTTATCCTTAAGAGGCAATACGGTTGATGCGTGACAGCTGGGAGCCTTCTCATTTTTTGTGAAAATAAATTCCTTGACAGCATTTTTTATCATGATGATTCCTCCGTTTCTGAACAGATAATAGCAAATAAAACAGGAAGTTGCAATATAAAATGTAATAATATATATATAAATTGAAAATTTTTGAGAATATAATTGCAAAATCAATTCAATGGTGATATAATCAAAAAAAATGCAGGAAGGAAGGAAAATATTATGAAAAAACCGTTTTCAAAGGTTCTTGCGATAATGATTTCTGTTGCAATGCTTTTAACTGCAGTTCCGATAAGTTTCGTGTTTGCTGCAGAAGAAGGCTGCGACTGTGATTATTGTCCCTCAATCGTTATTCCCGGTATATTCCAGTCAAAGGTGTGTTATCTTGATGAGAACGGCAATGAAATGCTCAATGCTGAAGGAGAGAAGTATTCTGCTCCGTTTTTTATGGAAACAACAGATGAGATAGTAAAGCTTGCACTTGAGGAAGCTCTTTTACCTCTCGGCTCTCTTTTACTTACTCAGACTGATATTGAGCACCGCTGTGCAGATGCTGTTGCATCGGTTCTCGGTAAAGCTCTTCTCGGAAATATTGCTCTTGATGAATATGGTCATGTTATAAAGAATATCAAGGCAGATAAATACACAACAAGTCTTGCAAATCTTTCCGAATATGACCGAAACTATGCTCTTGATCAGATCCCTCTTGACAACTACGTTGATATTGCAGGTCTCGATCATCTCTATTTCTTCTCCTATCATTCTACGGGTAATATGATCGATACCGTAAATGAGCTTTATGAGCTTATTCAGATAGCAAAGAGAGAAACAGGTCATGATAAGGTAAATCTTGTTCCTATAAGTCAGGGCGGCTCAGTTGAAAATGCACTTATGCAGCTTTACATCGACAAGGGGCTTGATTTCTCTGATGATGTAAACCGTGTATGCTATGTAGTTCCCGCTGCTGACGGCGCTGCTGTGCTCGGTGACATCTACCGCTACGGTCTTCTTGATGATGACGATGCCTTATACGGCTATATGTTCCCGTCTCTTCTTGATGAGGATCAGCTTTATCTTTCTTACCTTATAAATCTTATCTTGAGAATTTTACCCAATGCTGATGTCAATAACATTATAGATACAGCCGTAAATGTTCTTATTGAGGATTATCTTGAGTATTCAACTCTTATCTGGGCTCTCGTTCCCTCAGGCGATTATCCGGCCTGCCGTGAGATGTATCTTTCCGATCCTGAAGATGTGCATATTCGTGAGCAGACAGACTGGTACTATAATGCTCAGGTGAATTCAAGAAAATATATTCTTGAATTAAAGGAAAAAGGTGTTGAATTTTTTGACATTGTGGATTATAATTACACAATGTATCAGATAGTTGACTCCTGGGATAATGTAAATGCAGACGGTATTATCCATACCGATTCCGAATCCTTCGGAGCTACAAGCGTAGCTGTTGATGTTTCATTACCCGAGGATTATGTCCAGGCAAATACCTATTGTACGGATGAATCTCATAATCATATTGACGAAGACAGACTTATTGATGCATCTACCGGCATTTTGTGTGAAACCACCTTCTATTTTAAGGGACAGGATCACGAAAAGACTGCACGTAATGATGTGATTATGCGTCTGGCTATCCGTATTCTTACAGACGAGTCCTTTGAAAATGTATATTCCGATCCTGCTTATCCTCAGTTTAACTACGGCCGTGATTCCCGCGGTGCGATAAGTAACTATAACAGTTGGAAGAATTACGATCCCTCCGGACTTTCCGAAGAGGATGCAAAGGAATTCAATGAAGCTCTTGCAGAGCTCCGTAATGCTGTCAACAGCACTGTAATGCCTACAGAGGAATTCAATGCTGCAAAGGACAGATTTGAGAGGATCAGATATAAGATTATTAACGGTGAGGAATATGTTGAGGAAGAGCCGGATGCCTTCATCACCTTTATCACCAAGGTCTTTAAGTTCTGGAGTGAGGTAATGCTCAGATTCTTCGGAGGAAAAGGCTATTCCGATATATTGTTATTCAGATAATTTCTAAAGGAGAGACCAAGTTATGACATCTATTTTTACAGCATTTATGTATAAACTGCTTATTATGTTTATATCATTTGCTTCACTTTTCGGCGGCGTTTTAGCTGCTCCCTCAACCGATGATCCCATTAATGTTTTAGACGCTGAAAATGTTAAAATGACAGCTGTTCTCTGGGGCGATCCTCAGTTATCCGATTATATGGCTGACAGACATCAGTATACAAAGAATGCTGCACTTGATATTGCAAATGCTGAGGCAGATCTTGATGTTCTTGTTATGGCAGGCGATATCGCAGAAAACGGTAAGGGTGCCGAGTATCAGCTCGTTCTTGATTATCTTTCTGTTGCAGATAATGTAAAGCATCATGTTTATACAGTAGGTAACCACGATGTAAGACTCAGAGCTTATTCTCAGGCCGTTGATACATTTTCTGAGTTCTGTCTTGCTTCCGACGAAAAACTTGACTTAGAGAAGCTTGCATATAAGGAAGGAAAGCTTTCTTATACATATGAAGTAAACGGCTATACCTTTGTTGTTCTCGGAACTGATAAAAGTGTATTTGAGGAATCATATTTTTCAGACGAGTGTCTCGCTTGGTTTGACGGAGAGCTCGCAAAGGCAAGCGAAAGCGGAAAGCCTGTATTTGTAATTCTTCATCAGCCTCTTAAGCATACTCACAATGTTGAAAATGCATGGAATTCACCGGATGACAATGCAGGTACGGTAGGTAAGCAGAGCGATGCTATTCTTGAAATAATGAACAAGTATGAAAATCTCTTCCTTATCACAGGTCACCTTCATATGGGCTTCAGTCCCGAGTATTCTATCCATGAGATAGGTAACTTCACAGGTGTAAACCTTCCCGGTATCGGCCCCAACAATGCTGACGGTGAATATAATGAATCCGGCACAGGCTATATGATGGAGGTTTATGAAGACAAGGTCGTCTTCCGTGCAAGAGACTTCAATCTCGGTAAATACCTTCCCGAGTTTGATGTAACTGTTGATATTAAATAATTAATCTTACCGCTTGAGCAATGCTTTTGTAATAAAAAGCACTTGACAAGCGGTATTTATTCTGTTATAATTCTTAACTGTTGTATTGTGTTACAACTATCCTTGCCCTGAAAAAGGGCCAAAGTCCAAAAGGAGGTGCATCTAAATGTCAAAGTATGAAACCATAGCAGTATTCTCACTTAAGAACGGTGAAGAAAAGGCTAAAGAACTCGTAGAGAAGTTCAAGGCTCTTATTGAAGCTAACGGTACAATGGAGGCTGTAGATGAATGGGGTTCTCGTAAGCTTGCTTATCCCATCAACTACGAAACAGACGGTTACTATGTACTCTACACATATGAAGCCGATGTTGCTTTCCCCGCAGAGCTTGACCGTGTTTTCAACATCACTGACGGCGTTCTTCGTAATCTTATAGTTGCAAGATAAGGAGATAGTTTTATGTTGAATTCAATCATCATTATGGGCAGACTCACTGCTGACCCCGAGCTTCGCACAACAAGCTCCGGACTTTCTGTTACTACCTTTAATGTAGCAGTTGACCGTAATTTTGCTCGTGCAGGTGAAGAAAGAAAAACTGATTTCTTTACTGTTGTAGCTTGGCGCTCTCAGGCTGATTTTGTATCAAGATATTTCCGCAAGGGATCTATGATAGCTGTCCAGGGGTCTCTTCAGACCAGAAATTATGAGGATAAGAACGGAAACAAGCGTGTAGCTTATGAAATTGTTGCTGAACAGGTAAGCTTTTGCGGATCAAAATCCGAAAGCGGAACCTACAGTAATGATAATGCAAATAATGCATCATCTTATAACAGCTCATCTGCTGATGATTTTACCGCTGTTGTTGACGATGATGATTTACCGTTCTGATGCCTTAAAAAATATTTAAGGAGGATATAACAATGGCTTTCGAAAAGAAAGATAATAAGGGCGGTCGCCCTATGAACAGAAAGAGCCGTAAGAAGGTTTGTACTTTCTGTGTTGAGAAGTCTGAATTTATTGATTATAAAGATACTCAGAAGCTTCGTCGTTTTATTTCTGAAAGAGCAAAGATCTTACCTCGCAGAGTAACAGGTACTTGTGCTGCTCATCAGAGAGAGCTTACTGTTGCTATCAAGCGTGCTCGTCATCTTGCACTGCTTCCTTACATCAGTGATTAATTAAAGAATTTCCGCATCGCAAGATGCGGATTTTTTTTGTATAAAAGCAGTATTTCTGACTTTTTAGTCTGATGACTTTTTTTCTTCAGAATGAAAGTGTATCCGAATCTGATGCTTTAATGTATAATTTAAATGCATAAGTCACAGCCTTTCGTGAAATATTATTTATGAAAGGTGTGAAAAAATGTTTGAGAGATATTCTGTGAATAAATACAGTGAAAAGGTGAAAAAGGCAACTCCGCCTTCCGTAACAGTAAAAAACTGTATTGCCGCATTTTTAATCGGTGGCTTACTTTGTGTGTTTTCGGAAATGTTGTTTACACTAATTTCAGGATATGCAGATGAAATAAATGCCCGTACTTATGTTTCAATGATACTTGTAGTGATAACAGCAGCGCTCACGGGACTTGGTATATATGATAAGCTGGCATATGTTGCAGGTGCGGGATTGAGTGTTCCGATATCAGGGTTTGCAAATTCTGTTTGTTCACCTGCAATAGAATATGCAACCGAAGGACATATACTTGGCACTGCAGAAAAAATGTTTTCTATTGCAGGTGCGGTTATCGTATACGGCTGTTCGCTGGCATCATTATACGGTATGATATACTACTTTTTTATTATGGGGCAGTAATTATGAACAGAAACAAAACAAGAGTTATTGAGTTAAAAAACCGCCCCTGTGTGCTGTCCTCGGCATCAGCTGTCGGAACTAATGAAGCAACGGGCCCCTTGGGTAATTATTTTGATATAAAATATTCAGATGACGGCATAGGGGAGCAAACCTGGGAGAAGGCTGAAAGCAGGCTTCTGAAGGATGCTCTGATGTGTGCGATTGAAAAATCGTCTGTAACGATAGATGAGCTTGATATGATATTTGCCGGAGATCTTTTGAATCAATGCACCTCAGGCTCATATGCTGTGAGAAATATGAATATTGCTTTTGGCGGTCTGTTCGGTGCCTGCTCAACTATGGCATATTCGCTGGCTCTTTCTGCATTATTGGTTGACGGCGGATATTGTAATTATATAGCCGCTGCTACCTCATCCCACTTCTGTTCTGCTGAAAAGCAGTTCAGATATCCTCTTGAATACGGCTGTCAGAGAAGCCCGTCCTCGCAAAGAACTGTAACAGGAGCAGGCGCATTTATAATTGGAAATAATAAAAAGCCGGATATTGCTGTCTCTAAGGTGTTGTTTGGAAAGGTAGTGGATCTCGGAGTGACGGATACTGCAAATATGGGTGCGGCAATGGCTCCTGCGGCGGCTGAATCGATCTCGGAATTTCTGAGTTCTACGAATACATTGCCTGAGGATTATGATCTGATCCTGACGGGGGATCTTGGAATGGTTGGCTCTTCACTTATGAGAGATATAATTAAGGAGCAGACTGATACGGATATTTCTCCGGTTCATAATGACTGCGGACTTATGATCTATGATATGGATGCAAAGGGGATAAATTCCGGCGGTTCCGGTTGCGGCTGTTCTGCTTGCGTTACTGCATCCTATATAATGAGTAAGATGAAAACGGGGGATATTAAAAAGGTATTATTTGCTGCAACGGGTGCTCTGATGTCTCCGACGCTGTCATTGCAAGGAGAAAGCATACCCGGTATTTGTCATATTGTTGAGTTTATAAAATGCGGAGGTTAATATGTATTCTGACTTACTATCGGTTTTAGGTGAATGTTCTAAAATTCTTTCAAGAGCAAAAAGTATCAATAAAACGGTGATGCTTGTTCATCGTGCATTTCTTGCCGTGACAGCCGTTTCACTGTTATTTCAGCTTGTAGCATTTATAAAGAATGCTTGATTAAAATGAAAAAGCATGCTGCTTTATTCTCACCGTCACCAAGGCATGATGCGAAAAGGTGTTTTTATATATTCAGAATTGCTTACTTTGTCAGAAATTTCCAATAAAAAAAACGGACACTGTGTCCGTTTTTTTGTCGTTATCTTGGCTTTTTGCAGACTTTGCCGATCAGCTTTGCCGCATGGCCTTCAACCGTATTAATGAATTCGGGAGAGCTGTCAAGGGAATCCTGAGTTTTGTTTTTCGGATGCTTCATCAGGTTCAAAACGATGTCACACAGCAGAGCAGTTTCTTTGTCATTCTTCTGAGTCAGAGCTATATATTTAGAGACTGACATAGTAAAAAAGTCCGTGAAATGCTCCTCTGCCGCTTCATTATCGTTTTCTGCCTTCTGAAGCAAGTATAAAAATGCTCTGAGAAGAGTTTTTGTTTTTATCTGTGTGTCGGATTGTATCTCACTGAGGTCTGAAAGCTCACTGTTGCCGTGCCTTGAATCACTGAGTCCCAAGAGAAAATCTGTAGTTACATCATAATATTCAGCGGCCTTTACAACAAAATCAAGATTACATTCTCGAATTCCTTTTTCGTAGTGCGATAAAAGTGCCTGAGATATCTGAAGATCGTTTGCCGCTGTTTTTTGTGTAATATTGCGTTCTCGTCTAAGCATTGAAAGATTTGAAGCAAAAGATATGCTCATCGGGATATCACCTCTTGATTGTTAGTAAAAATAAGTGTATAATAGTTTAAGTTTATTATAGCACTAAATTAAATTTTGTAAATACCCGAAAGGTCACAGATATGAAGACATATAAAATTCACCTTATCAGACACGGACTTTCCGAGGGCTCCGAGGAAGGCTTATATATCGGCCATACCGATGTATCATTGACATTGAACGGAAAAAAGCAGCTTACCGATATGATTGCAGACTATGAATATCCGAAGGTCGACGCCGTTATATCAAGTCCTCTTAACCGTTGTCTTGAAACCGCAAAATTACTGTATCCCGACAGAAGCCCTTTGATATTTGACGGACTTATTGAATATGATTTCGGTGAGTTTGAAGGCTCGACTGCCGATGAATTAAAGACAGACCCTGCTTTCGGAGAGTGGCTTGCGGGCGGTGAGGATGCAGGGGCTCCCTTCGGTGAGACCAATGCGGAATTCAGAAACCGTGTTTATAAATGCTTTACCGATATTGTTGACGGTATTATAAAGACGGGAGTAAGCTCAGTAGCAGTTATCACGCACGGCGGTGTAATAATGACAATACTGCAGTATTTTGGCATCCCCGAGCTTCCCATGCACGAATGGATGACTCCCAACGGTTGCGGCTTTACATTGAATGTTGACCGCACCGTATGGAATAATATAAGACGTGCAGAGGTATTTGCAGAAATCCCCTTAAAGCCTTATGAGCCTTCTGATGAGCTTGATGATGACGGGGATTGGAGACGCGACTTTGATCCTGAAGATTTTATAGGATTTTATACTCCCGAGGAGGAAAATTGATGATAACACAGGAAAAAATTGACAGAATCAATGAGCTGGCAAGAAAATCAAAATCTGTCGGTCTTACAGAGGCTGAGACTCAGGAGCAGCAGAAATTAAGAAGAGAATATATTGATGCGTATAAGAGATCCTTACACGCTCAGCTTGAAAATACCGTAATTGTTCGACCCGATGGCTCAAGAGAGAGACTTTCGGATAAGAAAAAGAAATAATGTAATGAAATAATATGGTTTTTCACGAAAAGTTGGGGAATGATGTCGGCACGGGAGTGCCGGGGAAAAGTTTTGCTTGAGCTTTTTCAAAAGCTCACGGTGTCAAGAGGCAGAGCCTCTTGTCGCACTCCGCAGAGTGCGAAATCTCTTATGCTTCCATTAGCGCAGGAGGGGAGAAAAACAGTCCGGTGGACTGTTTTTCGTTGGGAACCCTCGCCGGGGGTTCCCAAGTGCGAAGCACAAAATGATTAAAGTGAGTAATATGATTCCCCAACTTTCCGTGAAGAGGGAATAATATTATGAAATAATATTTAAGGGGCTGTAAAAAAACAGCTTGAAGCAATCCGAGATTCACGATATTGTGAGTCTCGGATGAATTTTTATGTTGTTAACTTGTTGAAAACTAATTTTTCTG
>JAFSGH010000076.1 GCA_017440965.1 Clostridia bacterium | reverse complement strand
TTACGGCTTCAGTGTTATTTTATTCGCATAAAACTGTCCGAAGGACAATAACACTGTGCAAAGCACAATAAAACTGCGAAGCAATATCACTCGCCGAATGGCGAATAAAACTGCCGAGTGTCCTTATGAACACTCGGCATACTGACGGGAGCCGTAATTATATGATTTACATATAAACGTATTCGGGATATATTTTTTCAAGTCCTACTGCCGCTCTTAAGATAAGTCTTGCATCTGCCGAGGTGACGGCATCCTCGCAATCTGCGTTTGCGGCAAGTATCTGTCTCTCATCCGGTGTATCAAGACCTACAGCAAATCTTAATGCAAGTCTTGCATCGGCAGAGTCTATGTCGTTATCTGCATCGCAGTCACCGAGTAAGACTGCATCGTCGGATTTTTCTATGCCGAAGGAATCAATGAGAGCCTCATTGTCACCGTCTACGGTGTAGGAGCTTACTGTAAGAAGACCGCCGTCTATTGTTATCGCGGAGAATACGGGAAGCGAGGGAGTAAGAGTCTTTTCAAAGAGAATTGATGAGGGAGCTTCGGTGCCGAATTCGTTTCCTGCCGTACCGCTTATAAGAGCCACGGTGCCGTTTGCATTTGTATATGTCTCAAAGTCCTTGCCATCAACGGTTACTGTCTTTGTATCGTAAAGCACGGGAGCATCGTCCGACAAAAGATCTGTTCTGACATAAATATTATCACTGCCCTGAAGGATAAGATCGATATGATACTCATTCATAAGAGCAACTATCTGAGAATGAAGCACTGATGAGGTATCATTTCCGTAAATGCTTTCGTGCATTACAAGAATATTCCATGTTTTGTCCGCATTTTCGAGATCCTCGGTAAGCCAGAGTGTCTGCTCCTTTGAAAGAGCGCCGCCCTCTGTCAGTGCGTTTGTGTTTATTACTGCAAAATGGCAGTTGCCGTAATCATATGAATAATATGTGCCTGAGTCATCGATCTGCTCGGGGGCGTTCTTTACGGGGAAGTATTTTTTAACGGCGTATTCACCGTTGTTGTCTGCCGTACCTGAAGCATAGGAAGCTCTCATATTGCTGAACTGCTTTTCTGCAGCAGATATTGCAAAGGACCACTGATCGTCATTTGTAGCCTTTGAGGTGAGAGAGCCTGAGTGAACAAAGAAATCAGCATCGGGATAAAGCTCATTTGCTTTGGTCATAGTGTCGGCAAAATTTTTGTACTGAGAGGGGATATAGCCTTCACTGCCCGAAATATGTAAGAATGTAAATCCGGAATCGTCATCGGGAGCAGTGCTTACACTGCCGTCTGCCGTCCAGCCCCTGCTGAAGTCACCGATACGGAATTTATAATCGGTATCTGCATCAAGTCCCGTAACCGTAACGGTATGCTTTACGATATCTCTCGTATAGGGAAGAATTCCGAAGGAGCCTGCATCAAAGCCGGGTGCGGTATATGTAACCGTTTCATATTCTGCGGTAACATTATCTGTTTTTGCCTTGCCCGTGAAGGCTTCGTTCTCCTTTATGACCTCAATATCCGTAGCCGTAACGGAATACTTTGTAAACCAGTTTACTGTGAAGGAATCAGAGTTATCCTCTGTCATATTGACGGTAACATTTACGGGAAGCTGCATATCCTCCTTGGTGGGGATCACTTTGATTGCACCGTTGTTTGTGTATGTTACACCGAAGTCCTTTGTGCTGTCCTCTACCATACCGCCTATTATGATATTTGCCTGATATACAGCCGCTTCCTTTACGCTTTCGGGAAGGAACTGAGAGAGAAGGCTATCAATAAGCTCATCCGTTGTTGAACCGTAATTTATAAGTCCGGTGCCCAGCACCGCTTCAATGAGTCTCTTAATAGAAACATCGCTGAAGTTTCTGAATATCTTGGTAAGAGAGGTTATTATCTCATCGGTGTTTGTTGCATTTATAATTCCTGAATCTATGGCGCTGAGAAGCATAGTATAGAACATCTGTATGTATTCGCCGACGCTTACGCTTTCATCAACGAAAAGTCTTGCAATATTCAAATCAACATTTGCAAGTATCTCATCGAATACAAGTCCGTCAACGATATGCTCTTTTATAAGAGAAATAAGAAGCTCTATAAATTCCGTCTTGCCCGTAAAGGCAATGAAGTCCTGAATAAATGCATCATCGGAGATATCTTCATTTCCGTGATACATATAGGCAATTATGGAAAGCACTGCATCTCCGAGAGTTCCGCCTCTTTCGGTGCTGCCGAAGTGATATGTATCAATAAATTTTGTGCAGGGAACTGAGGAGACCTCGGTATTGATGAGCTTTCTGAGAGTATTCTTTATAAGAGCATAGGTATTGCTCTTCTGATTTACATATCTTTCCATAAGCTGACGGTCAATGTCATCGAGGAAATTCAAAATATTTTTTGCTGTCAGAAGGGATTGGTTATCAATGGTAATTCCGCCGAAGAGATATGTGTTTATTATCTCGGCAAGGTCAATATCCATTTCCTTTTCTATGAATTTTACGATACTGCCTTCCTTTTTGATTCCTTCAATGTAGCCGTCAAGGAAGTTCTTAATGAAGAAGAAAAGATATTCCGTAATGTCAGCCTGTCTTCCGTGCTGCTTTGAAAAGCCCGTGAGACGGTAAGGGGAATTATATGTGCCGCCGCCTACAGACTGCCTGACTGCGCTGTATTCGTCGCAGCTTCTCTGATTGAAGGTAACATCAAGACCGCCTGCGGAATTCTTTGTAAAATCGGTAACTCTGTATGCGAAGGGGAACTGTGTGAGTGTGGGAGTGATTACGGAGTACATGGGATTTCCGCTGTCGGAATATGTTATGCTGATATCGCTTACATGCTGATGTCCCGAGAAGGTGTAATTGATACCGCTGTCCGCAAGTATCTCCTGAAGCTTATATGCGTCGTCAATTACGAAGCCCTGCATAAGGAATTCGTGAAAATAGTTCATTCCCGACATATTCCAATGGGTGAAAAGAAGAGGAGTTTCGCCGTTTTTCTTTGCATCCTCTGCCTCGGAAATTATCCAACTCAGAAGTGCCTCGGTAAATTTACCTGCAGTTTCCTGCTCGTCTTCACCGGATTCAGTGATGTCGGAGGTGAATTTACCGCCGTCTGCAAGAATAAGTCTGTAGCCGTCCTCTGTTTTTACGGAGTAGGAAAGACTGCCTGCCGTTCCTGCGGAGAAATCGTTAAAGGTATGGTAGGCATCCGAAAAACCTAAATCCTTATAGAACTCATAAAATTCTGCAGGAGTTGTGATTCTTGCCTCTTCCTTCTTGTTGTTTACAAAGGAGGATGCTCTTGAATTGTTTATATCGTGGTTACCGGGGGTAACGATTACCTTGATTCCGCTTTCTTCTTCAAATCTGAGAAGCTTTTTGCTGAGTGCAAGGTGTCCCTCATATTCGCCGTTTGTGGTAAGGTCGCCTGCGAGAACAACATATTTTACACCGTTGTTTTCTGCCTCATATTTAAGTGAAGCAAAGGCTGCATCAAGAATTGCGTCAAGGTCGTCATAAACGCAGTTTCTTGATTCCATATAAGTATAAAAGGGATCACGCTTATCACCTGCGAGGCTTTCGGGATAATAGTGAATGTCATTAAGTGTTGCCACAGAAAATGTCTTCTGCACGGCAAATGCCGTGGGTATGCAGCTGAGCAATAATGCGGCACACATTATCAGCGATAAGATCTTTACGGATATTCCTTTTTTCATAGCCGTATTCCTCCAAAAAAACAAATATACAGAGAAATTATACTATATAAAACAAATATTGTAAAGTAATAATTACCTGAAATAACAAAAATCTCTCCTTCCTCAAAAGAGAAAGGAGAGATATCGGTTCAGATGGGAAGCAGGCCTGCAAGAAAATAAAACAGCGGAACAAAAAGAAGAGCGGGAAGCATATCTGCGACCTTTATTTTTGTGATGCCCGTGATGTTGAGTCCTAATGCAATTATCATAACAGAGCCGGTGCAGGTGATCTCCGCTATAAGGGCGGTATCCGTAAGAAGGCTCTGAAGCGTGCCTGCAAGAAGCACGAGAGCTCCCTGATAGACAAGAACGAAAACAGCTGCAAACATAACCCCGATGCCGAGAGTGCTTGCAAGCATACAGGAGGAAATAAGATCAAGAATAGATTTTGTTATAAGAAGCTCATTGTCTCCCGAAAGTCCTGCATTGAGCGAGCCTACTATTGTCATAGCACCTATGCAAAAGAGCAGAGAGCCTGTTACAAAGCCTGAGGCTACAGAGCCCCGCTCTCCCTTTGAGCCGAGCTTTTTCTCAAGAAATCCTCCCGCCTTGTTCAGTGCGCCGTCAATGTTTATCGCAGTTCCTGTTATGGTGCCGAATACGAGAGAAAGGATAAGCACTATCGTGTTTTCTCCCTGCAATGCACCGTCTATTCCGATGTATATCGTGCAAAGTCCTATCGCTGTCATTGCCGCCTTGGATATCCTCTCGGGAATTCCCTTTTTCAGAAGAAGTCCCATAAGGCTTCCGATAAGCACTGTTATCACATTGATTATAACGCCGAGCATTTTTTTAGTCATCTCCGAATAAAAATATGCTATATATTAGCACAATCTCACACAATTTGTAAAGAATAATCCTTAAAAATGAGCATAATTAAATCAAGAAATACTTGAAAATATTGTCAGATGAATGTATAATTGTATGGATGTAAAAATTGAAAGGAGATAATTCCAATGAACTATTCACATGAAGTACAGAATATGTGCGTTGTTGCTAAGGGCGTAGGACACAAGTGTGCTCCCATTCCTCAGGAAGGCGCATGGACTCATTCAACTCAGATCACTGATATCAACGGTCTTACACACGGTGTAGGCTGGTGTGCTCCTCAGCAGGGTGCATGTAAGCTTACTCTCAATGTAAAGAACGGTATCATCGAGGAAGCTCTTGTTGAGACTCTCGGCTGCTCCGGTATGACTCATTCAGCTGCTATGGCTTCTGAAATTCTCCCCGGTAAGACTCTTCTTGAGGCTCTTAACACAGACCTTGTTTGCGATGCTATAAACACAGCTATGAGAGAGCTCTTCCTTCAGATCGTATACGGCAGAACTCAGACAGCTTTCTCAGAGGGCGGTCTTCCCGTAGGCGCAGGTCTTGAGGACCTCGGTAAGGGACTTCGCAGCCAGGTAGGTACACTCTTCAGCACAAAGGCTAAGGGCGTAAGATATCTTGAGCTTGCAGAAGGCTATATCACAAAGATGGCTCTTGATGAAGACGATCAGGTTATCGGCTATAAATTTGTTCATCTCGGAAAGATGATGGAAAATATCCGCAAGGGTATGGATGCTAACGAGGCTCTCGTTAAGGCTACAGGTCAGTACGGCAGATTCGATGATGCTGCTAAGGTCATCGATCCCCGTGAAGAATAATTGAGGGAGGAAGATACAATGGCTTTATTTGAAAGTTACGAAAGAAGAATTAACCAGATCAACGTTGCACTCAACAAGTACGGCATTGCCTCTCTCGAAGAAGCAAAGAAGATCTGTGACGATAAGGGTATCGATGTTTATAACCTTATCAAGAGCATTCAGCCCATCTGCTTTGAAAACGCTTGCTGGGCTTACATCACAGGCACAGCTATCGCTATCAAGAAGGGTTGTGTAAAGGCAGCTGACGCTGCAGAAGCAATCGGTGAGGGACTTCAGGCTTTCTGTATCCCCGGCTCAGTTGCTGATGACAGAAAGGTTGGTCTCGGCCACGGTAATCTTGCAGCTATGCTTTTAAGAGAAGAGACAAAGTGCTTCGCATTCCTTGCAGGTCACGAGTCCTTCGCAGCTGCTGAAGGTGCTATCGGTATCGCAAATTCCGCTAACAAGGTAAGA
Organism: Clostridia bacterium; assembly: GCA_017440965.1. Lineage (GTDB taxonomy): Bacteria > Bacillota > Clostridia > Oscillospirales > Acutalibacteraceae > RUG806. Next base: position 6,465 of record JAFSGH010000076.1, on the reverse strand, counting down.
AAAGAGCCCCTTCAGGTTATCCTTAACGGTCTCGGCAAGGATGCCGCTCAGATCATCTCCAGAATCAACGGCTTCACATTTGTTGAAACAAAGTTTGATTATATGACAGGTAAGCTTGAGATCGTCAGCGAAAAGGCTTACTCAAACGGCCCCAGAGCTAAGGTTCGTTGCTTCGGTGCTGACGATGTCCGTGAGGGCGTTGCTATCATGCATCACGAGGGCGTTGACGTTTCCATCACAGGTAACTCCACCAACCCCACACGCTTCCAGCATCCCGTTGCAGGCACATATAAGAAGGAATGCAATGAGATCGGCAAAAAGTACTTCTCCGTTGCTTCAGGCGGCGGCACAGGCCGTACTCTTCATCCCGACAATATGGCAGCAGGCCCCGCTTCCTACGGTATGACAGACACAATGGGCAGAATGCACTCCGACGCCCAGTTCGCAGGCTCCTCCTCAGTTCCCGCTCATGTAGAAATGATGGGACTTATCGGCGCCGGCAACAACCCCATGGTTGGTATGACAGTTGCTTGTGCAGTTGCTATCGAAGAAGCAAGCAAATAATTTAAACGTATTCTGTACGGATAATAATTGAAAAATTCCTCTGTTCGTTTATTCGAACAGGGGATTTTTTTGTCGAAAAGTTTTTATGTATACTCGACACAATTCGGCTTGACAAGGTAAATTTAAATTGATATAATTAAACCGAACAAATGTTCACATTTCTTGTGCATAAGGAAAATTTATTTTCAAGGATATTAAATTGAGTTTAATTAAAGCTGTTTTAGAAGCTGCTGCTAATGGCGAAGAGTTAGCGGTACAACTCGGTACGAGCAAAAATTATAAATACAGGAAGAGTATTTATGACACGAAACGATGCGTCGAATGTGAAGAACTGCACGGTAAGATTTGGACTATGAAAGAAAACCCGGAACCAAAACCGCCAATTCACTTTTTTGACCGATGTCAGATTTTGCCATTGGAAACAATTACTGCGGGTACCGCAACTGTTGACGGTGTTTCAGGGGCTGATTGGTCAATTATGTATAATCAACAATTACCTTCAAATTATATCAGTAGATCCGATGCAGAGAAAAAAGGCTGGAAATCAGGTAAATGGCCTTCAAACTTTGTTCCAGGAAAAATGGTAACTAATGGAATATACTATAATTCTAATAAGCATTTGCCTGATGCAGTCGGCAGAATATGGTATGAAGCAGATATTAACTACAAAACAGGAAAACGTAATTCGCAAAGAATTGTTTGGTCGAATGATGGGTTGATTTTTGTATCTTATGATCATTACGAAACCTTTTATGAAATTGTATAAGGAGTAGTTATATGAAAACTGTTGAATTAGATGTAAGCAACTGTCAGAATTTATATGAACTTCATGAACGAATAAGAAAAGCTTTCGACTTTCCGGAATGGTATGGAAAAAACTGGGATGCATTTTGGGATATGATGTGGAGCGAATGTGATGCAGATAAACTTATTGTTAAGGGCGAACACACATTAGCCCCTGTGTTTAATAAACATTTGGAAATTATGCACGAAATTTTAGAAAGAAGCAAAAAGAATTCTGAAGAACGCGGATATCAGCCATTTACCTATGAAATAATCGATTGAATTTATTTGGTTTAGTTTAAGACTTTACAAAATTTTACAACACAAAAATACACCAAAACCTATGATCATTATGAAACATTTTATGAAATAGTTTAAGGAGTGTGCGAATGAAAATTGTCGAATTGGACTTAACCGGTTGTAAATACTGGGATGAGCTTCATCGAAGAATAAGGGAAGCTTTCGGTTTTGATGAAGATACAGGACGAAACTGGAATGCATTCTGGGATATGATGCGAAGTGAATGTGATGCTGATAAGGTTATAATTAAAGGTGAACATACAATGCCCAAAGAATTTGCCGAGCAGCTTGCCATAATGCATGAGGTTTTGGATGATACTGTAGAATTTCGCAAAGAACATAATTTCAATTCTTTTTCGTATGAGATTATAGATTAATTCTATAGTGTTCCATTCCGGACTTTACAGAATAATCCGCCATGTGAAACTTTACAAAACTTTACAACACAAAAATATACCAAGATACAGAAGGGTATGAGAAGTGCTGTTTTTGGGCATAAAAAGTGGGGTAAAGACACCTTAGTACAGGTCATATTTTAAGGTAACAACCCTCAGGTGTCTTGACAGGTGCTTGTGCCGTTGCTATCGAAGAAGCAAGCAAATAATTCCCGTATTCTGTACGGATAATAATTGAAAAATTCCTCTGTTCGTTTATTCGGACAGGGGATTTTTTTGATTTATAGGAAAATCCTTCCTTCAAAGCAAAAAGATTATATATCCCTTTTGAGAAATGCAGACTTTCTTCGGAGAAAGACTCACAGAAAACGGCCGCTGATGCGTGCGGAGACGCCGTTTTTTTCCCTCTTCACGGAAAGTTTGAAAATCTATTACTCACTTTAATCATTTTGTGCTTTGCACTTGGGGATCCCGGCGAGGGTTTCCAACGAAAAACAGTCCACGGACTGTTTTTCTCCCCTCCTCGCAATTGGTAGCCTAAGAGATTTTGCACTCTGCGAAGTGTCACAAGAGGCTCTGCCTATTGACACCGTGAGCTTTTGAAAAAGCTCACGCAAAACTTTTCACCGGCACTCCCGTGCCGACAGCATTCCCCGACTTTTCGTGAAGAACCTTTTTTTCTTGTATTATTGTAAAACATACAGTATAGTATAATTAACATATATCCTATGGGGAGGGATTTTGTATGGCGAAAATAATTACGACAAAAAATCATTCAAGCGGAATTGCCCTCGGCGGAATCGGTGCGGGCAGTGTTGAGCTTTTTCCTGACGGAGAGTTTCATTCCTGGCTTATTGCCAATCAGCCGAGAATAACAAAGGTCTGCTTTGAGAGAAAGGAAGATGACGGAGAGGACAGTACGGGTGCGCTTTCGTTTTATGTCAGAGAAAAGAGGACTGACGGAAATACGGTTATAAGAAAGCTCGGAATGAAGACCGATGCCGATGATTTTACTTACCGTATGTTTTCCTGGAATAAGCCTGTCAGTAAAATTGAATTTGACGGCAGATTTCCCGTCTGTGACATAAATTACATTGACAGCGCGCTTTCCTGCAAGCTTTCGCTTAAAGCAGTGTCACCCTTTGTGCCTCATAACAGCGACATATCATCAACGCCCGGCTTTTATATGGACTTTACCGTGGAAAACCCTACAGCAGGTGAGCTTCAGATAAGTCTTTTAGGTACTCTTGTGCCTGATGTGGCAAACCAAAACGAAGGCAACAGAAATTCACTCCATTCCGTCGGGGACGGTATAGGCGTTTTTATAGAGCCTGACTGTCCTTCCGATTTGCCCTCCTGCGGAGATCTCTGCTTTTCGTTGAACGGAGACGGAGAGAAGTCTTATATCACCGCCGCCTTCTACCGTTTTATGAAGGAATTTATTGCCGATTCCGATCTTGGTGTAACTCAGGAATCAGTGCTTTTCGGCTTCAGAGAAACGGGCAGACTTCCCGATACAAATATCGGAACAAAGCCTGAGCCGTTACCCGATAATTTCGAAGCCTTAAGTGATGCCGAGCTTGATTTATTGTGTGAGAAATATAAGAAATATCCCTTTATTGCTTCAGTACTCAGCCGTATTTTATACTGCAAGCCTGACTTTTTGTCAACAAGAGAAAATAAACTTTTCTTCCTTGATAAGTGCCTTAATCAGAATGACAGAAGGGGTGAGGATTTCGGCGCCTGCGCTCTTTGCTCGGAAATTTCACTGAAGCCCGGTGAAAAGAAAAGCATCCGCTTTATTCTCTCCTGGTATTTTCCCAAGCACTTCGACTCTGACGGTGAAAGAATAGGGCATTATTATGAAAATCTCTATAAAAGCTCACTTGAGGCAAACAGAGCCCTTGAAGCAGGCTTTGACAGTATTTTTAAGTCTGCCGTCGGTTTTTCTGAGCTTCTTTACAGCACCTCTCTGCCGTCACTTTATCCCGATTCCTGGTCTTCAAATCTTTCACAGCTTGTAAAGGATTCCGTTTATCTAAGAAACGGTGCCTTCGGTCTGTGGGAGGGGCTGGGCTTCTGCGGGCTTCATACTACGGATATAACCTATCACGCATCCTTTTCTCTTATCAGCCTTTTTCCCGAATTGCAGAAAAAACAGATGAAAATGGGAGCGCAATTTCAGCGTGAGGACGGCAGAATGCATCACTGCTTCAAGCCTGATATGAAAAGCTCTGATAACGGCTTTGACAGAGTCGATATCAATATGCAGTTTGTGCTGATGGTGCTTCGCGACTTCCTCTTTACGGGTGACAGAGACTATCTTTTATCTCTGTGGGACAATGTAAAAAGAGCAATGGCTTCATCGGAGCTGCTTGATACGGATAATGACGGTCTGCCTGATAACGATACAAAAAGAAATACCTATGATGCGTGGAATTTTAAGGGGATTCCCGTATATATCTCAGTGTTGTGGTTAGCCGCCCTTAAGGCATCCGCGATAATTGCGGATATTCTTGGGGAAAAGGTCTTTTTCGAAAAATATAATGCCGTTCTCCGAAAGGGAAAAAAGTCTCTTGAAGAAAAGCTATGGAACGGCGAATACTATGATCTCTGGCATTATAAGGGCGAGACCGATGAGTCGCTTATGACCGACCAGTTGGACGGAGAGTGGTTTTTAAGAATGACGGGCATTGAGGGGAATATCCCCGATGAAAGAGTCCGTTCAGTGCTTGAATTTATATTCCGTAATAATTTTGATCCCGAGCAGGGACTTGTCAATGCCACCGTGCCGAAGGGAAAAAGAACCAGCCTTGATACATATAAAAACTGTCAGACGATAGCAGTCTGGACAGGCATTGGCTATGCCTTCTCGGCTCTTTCGCTTGCTGTCGGAAATATCGGAATATCCGACACCGTAATTGATTCAATTCACAATAATCAGCTAAGCTTCGGCGCCTTCTGGGATCACTGGGAATGCGGTCATCACTATACCCGCCCCATGTCAAGTTGGAGCACGCTTATAGCAGCCTCGGGCATGGCAGTAGATTTTGAAAACAAAAAGCTGTCCTTTGCTCCCGTAACAAATGATCTTACCTGCCCCCTTATCCTGCCGGGTATTCTTGCAAGGATCAGCTTCTCTGAGGGCAATATAAATATCACCTGTCTTAAGGGTGACCTCGGTGACTGGGAGATAAGGGTGAAAAAATAAAGCTTCCCGATATTTTCCTAAGCTGTTTTATCAGCTGCAAAAAACTGCAGTTTGACTAATGAATTTATTTGTGTTATATTATCCGATATGAAAGGAGAGGGAACAGATGAAAATTTTCAGTTCTTTGCTTGCACTTATTATGACATTTATCAGCGGGTGGTTTACTCCCGTGACGGTGCTTCCTGAGGCAGATATCGCTGATGATGCAGCTACAGTTGAGCTTACCGTAATGAATTTTAATATCTATATCAAGGGCTCGGGAGAAAAGAGTCCCGAAAACAGAACGGATGAGGTTGTTGAGACTATCCGCAGGGCCGATCCCGATTCCTTCGGTGTTGAGGAGGCGGACGAGGCATGGCTTGAAAGACTTTCTGTGGCTCTTCCCGAATATTCCTATGCAGGTCACGGAAGAGATAAGGATCTCGGCGGCGAAGCGAGTGCGGTTTTCTATAAAAATGAAAAATATGAGCTTGTTTCAACTGAGACCTTCTGGCTGTCAAAGACTCCCGATAAGCCGTCCATCGGCTGGGATGCCTGGATAAACCGTATATGCACGGTTGCCGTTCTGAGGGATATAAATACAGGCTTTACCTATGCGCACTTCAATGCACACTTTGATAATTCAGGTTCAATTTCAAGAGTTGAGGCAATAGGCGTTGTTTCGGAAAAGGCAAGTGCCTACGATATGCCCATAGTTTTCTCAGGCGACCTTAATGCAAAAGAGGGAAATCTTATGTATAAGAGAGCACTTGAAGCAGGCTTCAGAGATACAAAGTATCTTGCCGAGACTTCCGATACGGGTGCTACCTACCACGGTTATATGGGACAGGATAAATTAAATGACAAGCCCATTGACTATATCTTTGTAAACAGCTACTGCGAAAGCGTAAGCCTCTATGATGTAGTAACCGAAAAAATAAACGGCATATACCCCTCAGACCATTTCCCCGTAGTAGCAAAAATGAAAATGTATTATTGATAAACAGTATTCATATGTAAAAAACAGCTCCCGTGACCTTTTACAGTCGCGGGAGCTTTGCTGTATAAAAAATATTTGGTTCTTCACGGAAAGTTGGGGAATCATATTACTCACTTTAATCATTTTGTGCTTCGCACTTGGGAACCCCCGGCGAGGGTTCCCAACGAAAAACAGTCCACCGGACTGTTTTTCTCCCCTCCTGCGCTATTGCAAGCTTGAGAGATTTCGCACTC
>JAFSGH010000007.1 GCA_017440965.1 Clostridia bacterium | reverse complement strand
GGATAGGGGATAGGGGGAAAGTTTTTGTTGACAAATGGGGGGAAAGGTTGTATTATTAGGGTGACAATTTAAGGGGAGCTGGTAATTGAGCCGGCTGAGAATGAGTTTTTACTCTAAACCCGGGAACCTGATCCGGATAATGCCGGCGTAGGAAAGTAATAATTTCAAAGAAATTTGAAGTAATGACTGCACTCAGGTTGGCCGGCCTGAGTGTTTTTTTCTTTTCGGAGAAAGGATACTGCCGGAAGAGATGCATAATATGAGAAAAGCTTTTAATACCGAAAATTGCCTGAATACGGGTGATGTCGGGTATTAAAGGACGCCCCCCCTGGCTTTCGAGCCTCAGGGACGGGGATGCCGTAAGAGGCTTTCTCAGGTGAATGACATTTTTTTCGGTGTTCGCGGCTGCAGGGCGAGATCTTTTGTCGGAGTGATCTGCATTATACGCAGGAGATTGTCAGAAATTATCCAAAAAAAAGGAGTAAGCCGTAATGAATGCAAGTATTGGAATTCAGGTCGTCCCCAAGGCAACGGGTGACGATGAGGTCATCCGCATTGTTGATGAGGTCATAGATTATATCAGATCTACGGGACTGAATTACTTTGTAGGACCTCTTGAGACATCTGTTGAGGGAGATTTTGATCAGTTGATGGATGTTGTGAAAAACTGTCAGACAGTTGCCGCAAGAGCGGGAGCAAAAGCAATATCAACATATGTGAAGATAAATTACCGACCGGATGGGGAAGTGCTTACGATTGAAAAAAAGGTTTCAAAGCATCACAAGTAAAATATGGTCAGTGTCTGCCGTCATAGTGCTGATCGTGCTGTGGCAGGCAGTGTGCTCGCTGGGGATAGTTGACAGCTTTATGCTACCATCTCCGGTGTCAGTCATATCTGCACTGATCTCTGAGCTTCCCGTATTGGCACAGCACAGCCTTGTCACTTTAGCGGAAGCATTTATCGGACTTTTGTGCGGAATTACTCTCGGCTTTGTGATCGCAGTGCTTATGGACAGGTTTGAGCCGCTTTACCGTGCTTTTTATCCTCTTATCGTTATCACACAGACCGTACCCACCGTGGCAATAGCACCGTTATTGGTATTATGGTTCGGCTATGAGATGATGCCGAAGATAATACTTATAACCGTTACCACATTTTTCCCCATTGCCGTGGGGCTTCTTGAGGGCTTCAGGTCAAGTGATAAGGATTCAGTCAATCTGCTTCGTGCTATGGGAGCGGGCGAAAATCATATTTTCCGTCACATAAAGCTTCCCGGAGCATTGCCGCAGTTTTTTTCGGGCTTGAGAATATCTGCCTCTTATGCCGTTGTCGGTGCAGTTATATCCGAATGGCTTGGCGGCTTTTCGGGCCTGGGTGTTTATATGACAAGAGTAAAAAAGGCATATTCCTTTGATAAGATGTTCGCGGTGATCATACTTATATCCGTTATAAGCCTTTTGCTGATGAAGCTTGTTGACCTTATTCATAAGAAGGCTACCCCTTGGGAAAGGAGTCAGAAAAAATGAAAAAGCTTATTAGTATATTATTGATAGTTCTTATTATATCTGCCGCATTTGTCTCCTGCTCGGGAAATAAAAACGGCGAAACAGAAAAAATTACCTTTGTCCTTGACTGGACACCTAATACAAATCATACGGGAATATATGTTGCCGAAAAGCTCGGTTATTTTGCTGAGGAGGGACTCAGCGTCTCTGTAGCTCAGCCGCCTGAGGACAGCTCCGTTATGCTTGTTGCATCAGGAAAGGCGGATTTTAGCATTTCCTTCCAGGATTCTCTTGCCGCCGCCTTTGCAGGCGAGGAGCCGCTTCCCGTAACTGCCGTTGCCGCTGTTATTCAGCATAACACATCGGGCATCATTTCAAGAAAGGACGAGGGAATGAGCCGTCCCGCAGGACTTGAGGGACACAGCTATGCCACATGGAACGGTGCAATTGAGCTTGCAACCCTTAAATCCGTGGTAGAGTCTGACGGCGGTGATTTCTCCAAGGTATCACTTATCCCCAGCACTGTTACCGATGAGGTATCTGCACTTAAAACAAAGTCCGTGGACTCCATATGGGTATTCTACGGCTGGGCAGGTGTCAAGACAGAGCTTGAGGGCCTGGAAACGGATTATTTTGCCTTCAGCGATATTGATCCCGTATTCGATTATTATACTCCCGTGCTTATTGCGGGAAATGAATTCCTGAAGGAGCGTCCCGAGGCTGCAAAGGCATTTCTCAGAGCTGTTTCAAGGGGCTATGAATATGCAGCTGAAAATCCCGAAAAGGCCGCAGATATACTTCTTGAGGCTGCTCCCGAGCTTGACAGAGAGCTTGTAATTGCAAGTCAGAAATATCTTGCCGATAAATATCAGGCAGATGCCGCACAGTGGGGCGAATTTGACAGCACCAGATGGAATGCCTTTTATCAGTGGGTGAACAAGGAAGGTCTTGCAGAGGGCAATGTGCCCCTTGATCACGGCTTTACAAATGATTATCTTCCTAAAAAATAACAGGAGAAAAATATGTCTGTTTTAGAAGTTAACGGAGTTTCCAAATCCTTTGAAAATGAAAGCATCATAAAGGATGTGTCATTGCATCTTGATGAGGGCGAGATCGTCGCTCTTCTCGGTGTCAGCGGAAGCGGAAAAACTACGCTTTTCAATATCATTGCGGGACTCAGTAAGCCTTGCTGCGGCGAGGTGCTTTTTGAGGGCGAAAATATTACGGGACAGCCGGGAAAAATAAGCTATATGCTTCAGAAGGATCTGCTTCTGCCTCATAAGAGCATTATCGACAATGTATCTCTGCCGCTTGTTATAAGAGGAGAAAAAAAGAAGGCTGCAAGAGAAAAGGCGGCAGGATATTTTTCAGAATTCGGTCTTGAGGGGACTGAGAAAAAATATCCCTTTCAGCTGTCGGGCGGTATGAAGCAGCGCGCCGCACTGCTTCGCACCTATCTTTTCTCGGAAAAGGTCGCTCTTCTTGATGAACCCTTTTCGGCTCTCGATATGCTTACAAAGGCTTCCGTGCATGAGTGGTATCTTGATATTATGAATAAGATACGGCTTTCAACTCTGTTTATAACTCACGATATTGATGAAGCAATACTTCTTTCTGACAGAATATACATCCTGACGGGAAGGCCTGCCACTATTACAAAGGAAATAATCATAAGGGAAGCAAAGCCGCGAAACGGTGATTTCCGTCTTACCGAAGAATTCCTTGGATATAAAAGAAAAATAATAAGCTGTCTTGACGGTGATAATGCCGTGTAAGACAGCGGTAAAAGCTTTACTGTTAAAGTCAAAGACACCGGAGAAGAACTCAGGTGTCTTTGTTTTTTTGCTTTCCGTGAAGAACCTTTTGTTATAAGCAAAATTACTCACATTGCGAGCAATTTCCTATATAATCAGAAAACGCTTCGCCGCAGGAGTACGGCGAAGCGTTTATTTTGTCTGAGATCAGCCTGAAGGACTGTCTGAGGGTAACGCAAGATTAAATCAGAGATCAGTCTGAAGGGCTGTAAGCGTTCAGGTGCTGATAAAATCAGAAATCTACCTCTGTGTCATAGTAGCAGCACTTTAAGAGAGCTTCCATCTGTGCGGGGTCGATAGCTCTGGGGTTGGAGCCTGTGCAAGCATCGCCTACTGCGTTCTTTGCGATCTCGGGGAGTCTTTCAAGGAATACCTCCTCGGGAACGAAGCCCTGCTCTGTGAAGTAGCTGTCTGCACCGTAGTTCTTGATGCACTGAGGAATGTTGAGTGCGTCATTGAGCTCTCTTACGAAGGCGATGAGAGCTGCTGTCTTTTCCTCGTTGGTGTTACCGCCGAGTTTGATGTGATCTGCAATTTCTGCGTATCTTGCTTTTGCTGTCTCTTCCTTTGCGTTGTAAGCAATAACCTTGGGAAGGTACATAGCATTAGCGGCACCGTGGATGATATGTGCGCCGAAATCGTCGAATGCAGCGCCTGTCTTATGTGCCATTGAGTGAACGATACCGAGGAGAGCATTTGAGAATGCTTCACCTGCAAGGCACTGTGCGTTATGCATAACTGCACGGGCGTTCATATCGCCGTTATAGGAAGAGACAAGATTATCCTTGATAAGCTTGATTGCGTGAAGAGCAAGAGGATCTGTGAAATCGCTGTTAGCTGTGGAAACATATGCCTCAACTGCGTGAGTGAGAGCGTCCATACCTGTATGAGCTACAAGCTTCTTGGGCATTGTCTCTGCAAGCTCGGGATCAACGATGGCAACATCGGGAGTGATCTGGAAGTCTGCAAGGGGATACTTGATGCCCTTTTCATAGTCTGTGATAACTGAGAAAGCGGTAACCTCGGTTGCTGTGCCTGAGGTTGAGGAAACTGCACAGAAATGTGCCTTCTGACGAAGCTCGGGAATGCCGAAGACCTTGCACATCTCGGGGAATGTGATCTCGGGATATTCGTACTTTATCCACATTGCCTTTGCAGCGTCAATGGGTGAGCCGCCGCCGATTGCAACGATCCAGTCAGGCTGAAATTCTGCCATAACCTCTGCGCCCTTCATAACGGTCGTTACTGAGGGATCGGGCTCGATGCCTTCAAAAAGCTTTACCTCCATGCCTGCTTCTTCAAGGTAGCCTATTGCTCTGTCAAGGAAGCCGAACTTCTTCATGGAGCCGCCGCCGACACAAACGATAGCCTTTTTGCCCTTAAGGGACTTTAATACCTCGAGTGCGCCCTTGCCGTGATAAATGTCTCTGGGTAAAGTAAATCTCTGCATAATGAATCTCCTTTTTATTTTTTACGGTTTTCCGTATAATTAATGATGGAATGTTAAAAAATTAACGATCATACATATGATACACTATATCCTTCCTTTTGACAATAGACAAAAGAGAAAATTAACAGATTATTCACCGTTTGTGTTCAATTCGCTAATACAGCAAAGGCTTTTTTGCGGGGGGAAAGCCGTCATAAGGAGAAAATGCAAGGTAAACGGCAGTCGGCATAGTTAAAATAAACAAACGGAAGGCAAGGTTTTTGTTCGAATGTGGTAATTGAAGAAATGAATAATGGGTGGTAAAATCAATTAATAATTAATTTAAGGATGTGCGCCGTGTTTAAGGAAGCAATAACCAAGATAAAAGGTATCCTTCAGGATATTGTTATATACTGGAACAATCCCCGTCCCGGTGAATATGTGTGCTACAGAGAAATAGTAATGCTCAGTCTCGGCTGGCTGGCACAGTATTTCGTTGTGCAGTTTTCCATAGGCTTCAACGTGGGAAACGCCTTTACCGCTCAGACTCTTCATATGACTCATACGGAGTGTCTTGTTATGAATTATGTCTGTCAGATAATAGGTTATATACAAGCCCCCGTCAATGCGTGGCTGACGGATAATCTCAACAGCAGGCACGGAAAATACAGAGTATATATAAAGCTTGCAGTTCCGCTGATGATATTGAATCTTATGTGTCTGTGGTTTCCCTATGAGCAGGTGCGTGACGGAGTCTCCCGTTATGCAATGATAGCCGCCCTTTTTGTTCTCGGACAGCTTCAGGGCTATGTCAGAAGCTGGCTTATAACGGGTGTTACCAATATGGTCCATGTTATAACTCCGAATACTCAGGAGCGGGCAAAGATAATGTCAATAACCTCAGTTATTTACAGCAATGCTCCCACCTTCCTTAATATTTATCTTCCTCTTATGGTAGATATTCTTCCTACTGACGGAAAGTACACGATGACCTATTACAGAGGTGCATATACTCCTCTTGCCCTTTTTGCTCCCCTTGCCCTTACCGCTTTTTACGGCACAAAGGAAAGGCTTGTTATTCCCAAGAGCCGTATGGAAAAAATGAGCTTCGGAAATTCGCTCAGAAGCGTTATGGGAAACAGAATATTCTGGATAAAGTGTCTTGATGCCTGGAACGATTTTCTTGAGGGTGCCAAGGGCGATGTTTGGGATATGCTTGTGTACCGCGCCCATATTATGAAAAGCTCCACCTACGGACTTCTCAATACCCTCTGCCATAACTCACAGCTGTGGGCAATGATATTTGCTCCGAAGATGATAAAGACCTTCGGCAAGAAGAATATAAAGGTATTCAAGAATATCCTGCAGGTATTTCTTATTGCGGGCATAGGCCTTACATATAAGTCAAGGCTGGCGGTGGTATTCTTATTTGTGATAAATTACATAAACAGATTCATTGACTGTGCCGTAGTCATAGATAAGGCTATAGAATCTGATATGCGCGATACTCAGCAGTATCTTGTGGGCGAGCGTATAGACGGCTCCTTCGGTCTGGTATCCTCCTATGCCAACGGTGCCGTGGGTATGCTTACAAGCCTGTTTTTACCGTGGGTGTACAAAAAATGCGGATATGACGGAAGCGATTATTCCGTGCTTGATGTGTATACGGATTATGATCCCGACAAGCCCCTCAGCGAGCAGAAGAAAAATCCCGATTGCGTGCTTTACAGTATGCTGGATGTGCTTATCACCATTTCCGTATTCGGTGCGGCTCTTGATATCATCCCGTGGCTTTTCTATGATGTCACCGAAACGGGACAGAAATCAATGTTCCGTGTCATAAGACTTCGTACGCTTATTGAGGATCATAAGTCCGGCAAGGAAGAGCTCAGCAATTTTGTCGAGGGCTGTGAGGCTGTGTTCAGTGCCCGTGAATACGGCGGCAGGCAGAAGACCGAGGTGCCGAAAAATGAATTGAAGCAGGCAAGGAGACTTCCGAAGGCAACAGCGGAGCAAAAGGCTCAAAGAGCTGCAGCCGTAAAGGAAATAAAGAAGAATATCAGGGAGGCTTCTCATATCAATGAGGAGATAGAGATAGCGGATTTCGTCAATTTTGAGCTGAACAGATTTTCGACTCCCTTCGGCAAGGGTCAGCTTCAGCTGGCAGAGCTTATAGTATCTCAGGGCAGTGAACGCTTCTACGGTGCTTGCGATGAAGCCTTAAGGCTTTCCGCTCTTCTTCCCGAATCCGATAACAAGGAGGAGAAGAGATGGCGCAGACAGGAGATAAGAAATGCGAGAGCACTTAAGAGAAGTGCAAGGCTTGCATATAAGTATTATCCTGACGGCAGGGTATTCTTTGACCGCGCTGTTTTGGATGAAGCCTATAATATGCCCGATGATACTCCCGAAAATAAAAGGCTCAGAAGAATTGCCATGAGACAGGCAAATAGGGAGCTTAACCGTTATACAAGAGTAGCCTCTCCTTATCTTTCGGCATTAAGGACCGTAAGGCTTGCCGAGGGCTACAAAAATATCGATGATATTCTCGGTCATTATGATGAAGCAAGGCTTAAGCTTGATTCCGAGAGAGAGCTTTCTCTTACGGAGGAAAGAAGTCTTAATGAGAAAAGAAGGCTTGACGCCGAGAATAAAAAGCAGCAGAGGAAAATAAAGAAGAGATAGACCTTAAGAGGGATTTTTTGTGATACGGGAAAGGCGGTCTTTTTACCGTATCACCCCCTTCGGTTAAATGGTAAAGGGAGAAGCCCCTTGCTGAACTATATAAAAATCTTCCTTGCAGAGTTATATATATAAATCTCTCTTGCCGATTTGTGTATAAAAATCTCTACGGCTTGTTTATATGCAAAAACTCCCCTGCAGTCTGCCCGTTTAAGGAGACTGCGGGGGAATTTTATGTAAATTTTATTGTGCTTTACGAAAAGACGGGGAAAAGAATATCCCTGTGCCGACAGTTTTTTTTGCTTTTCGTAAGAGATCTGAGCTTATTAACCGCCTGCTGCGGGGGAGAGGAGCCATACTTCTCCGCTTTCGGGAAGCTTCTTTCCCTTTCTCATACATCTTTCACCGTCTACATAGACGATGGCATCCTTGAATTTCAGCTCCTTGTGAGGGGTGAGAGCGGCATTTCTTTCCTTTTTGAATTCGCTTGTGTCCTCCTGCTGCTTCTTTATATCCTCGTAGTATCTTTTTTCCATTATCTCCGAAATTTCCTCAAAGATACCGTTTACGGTCTTAGCGCTTGTGTTATGCTCTGAAAGTCCCGTTGTGGAGCGCAGAACACCGAAGATCTTAACCTTTACCATAAGGATATACCTCCTTTATACATTCGGGAATACGGACTCCGACCTTTTTGAGAGTCTTCATCGTGGGAGCGCCGTCCTTCCAGCCTCGCATTGCATAATATACATTTTTCATCTTATGAAGCGGCACCTTTGTACGCTTGTCTCCGGGCACCTGCTCCTCGTCCGTAAGACGCTTCGGCAGAGTATCTGTCTCCTCGCCTACAGGAAGTCCCAGTATGATATTTGCAAGTCTTTCCGTGTTATAGCCGAAATTTCCGAAGGCAATGAAATCACCGACGGTAAATTTAGTGCCTGCCGCCGCGTTCATTACTCTGGGGTACTGAACAAGAGGAATATTCACCTTAAGCATCTTCGGATTTTTCGAAACAAGATATATTACGGGAGTTGAATACTTGAATACGGTCTGCACAAATCTTGTCATAAGAGAGGTGGGCTTGCCTACAAGAAAATGCGGAAGTATTGCATATGAGGTGAATACACAGAAGCCTGCTGCGGAGGCTGCCTCCATAACATTCTGGAAGGTGACCGCAAGACCTGCCTTTCCCTTGGGAGTATATGCATCGATATTGAGTCCCAGTCCTTCAAGCACTACAAGGTAGCCTGCGTTGAGATGACAGCCGCCGCGGTTTGAAGTAGCATAGCCGAGACCGTGTCCTACCGCACCTCTTGGCTCATATGCGGCAAGCTCCATGCCCTTTGCGTGGATGGCAAACTCCTTACCGCCGAATTTTTCGCTCATTCTTCTTGTGCCCTCGGCAAGCTCCGCTCCGATGCCTCTTCTGTATGCAATATCATGGAAAACCTCACTTAAATTGTCGGTCTCACCGAAGTGAAGTCCCGAATCCCATAAGCCCTTTTCCTGAAGCTCCATTGCGAATGCCACACTGCCTGCGGCGGAGATGGTATCAATGCCCAATTCGTCAAGCTCGTAATTCCACTTGATTATCTTTTCTATATCGTCATTGAGAAGATTAGGTCCTAAAAGTCCCAGAGTCTCAAGCTCGGGGCCTTTTATGTTCTTACCCTCGTATCTTACTCTTCTTTCACATTTCATGGGACAGGAGAAGCAACCGCCGTTTCTGATAAGATGCTTTTCCGCAAGCTCCTCGCCCGAAACCTTTTCGAAGCTCTCAAATCTTCCGTCGCCGAAATTCTTTGTTGCAAGAATTCTGTGTGCCTGCATGGGTGCTACAAGACCCGCAGTTCCCAGCTTTGAAAGCTGAGCGCCTGTGATGGGATGCTTGAGAAGGGTGTTTCTCCACTGCTCGTTTATCTTTTTGAGCCTTTCGGGATCGTGGATCTCAGGCTCCTTGTTTCCCTTTGCCGTGATTATCTTTATGTTCTTGTCACCGAAAACGGCACCTACGCCGCCGCGTCCCGCAGTTCTTTCACCTGAGAATACGCAGGAATAAAGCACCTTGTTTTCACCTGCAGGGCCGATAACGAGCTTACCTGTTGAGGAGGGAAGTCCCTTTTGAGCTTCACCCGTCATCTGTCCCGCTCTTTCGGGAACATCGTGGAAGGTGACGGTCTCATTTTCAATTTCTATCCAGGTGAGCGTTTCGGCTCTTCCCGTGATTATCATAGCATCCCAGCCTGCTTTTTTAAGTCGTCTTCCGAATGAGCCGCCGCAGTTTGAGGATGTAAGAATACCCGTAAGGGGAGATACGGTGGAAATGTTGAAGCGTGTTGAGGAGGGGGAATCGCAACGGGTAAGAGGTCCCGTTGTTATAACTATCCAGTTGTCCTCGTCAAATGCCTTCATGCCGGGACGGATGTGATTGAGAAGAATATCCGCCGCCATTATTTTTCCGCCGAGAGTTCTTATTCTGTCTTCGTCTGTCCACGGGAACTCGCTGACCTCTTTTTTTGTAAGATCCACAAAGAGCACGTGTCCCATATAGGCTTTAAGCTTTGTCATCTCGTTTCCTCTTTCTCTGTTTTATTTCAAGTGTTGAAAAGCTGTCTTTATCAAAAACCGTCAGCCTGCCGCCGAGGGTATTATCCTTTGTAAGTAAATACTGTATGCCGATTGCCGTCTGCAGGGAGCCGATTACTCCTGCTGCGGCGGAAATATTTGCCGACGGCTTTCTTTTGTCAAGCATTCCCGCTTCTTTGGGAGAGGGTGTTTCATCGGGAATATAAAGGTAAGTCTTTCCGTAAAAGCCGTCTATACCGCCTAACATCAGCGGTATTTTGTTTTTTGTGCAGAAATCAGAAATGCATTCTCTTGCCTTTTTGTTGTCTGCGGCAAAAAATATCATATCACAGCCTTTAAGCTCCTCGGGTATATTATTTTCTGAAAGCTTTATATCTAAAGCGGATATATCCGTTTCGGGGGCATATGCCTTCAGCCTTTTTTCTGCCGCGAATACTTTTTTAATGCCGATGTCCTCATTTGTATAAAGGAACTGTCTGTTGAGATTTGCTCTGCTGACCTTGTCAAAGTCGCAGAGGATGAGCCTTTTTATGCCTGCTCCTGCAAGATGGACTGCGATATTACAGCCGAGTCCTCCTGCACCTATAACAGCGCAGGTAAAATTATCCGCTGAAAAGCCTTGTATAGCTGCCTTGCTCATTTGTAGTCTCCTCCGCAGGAAATTGTATTTCCCGACAGAGTTTCTGCGGCGTGGGAAAGCACCGGTAAGACTACTTCAAGTGATTCTCTTACCGCCTTCGGGCTTCCCGGAAGATTTATTACAAGTGTTCTTCCTCTTATGCCTGCCGCCGCTCTTGATAGCATTGCCTTGGGGGTGATCTTCAGGCTTTCGTATCTTATGGTCTCCGCAATTCCCGGGACCTCTTTTTCGATAACCGCCTTTGTGGCTTCGGGAGTCACATCTCTCGGAGCAAAGCCCGTACCGCCCGTTGTGAATATGATATCGCTTTTTAATTCATCGCACATATAAATAAGCCGTGACTTTATTTCTTCAATGTCATCAGATACGATGTCATATTTTATTACTTCGCCGTGGGCGGATAAAATTTCCGATAAAAGCACGCCGCTTTTATCCTCGCATTCGCCTCTTGAGCATCTGTCGCTGACGGTCAGTACCGAAAAGAGCACAAGGACTCCTCCTTCTCAGAATTTCACAAGTATATAATACACATTATCAGAATAATTTACAAGTGTTAAGTGCCTAAATTCACATATTTTATTGATTTTGTCGGAGAAAAAATATATAATACAGAAGAAGTTGATCATTTCATCTTTCCGAGTCCGTTTTTCTAAACAGTACCTGCATGAAAAGCGGAACCGTGACCGAAATATTTTTCCATCGGTCTAAGGGCGGATAAAAGAAATTTTCCCGCCTTCCGTGTTTGAAAAGGAGTATGACGAAAATGAAAAAGCTTCTCGCACTTTTAATGGCACTTGCCCTTGTATTCTCTTTTGCTGCCTGTGCGGGCAATGAAGAAGAGACAACAGCTGCAGCTGATGAAACAACAGCTGTAAGTGACACCACTGCTGCTTCTGAGGAAGGCACATCCGATGAGACAGGCAGTAAGACCATCCGTATGTCAACGACCACATCCGTAAACGATTCGGGACTTCTTCCCGCTATCCTTCCCGTTTTCGAGCAGAAGACAGGCTATAAGGTAGAGGTTCAGTCCGCAGGCACGGGTGCTGCTATCCAGAAGGCAAAGGACGGTAATGCAGACCTTATCCTCGTTCATTCAAAGGCTTCAGAGGAAGCTTTTGTAGACGAAGGCTACGGTGTTGAGAGAATTCCCTTTATGTTCAATTACTTTGTAGTTGTAGGTCCCAAGGATGACCCCGCAGGTATTAAGGACAGCGAAAATGCAGCTGCCGCTTTCAAGAAGATCAGCTCTTCACAGCAGAAGTTCATCTCCCGCGGTGACGAATCCGGTACTCATAAGGCTGAGCTTAAGATCTGGGGAGATACCGCTCCCGATGCTGCCAATGATAAGTGGTATGTTTCTGCAGGTGCAGGTATGGGTGCCTGCCTTACAATGGCTAATGAGCAGAAGGCATACTGTCTTACAGATAAGGCAACCTTCCTTGCAAATAAGGAAAGCCTTCCCGAGCTTGATATCATCCTTGCAGAGGGTGAGGATATGAAGAATACATATTCCGTTATCGAATGCGATGCCGAAAAGCTCCCCGGTGTCAACACCGCAGGTGCAAAGGCTCTTATAGATTGGCTTCTTTCAGATGAGGCTGATGCTCTTATTGCAAAGTACGGCGAGGAGCAGTACGGACAGGCTCTGTTTACCGTAATCGAAGACTAAGCCGTGGAAAAATTCACCGAAGCTCTGAATATGCTCCTTTCTATGGATAAGGAGCTTATTCAGATTATAGGCGTCACTCTGAAAATGTCCTTTTTCAGCACTCTCATATCCTGCCTTATCGGTATGCCTCTGGGTGTGCTTATTGAAAAGGGAAGCTTTTTCGGACGGGGACTGCTTAAAAAGCTTTCGAGCACATTAATGGGCCTGCCTCCTGTGGTGGCAGGTCTTATAGTCTATATGCTGTTCACAAGATACGGCATCTTCGGCTCACTGGGACTTCTTTTCACGGTCGAAGTGATGATAGTGGCTCAGGTGATGCTGATAACCCCCGTGGTGCTGTGTCTTACCTCCTCCGTGGTGTCCGTTTCGGGAAATCCTCTTAAGGAGACCGCAAGGGGCCTCGGACTTAAAAGGGGAAGGACACTTTCTCTTTTTCTTATCCATAACCGCCGTGCACTTCTCAGCGTTGTGCTGACAGCCTTCGGCAGAAGCATTGCAGAGGTGGGTGCGGTAAGTCTTGTAGGCGGAAACATACAATGGAAGACGAGAGTTATGACAACGGCAATTCTTCTTGAGACCAATAAGGGAAAATTCACCTTCGCGCTTGCTCTGGGCATAGTGCTTCTTATAATCTCTCTTATCGTGAATGTTTCTGCTTCACTTCTTTCAAAAGGAGGAAAAGACAGTGATAAGATGTGAAAATACCGTAAAGAGATACGGGGAAAGAACGGTGCTTGATATAAAGGAGCTTACCGTGAATAAGGGCTCATCGGTGGCTCTTACGGGTGCAAACGGCTCGGGAAAAAGCACGCTTCTTAAAATTATTGCAGGCACAACAGCTTTTGAGGGCACTGTCAGAGCCTCAGGCAGAATACTTTATATGCCTCAGAAAATTATTGCATTTGATATGAGCGTGCTTTCAAATGTTACATTTTCTCTTAAGGGAAGAAAAAGCGAAAAAGAGGAAAGAGCAATGGCGGCTCTTTCAAGAGTCGGTCTCAAGGAGCTTTATAAAAAGAATGCCTTGACTCTTTCGGGAGGAGAATGTGCAAGGCTTTCGCTTGCAAGAATTCTTGTCAATGACTGTGATATCCTTCTTCTTGACGAGCCTACGGGTGCTGTCGATATAGAGGGCACGGAGATAATTGAAAATACGGTAAGAGAGTACATAAGTGAGAAGGAGCGTACTCTCATAATTGCCACTCATTCACCCCTTCAGGCAAAAAGAATGGCTGATAGGGTAATAATGCTTCAGAAGGGAAGTATCGTTGAGGACTGCTCTCCCGATGAGCTGCTGAAGGCTCCTTCCACCGAATTCGGTAAAAAATTTGTTGATATGTGGAGATACTGAGATGCTGAATGTGGTCACTCCTTCAAAGGCACTTGAAATAATTAAAGAGAATTTCTCATATCCGCTGAAAACGGAGAGCCTCAGTGTGCTGTCAGCCTCAGGCAGGATACTTGCTGAGGATATTACTGCCGATGAGGATATTCCTCCCTTTGACCGCACCACGGTTGACGGATATGCGGTAAATGCCCGTGACACATACGGAGCAAGTGAGAATATGCCTGCAATGCTGAAGCTTGCGGGTGAGGTGCTTATGGGTGAAGAGGCAGGGAGGCTTCCCGAAAGAGGAAGCTGTATAAAAATATCCACGGGCGGTATGATGCCCGAAAACAGCGATGCCGCAGTTATGGTCGAATATACTGACGAGACCTTTGACGGTATGTGTCTTTGCAATAAAAGTGTTTCTCCCGGAGAAAATGTGACAAAACGGGGAGACGATGTAAAAAAGGGACAGACGGTGCTTGAAAGAGGACAGAGGATAAGCTCCTCTGCCGTAGGCGTGCTTGCCGCATTGGGTAAAACAGACATCAGCTGTGTTAAAAAGCCCGTGGCGGGGATAATTTCCACCGGGGATGAGATAGTCTCAGCCTCCGAAACGCCCGCCTTCGGAAAGATAAGAGATATAAATTCGGTTCTGCTTTGTGCATTGATGCAGGAAAACGGCTGTGATGTGATAAGCTTCGGAATCGTAAGAGATAATAAGGATGAGCTCAGAAATATGCTTGAAAAGGCGCTAAGCCGATGTGATATAGTGCTTCTTTCCGGCGGCTCATCAAAGGGAGCAAGGGATATGACGGCAGAGATCATCTCGGAAAAGGGAGAGCTTCTGTTTCACGGTCTTGCAATGAAGCCGGGAAAGCCTACAATCTTAGGAAAATGTGAGAAAAGGGCTGTTTTCGGTCTGCCCGGCCACCCTGCGGCGGCATATTTTTCAGCCTTGAGAGTCGTGCTGCCGTTAATAAGAAATATAACAGGAGAAAAAAACCGCGTAAGAAGCGGAAAATATATATTGGGAACGGATATTCCGTCAAATCACGGAAGAGAAGAGCTTATCCCCGTAAGGACAGACGGAAATATTTGTTATCCCGTATACGGAAAATCAGGTCTTGTTTCTCTTTTGTCGGAGAGTGACGGCTATATAATAATTGACAGAAACCGTGAGGGAGCATATCTCGGTGAGGAAACGGAGGTCTATTTTACCCGATGAAGCATAATTATCTTGACAATATGCCTCTTAACGAAGCGAGGGAAAAATATCTTTCCCTGCTTTCGGAAAAGGGCTTCGGATATAAAACAGAGGAGATCCCCTCCGCTGAAGCATACGGCAGAATAACCGCAGCTGCCGTTTATGCGGGTATCTGCTCGCCTCATTATAATGCCTCCTCCATGGACGGCATTGCGGTGCTTTCGGAGGATACCTACGGTGCTTCGGAAAGAGAGCCCGTTAGGCTTTTTGCAGATAAATTCGACAGTGTGGATACGGGAGATCCCGTTCCCTCGGGCAGAGATGCCGTGATAATGGTAGAGGATGTTATTTTTTCCGAGGACGGCAGTGCGATGATATATGCCCCTGCCCGTCCGTTTATGAATGTAAGACAGATAGGCGAGGATATATGTATGGGGGATATGATAGTCCCCTCATTTACAAGACTTACTCCTTATCTTGCGGGCGCTCTGCTTGCAGGCGGAAGGACAGTCGTCAGCGTTATAAAGAAGCCGCTTTTCGGAATTATTCCCACGGGAGATGAGATAGTATCTCCCTGTGCTTCTCCCGGGAAGGGTGAGATAATCGAATTTAATTCCACCGTATTTTCGGGGATGCTTTCAGAATTTGACTGTGACAGTAAGGTCTATCCCATAACGCCCGACAAAAAGGAGCTTATAAGTGAGACGGTAAGCACTGCCGTGAAGGAATGCGACGCGGTGCTCGTGCTTGCAGGCTCATCTGCGGGAAGAGACGATTATACAAGCACCATCATTCAGTCTCTCGGCACTGTTGCAGTTCACGGAATTGCCGTAAAGCCGGGAAAGCCTGCTGTTCTCGGAGTTATCGGCGATGTTCCCGTTATAGGACTTCCCGGCTATCCCGTATCGGCGATAGTCATAATGAATGAGATAGTAAAATATGTGTCGGAGCTTTATTACAAAACAGAGCATAAAAATGCTCCCGCGGTTGAAGCAAGGCTCGGCAGAAGAATAGTGTCCTCGCTGAAATATGAGGAATTTGTAAGAGTTACTCTCGGAAAGGTCGGCTCATCCCTTGTTGCCGTTCCCATATCGGGCGGTGCGGGTGTTATCACAAGCTTCACAAAGGCGGATGCCGTAGTGAGAGTGCCTCAGGATCTTGAGGGCATTGATGCGGGAAGCACCGTAAGAGCAGAGCTTTTAAGGGATATTTCCCATATAGAAAGGGCGCTTATCGTCACGGGAAGCCACGATCCTGTTATTGATGAGATAGCGGATATTCTTAAAAGAAGCTCCTGTGATGTTTCGCTTACCTCTTCTCATGTGGGCAGTATGGGAGCGGTGAGCGCTCTTAAGACAGGCTGTTCTCATATGGGAGCGGTGCATCTTCTTGATGAGAGGACGGGAGAGTATAACGAAAGCTATATAAAAAAATATTTCCCCGACGGCGGTGTAAGGCTTATTAAGGGCATAAAGCGTATTCAGGGGCTTATGGTGCAAAAGGGCAATCCTTTGGGAATAAAGGATTTTTCCGATATCGTAAAGGGCAGATATATAAACCGTCAGAACGGCTCGGGAACAAGGATACTCTGCGAATATCTTGTGAAAAAGCATTCTCTTGACAGGGACAGCATCAAGGGATATTATAACGAGGAATTTACTCATACGGCAGTTGCCGCAGGTATAAAAAACGGAAATGCGGATATGGGACTGGGTATTTATTCCGCCGCTAAGATGTATGACCTTGATTTTATTCCCGTCTGTAGTGAGGAATACGATTTTATAATAAGCGAGGATGCATTTTTTGACGAAAAGGTGCAGCTTTTCCTCGAAATACTTAAGAGCGACGAATTCAGAAGAAGGATCGAAGCGTTGGGAGGGTACAGTTTATGAATTTTACACACCTGACCTCTGACGGCAGGGCCGTTATGGTGGATGTGGGAGAAAAGGCTGTCACCGAAAGAAGAGCCGCCGCAAGAGCTGTTCTTCAGATGAAAAAGGAGACGCTGAGCGCTATCCTTGATATTTCTCTTAAAAAAGGTGATGCCCTGAGCGTATCCCGTGTTGCGGGAATAATGGGCGGAAAGAAGACACATGAGCTTATTCCTCTCTGCCACAATATTCCCATAGATAAGATAGAGATAGATTTTGACAATAACGGTGAGGATGAGCTTTATATCACCTCCCGTGCAAAATGCACCTATAAAACAGGAATAGAGATGGAGGCTCTGACCGCTGTCAGTATTGCGGCGCTTACGGTCTATGATATGTGTAAGGCCGTTGACAGAGGTATGATCATAAAGGATATAAGGCTTCTCGAAAAGAGCGGCGGAAAGAGCGATTATAAAAATGAAGGATAATTTCGGAAGAGAAATAGATTATCTCAGAATATCACTTACAAGAAGATGCGATCTTAACTGCTCCTACTGCGGACATAAGAAGGACTCAGAGCAAAGAGAGCTTACAGTATCCGAGATAGCCTTATTTGTCCGTGCCTTCGCAAAGCTTGGTATAAAAAAGGTCCGTCTTACGGGCGGTGAGCCGCTTGTGCGTGAGGATATTATAAAGATCGCAGAGACAGTAAGGTCTGTAAAGGGAATTGAGTCTCTTTATATCACCACCAACGGTACAAGGCTTTCCGAAATGGCGAAGGAATTAAAAAACGCAGGCGTTGACGGAGTAAATATCAGTATCGATACTCTTGATAATGAAAGATATAAAGCTCTTACGGGGACAGATAAGCTTTCTCAGGTGCTTGACGGCTTTTATACGGCACTTAATACGGGCTTTTCCTCCGTAAAGGTAAATTCCGTGCTTGTAAGAGGAAAAAACGATGAGGATGCGGCTTCGCTTATAAGGCTTGCCGAAAATAATTTCTGCGATGTCCGTTTTATTGAGCTTATGCCCTTTTCAAGGCAGGGGGATGAACAAAGGCTTATCGTGACCGAAAGAGAGCTTCTGGGAAGATTTCCCTTCCTTGAGCCTGTCCACGATAACGAAAAGGGTGCGGCACGGTATTATACCGCAGAGGGCTTTAAGGGAAGAATAGGCTTTATAAGTCCCCGAAGCTGTAAATTCTGCTCTCTTTGCAACAGAATAAGGCTTCTTGCCGACGGCAGGATAAAGCTTTGTCTCGGAAGCGATGAGACCGTGGATGTAATGCCCTATATAAATGACGGGGAGAGACTTACCCGTGAAATAGAAAACGCAATTTTAAGAAAGCCTGCTTCCCATCACTTTGAGGACGGGGACAGCTTCAGAGGCTTGAATCTCATAGGAGGATAAAAATGGCTAAGGTATTATCTGTGAATATCAGTGAAAAAAAGGGAACTCCCAAGGTAAAGATAAATCCGGGAGTGCTTATTGAGGAATTCGGCTTTGAGGGCGATGCCCACGCAGGAAAATGGCACCGTCAGGTAAGTCTTCTTGCAAAGGAGAGCATCGAAAAATCAAAGGGACTTCCCACTGACGGGCTCTGTCACGGTGTCTTTGCCGAGAATATCACTACAGAGGGACTTATTCTTCATACTCTTCCCGTAGGAACGAGGCTTTCGGTGGGTGAGAGCATTCTCGAAATAACCCAGATAGGCAAGGAATGTCACGACGGCTGTGCGATAAGACAGCTTGTGGGACAGTGCATTATGCCGAGAGAGGGTATATTTGCAAGAGTTATCAAGGGCGGAAAGGTTTATGAGGGCGATGAGATAACCGTCCTCGGATAAGAAAAATGCTTAAAAACAGAAAAAATACATTAAGTATGCTTGCCGTGATCTTCACTCTGGCAGGTCCTACCATATTTGAGCAGTTTATGCAGACGGCGGTTCAGTACATAGATACGGCCATGGTAGGTTCTCTCGGTACATCGGCTACGGCGGCGGTAGGTTCGACGGTTACGATAAACTGGCTTGTGAACAGCACCATATCCGCAATTGGCGTCGGCTTTCTTGCCTTTATTGCCAAGGAGCACGGGGCAGGAGATCTTCTGAAAGTTAAAAGAGCCTCGGCACAGAGTGTACTGAGCGTGCTTGTATCAGGTGTATTTTTTACGGTGCTGACCTTATCCTTAAGCGGTGTCGTGCCGGTGCTTATGCAGGTGGATGAGGGCATAAGAGAGCTTACTGCAAGGTACTTTTTTATAATCTATGCACCAATGCTTCCGAGAGCCGCTACGATAATCTTCGGTACTGTGCTGCGCTCGGTGGGAGATACGAAAACTCCGATGTATGCAGGTGTTGTTGTCAATACCGTAAATATAATCCTGAACTTTTTACTGATATATCCCACAAGAAATATAGGAGGGCTTACAGTATGGGGTGCGGGACTCGGTGTTGAGGGGGCAGCAATAGCAAGCGCCGCGGGATTCACCGTTGGCGGAATAATTATTACTGCCGTATTCTTTATGCATCCTCTTTTAGCTCCGAAAAATGTTTCCTTTATGCCCGACAAGGAGATACTTGCTCCCTGCTTTAAGGTGGCTTTCCCGAATATGCTTCAGCGCTTCGGCACGTGCCTCGGCTATGTTGCATTTTCATCTATGATAAATTCTCTCGGAGAGACGGCAACAGCCGCACATACCATTGCAAACACAGTTGAATCTGCTTTTTATATCCCGGGCTACGGTATGCAGACTGCCGCCGCAACCCTTGCAGGTAATGCATTGGGAGCAAGGGATAATAAAAAGATGAAGGAATTTGCACAGCTCACCGTAATAAGCGAGGTGGTGCTTATGGTGATCTCCGGAGGACTTCTCTTTATTTTCGCTCCTTTTATGATGGGACTTTTTTCAAAATCCGATGAGGTTATTTCCGTGGGTGTCACCGTGCTTCGTATGGTGGCTCTGTCCGAGCCGTTTTTCGGTGTCGCTATAATTATCGAGGGCATTATGCAGGGTGTGGGACGGACGGTCAAGCCCTTTGTGTATAACATCATCGGTATGTGGGGAGTAAGGATACTCGGCACATTTATCTTCATTACCTTCCTTTCAGGCACGCTTGTTTCCGCCTGGGGATGTATGATAGCACATAATATTCTGCTGTTCGGCTTTTATATAGTTCACTGGATAAGCGGAAAATGGAACCCGTTGAATCAAAAGCCGTAACGGCTTTTGATTCAGTGAAATTCATTCCTTCGGAATGAGTGAAATCGACGCTTTGCGTCGGTGAAATCCGTCTTCGACGGGTGAAATATTTTCCTGCGGAAAATGTGAAGGAAGATGCTCCGCATCTTTTCCGCTTCGCTCTATGTCGGCTCGTGCTTCGCACCTTGCCGAAGGATT
>JAFSGH010000075.1 GCA_017440965.1 Clostridia bacterium | reverse complement strand
GCCAACTTCGTTGGTGGCGGCTTCCTCAGGCTCTGAAAATCTTGAAATATCTATATATACCATACTCTTTTGTCAAGGTGAACTCCGGGTATTTTTCATTTTTTACCTCGAAAATCCGAACTTCACTTTGGCAATTTAGGAATTCCTTATTTTTATTTTAATATGGCCATTGTCCGTAAAAAGGTACTTTGTTGGTTAAAAATTAAAATATTTGCTTTCGGTAAAAGAAAACGACTTTGTCGCACGCATTTTGCGGAATGTTTTTTTGTGAGCACTTCGTCGGAGGATGCTTACTTTCCGTTTTGCGAAATTTTATGTTTTTTTGATTATATAAAGTAATTTTCTGTAATACAAAAACCGATACAGAAAAAGCATCTGCATCGGTTTTTCCTGAAATTATTTTATTTTAATAAGGAGATTATTCTTCTGTGTCTTCAGTAATTGAACCCTTTTCGTGAAGCTCATTGAGAAGACTGTGTAATTTTCTTTCGTTTGCCTCTGCTACATCGAAGCCCTCTGTGCTTTCCTTGCTGAGCATAATTCTGACAGTAAGAATTATAAGCTTTATGTCAAGGAATATAGAGTAGTTTTCGATATACATAAGGTCAAGTCTTAGCTTATCGTATGCACTTGTATTATATTTGCCGTAAATCTGAGCATAGCCTGTAAGGCCGCCCTTGACCTTGAGTCTGTAAGCAAATTCGGGAATTTCCTCACTGTATTTTTCAACATGCTCAACTCTTTCGGGACGGGGACCTACGATACTCATATCGCCCTTAAGAATATTGATTATCTGGGGAAGCTCATCAATACGGGTAGCACGGATAATATTGCCGACCTTTGTTATACGGGGATCCTTTCCTGTCGCGGGAATTGATAATCCGTCCTTTTCTGCATTTACGATCATACTGCGGAATTTGAGAATTTCAAAAACATCGCCGTTTAATGTGACTCTTTTCTGCTTATAGAAAACGGGACCTTTATCCTCAAGCTTGATCGCAAGTGCAACTACAAGCATTATGGGAGAAGCAACAATAAGACCTATAAGGCTTATTGCTATATCCATAGCTCTCTTGAGAAATCTCTGACCTACATTAAGGCCTGTGCCGTTAACAAGAAGCATAGGGGTGTCAAATGCTGTTACGGGACTTGCACCTCTCATGATGATATCAGTGATTTTTGGAATAACATATGTGCGTATTCCGTTTTCATAGCAGTATTTAAGAATATCATTTCTCAATTCTGCTTCAACATCATTTATTATTACGGATTCAAAGTCTTTGATCTTTTCACATATGGCATCAAGACCTTCATCCGCGGAAATAAGCTTGGTAACCTGGTATTTTTCCTTAAGCTTGTCCATTTTGATCTTCATTCCGACTGCAGTTTCTCTGCCGAAGATCATTATCATATTATGAGGAGCATATAAGCGTCTGTGAAGGTTGTTATAGCAAAAAACGAATAAGGTTGCAATAAGCATATCCGCAAGCATAAGTCCTATCATAGGTAAGGGATTTATCATCTTATTTGCTATAAGGCAGAGCTGGAAATATGTGATAACATTTACTATTGCAAGGCCTATCCACTGAGCAATTCCGAGCTCTGAGATCTTAAGATTTCCGAAACGGAAGCCGTCGGAATTCTTTATAAACAGCCAGCAGAGAACAGCGTAAACAGCTGTAAGAAGAAGTTTGCCGTTGCCTAAATATGCAGGGAAGCTGTTGACACTGTAGCATAATTTCCATATAGCAAAATAAACTACTGAAAGAATTATTACTTCTAATGCTGATTCGATAAATCGGAGAGTGTTTTTTGTATCACCCTTTAATAATTTTTTCTTTATCATAATCTCATCTCCAAAAAAAGTAATAAATTAATACAAAATATTTATTAATTTAATTAAAAGTATACATTATAACAAAGAATATGTCAACTTTAATTCAAATAATTACAAAAAAATTACAAAATGGACCTAAAATCAGGAATTATGCAAAAAAACAGAGAATTCAGGCACTTGGCTGAAAATCTCTGTTTGTTGCTGTAAATAAGCTTCTTTACATATTAACTGCGGAAAACTGAAAATATAAGCTAATTGATTCTTTGAATTGAAGAATCGGAATTCGGCTTGTTTGATATTATTGTTGCGCCCTTGCGTCTGCCGAACCAGACAGTTTCTTTTGCAAAAACCTTTGCGGAAGAATACTTCACGGAATTAAAAATGAATACACACTTCTCTTTTATTAATTCTGCTTTTTTTCCTTGCTCAAGTGAATTGAAAAATGAAAGGAAATCATAGCTGAATTCTGCTTCGGTGTGGTTGCTTTTCCAGGATCTGAGTATATTGGTCTGGTATTTTTCCAGTTCACAAAACAGTGCTTTATCTGAAAAATAACGGGAAAGGAATACAGACAGCTCCTTTCGTACAGCATCGGAATGCTGTAAAAATCTCAGATATGCACCTTCTTCAAATGACCAGGAAACCTCTCCGAATTCGGGATCGGTGAAATTCCATTCACCCGAAAGCGAGGAAGAAAGCTTATCCTTGAAGGAAGTAAAGGTATTATTTATAATTGTGTCCTTTGAATTAAGGATAAAGCTCAGAAGCGAGGAATAAAAATCAAAATATGACACATTTTCGATATAGAAAAGATATAATGCAAAATATCTTAAAAAGCCGAGTGCGTGGAAGCATTGCACACATACGGAAAAAAGATTGCAATAGATCCAGTCTTCCTTTGAAAGCGTAGCTGTTGACTGTACTATGTGTGAGAATTCCGTTATTTCGTTTTCTTTTTTTATGCTGTGCATGTGATTGAATTCCACTTCAACAGCTGATATTTTATGCTTGTTGACAAAGGCTTTTTGTGCCATTTCGGAATTTGGCAGCATTTCAAGATAGTAGATGCTTAAGGAATTGTGCTGTCCCGATTCGAGAAGCCTGCATATGCCTTCGCAGAAGCTTTGCCTTGTTTCTCCCGGAAGTCCCAATATCAGCTCCGAATATGTGGGAATACCAGCGTTGTTATATTTTTGCAATAAGCCCGAAAAGTGCTCAAGAGTAAGATTTGTTCTGTTTATGTTTTTGAGGGCTGTATCACTGAGTGTCTGGTAGGCAAGTGTTGCTCCCTTGTCCATTCCTGCTTTATTAAGAATCTCTGAAATACGGAATACCGTGTCATTGCTGTATTTTGCAAAGCAGGTCTTGAGAACCTTCGGATAACCGTATTCAGCCTTAAGAAGAGAAGCATATTCGGCAATTTCAATATCGCGTTCAAACATTCCGAAATTTGAGTCGGCACAAAAACAGTATTCAAGCTTATTCTCTGCAAACCATTTTAATTCGCCGAAAACCTTTTTTATGGGAAAAAGCCTTACTTTTTTGCCTGAGCACCAATCGCAGTATGCGCAGGAATACGGACAGCCTCTGTTTGTTTCAAGTACACACAATAAGGAGGAATGATCCTCGTTTTTCAGAATATCATCAAATATGCCGCTGAGATAGGGAGAGGGAAGCTCATCTATTTCACAGGGGGGGGAATAGGGGGTAACAAAGATATTTTTGCCTTGACGGAATGAGATATTATTGATTCCGATAAATTCTTTGCTGTCAACGGCATTTACCGTATCGCAGAAGGTCTTTTCGCCCTCACCAAACACCAAAGCATCAATGAAATCATATCTTTTCAAAAGGTTATCTGTTGTGCTTACATTATGACCGCCGAAAATAATAAAGCAGGCGGGAAACTTTTCTTTGATTTTTTTTGCAAGCTCAAGATTAAAACGGTAATTCCAGATACAGCAAGAAAAACCGACAATATGAGGATCATCGAGCTTTTCGATAATACTGTCGGTTTGTTCTCTGCGGTATATGAAGCCGCCTAAATTAAATTTTTCATCGAAGCAGCCTTTTTCCTTCATATATGCTGCAAGGCATCCCGTTGCATAGGGAAGATATACATCGTTATCAAAGGAAAATCCTGCTTCAACAAAATAGATATTTTTCATTATCAGATGATTCTGATTGCACAAACGCCGTCCACTGCCTTGAGTGTTTCAATTGCTTCGTCTGTGATTTCGTCTTCTGTATCAAAAATTGCATATCCGGTTGCTTTCTTTACTGCACTTGCTTTAGCGACAACCTTTATTCCCTGTTCGGAAAGAGCCTTTTCTATGCTTTCGGCTATATCACCGTTTGTTACTGCTGTAATTCTGAGCTTTGCGCTCTTTTCGAGGGTAACAGCAGGGAAGTTTACGGAATTTTTGATGTTACCGTTAAGAAGATAGTCGGAAAGCTGACATACTGCCATTACGGCACAGTTTTCTTCAGCTTCGGGAGTAGATGCACCAAGGTGAGGAATTGCAATAACTCCGTCAGTACCTAACTGCTCGTCAGTGGGGAAGTCAGTAACATATGCCGCACACTTGCCTGATGCAAGTGCTTCGATAATATCCTTATTATCAACAAGCTCGCCTCTTGAGAAATTGAGAACTCTGATACCGTCCTTGCATTTAGCGAGATTTTCCTTACCGATCATTCCTCTTGTTGAATCATTAAGAGGAGCATGAAGTGTAATATAATCTGCAGAAGCAAAGATATCGTCAAGCTCTGCTGTAACGGTAATTTCGGGATCAAGAGCAGCTTTCGCCGCATCACTTATGAAAGGATCGTAGCCGATGACTGTCATTCCGAGAGCCTTGGCTGCGTTTGCGACCTTGATGCCGATAGCGCCGAGTCCTGCAACACCGAGAGTTTTTCCGAATATTTCAGGACCTACGAAATTGCCCTTTCCTTTCTCTACAAGCTTTGAAACACCGTCACCGTTTCCCTTGAGTGTATCGCACCATTTTGAGCCTGCAACGATTTTTCTTGATGCAAGGAAAAGGGAGCAGATAACCAGCTCCTTAACTGCATTTGCATTTGCACCGGGAGTATTGAAGACGCAGATTCCGTTTTCTGTGCATCTGTCGATGGGAATATTGTTAACTCCTGCGCCTGCTCTTGCTACAGCAAGAAGATTTGAGGAAAATTCCATATCGTGCATTGCCGCGCTTCTTACGATTATCGCATCGGGAGCGTCGAAACTATCTGCACAGCAGAATTTTTCCGCATCAAAGTTTGCAAGACCGCTTGCTGAGATTTTGTTAAGTGTAAGTATATTGAACATAACGGGGACTCCTTTTAAGATCAGGCGTTTTCTGCCTCAAATTTCTTCATAAACTCTACGAGCTTTTCAACACCCTCGATGGGCATTGCATTATAAACGGAAGCTCTCATACCGCCTGTTGTTCTGTGACCTTTAAGGTTGATAAAGCCTGCAGCGGTTGATTCCTTTACGAATTTTGCGTCAAGTTCTTCGTTGCCTGTTACAAAGGGAATATTCATAAGAGAACGGTCCTCAACGGGGATAACGCTCTTGAACATTTTTGATTCTTCGAAGAAATCATAGAGAAGCTTTGCCTTCTTTATGTTGTTTTCCTTGATAGCCTCAAGTCCGCCCATATCCTTGATCCATTCAAGAACGAGCTTGCACATATAAATAGTGAAGCAGGGGGGAGTATTATAAAGAGAATCGTTGTCAGCGTGAATCTTGTAATTGAACATTGTGGGCGTAATATCCATTGCGTTGCCGAGCATATCCTCTCTTACGATAACAACAGTAAGACCTGCAGGAGCAATGTTCTTCTGTGCGCCGCCGTATACTACTGCAAACTTTGTTACATCAAGAGGCTCGGAAAGGAAGCAGGATGAGATATCAGCAATAAGGGGCACATCGCCTGTTTCGGGAATATAGGGATACTTTGTTCCGTAGATGGTGTTATTCATACAATAGTAAACATAGTCTGCCTCGGGATCGATATCCTCTTTTGTTACCTTGGGAATGTATGAATAGGTCTTATCTGCAGAGGAAGCGATTACTCTTGCGTTACCGTATCTCTTTGCTTCCTGGAATGCCTTTTTTGCCCATACGCCTGTTTCGATATAGTCAGCCTTATTGTTTTTGTTCATAAAGTTCATGGGGATTGCTGCGAACTGTGATGATGCACCGCCCTGAAGGAAAAGAACCTTGTAATTGTTGGGAATATTCATTATTTCACGCATAAGCTTTTCTGCGTCCTTGATGATCGAATCAAATACCTTTGAACGGTGTGACATTTCCATTACGGACTGTCCGCTTCCTTCATAATCAAGAAGCTCTGCCTGAGCTTTTTTTAATGCTTCAAGGGGAAGCATAGAGGGACCTGCTGAAAAATTGTAAACTCTTGCCATGGTAATTATCTCCTTTTATTTATATCTTGTTTAATCTATTTTGCGTGCAACACCGCTTTTAATTGCGGCATCGGCTACGGCTTTTGCTACTGTTACCCCGACTCTTTCGTCAAATGCGTGTGGGAGGATGTAATCTGATGAAAGCTCATTGTCGGATACGAGAGAGGCTATAGCGTTTGCCGCCGCAAGCTTCATATCCTCATTGATGTCAGATGCTCTTACCGAAAGAGCTCCTTTGAATATTCCGGGAAAAGCAAGTACATTATTTACCTGATTCGGAAAATCGCTTCTGCCTGTGCCGACAACTGCGGCACCTGCATTTTTAGCAATGTCGGGCATTATTTCGGGAACGGGATTTGCCATTGCAAAAACGATGCTGTTTTCCTTCATTGATGCTATCATTTCACTGCTTACTATACCCGGTGCGGAAACACCTACAAATATGTCAGCACCCTTCAGTGCGTCTGAAAGAGAGCCTTGAAGAAGGCGGTTGTTTGTTATTTTTGCAAGTGAGCTCTGAGCGGCATTAAGAGAAGCATCGTTTCTGTTTAGAATTCCGTTTTTGTCACAGACAGTGACATCTCCGATTCCGAATGCCGTAAGCATCCGTGCTATTGCCGTTCCTGCCGCACCGGCACCGCAAATGACGGCAGTGCAGTCTTCTTTTGCTTTCTTCGTTAATTTCAGGGCATTTATTATGCCTGCAGTAACAATGATCGCAGTGCCGTGCTGATCATCGTGAAAAACCGGAATATCACATTCCTGCTTTAAGCGTTCTTCTATTTCAAAGCATCTCGGAGCGGAAATATCCTCAAGATTTATTCCGCCGAAGCTTTTTGAAATAAGCTTTACTGTCGTTATTATTTCCTCGGGATCCTTGGAGTCAATACATATGGGGATTGCGTCAACATCCGCAAATTCTTTGAAAAGTATGCATTTTCCTTCCATTACCGGCATTCCGGCCTCGGGACCTATATCGCCGAGACCAAGCACTGCGGTGCCGTCTGTTATAACGGCTACAGTGTTCCATTTTCTTGTAAGCTCATAAGCCTGGGAAGGATCCTTTTTTATTTCAAGACACGCCTCAGCAACGCCCGGTGTGTATGCTAAGGAAAGATCCTCCTTTGATTTGACGGAAACTCTTGATTTTATCTCAAGCTTTCCTTTGAGCTCTTTGTGAAGCTTCAGTGATTTTGCTTTTATATCCATAGTGGTTTAGTTTTCCTTATTCCTGTTCTGCGGGATCTTCCCATTTCATTGCGCGCTCTACTGCTTTTTTCCAGCCGCTGTAGATCTTGTCTCTTGTATCCTTATCCATTTCGGGGGTAAATACCTTTGAGACCTCTCTTATTTTTTCGATCTCATCCATTGTATTCCAGAAGCCTACTGCAAGGCCTGCAAGATATGCAGCGCCGAGAGCTGTGGTTTCAACACATTTCGGACGGTTAACGGGTGTGTTGATCATATTAGCCTGAATCTGCATCATTATGTTGCTGACACTTGCGCCGCCGTCAACTCTCAGCTCCTGCAACTCAATACCTGAGTCTGCCTTCATAGCCTCAAGAAGATCTGTCATCTGGAAGGTGATGGATTCAAGCACGGCTCTGCAAATGTGTCTCTTGTTTACGCCTCTTGTAAGTCCTACAAGACAGCCTCTTGCATACATATCCCAATAGGGGGCGCCGAGTCCCGTAAAAGCGGGTACGAGATAGATTCCGTTTGAGTCAGGTACCTGTTCTGCGTATTTATCGCATTTCTGAGCACTGTCAACAATTTCAAGCTCGTCTCTGAGCCACTGAATTACAGAGCCTGCATTAAATGCAGAGCCCTCAATACAGTATTCGATGCTGTCACCGATACCCCAGGCTATACCCGTAACAAGATTATTTCTTGAATGTACTCTTTCCTTACCTGTATTCATAAGAAGGAAGCAGCCTGTTCCGTAGGTGTTTTTTGCCTGTCCGGGGTTAAAACATGCCTGACCGAAAAGAGCGGCCTGCTGATCACCGATGGCGGAGCATATGGGAATACCTGCAAGTGCTTCAATTCCGGGAATGCCCTGTGCAACAGCTCCGTATACCTCACTTGAAGGAGCAACGCGGGGGAGTATTGACATGGGAATGTTTAGCTTTTCGCATAAATATTTATCCCAGCAAAGGTTATCTACATCAAAAAGCATAGTTCTTGATGCATTTGAATAGTCTGTTACATGAACACGCTTTCCGGTAAGATTCCAGATAAGCCAGGTGTCAATAGTTCCGAAAAGAAGGTTGCCCTCTTCAGCAAGCTGTCTTGCACCCTCGACATTATCCAATATCCATTTTATTTTTGTTGCAGAGAAATATGCGTCAATAATAAGACCGGTATGCTCCTTGATATAATCTCCGAGCCCCTCTGCCTTTAATTGCTCGCACATAGCAGCTGTTCTTCTGCACTGCCATACAATAGCATTGTATACAGGCTTTCCGGTTCTTTTATCCCATAAAACGGTTGTTTCTCTCTGATTTGTAATGCCTATTGCGGCAATCTCCTTGGCTTCGATACCGCCGTCAATAAGAGCATCTGCAAGTGAACGCAGCTGGCTTTTGAGGATCGCCTCAGGATTATGCTCTACCCAGCCTGCCTTGGGATATATCTGCTCGTATTCGTACTGAGCCTTTGATACGATCTCACCCTGCTTATTGAAAACTATTGTTCTTGAACTTGTGGTGCCCTGATCCAATGAAAGAATGTATTTGAGCATAAATACAGCCCCTTTTTATGTTTTTTTAAATTTTAATCCTTATTATAGTAATTGTCAAGTAATTAACAATAATAAATTAAAAAAGCATTAATTAATACTGATAATAATTTTGCTTATAACAAAAAAACGGGCATCGGATAGCCGATGCCCTAATGGGGATTATTCTGATATAACTTCCTTGAGACCTGATGCAAGTCCTGCGAGTCCCTGAATTTCTGAAGGAATGATGATCTTGGTAGCCTTACCGTCTGCCGCTTTTTCAAAAGCTTCAAGACTCTTGAGGGTAATCACTGCCTGAGTAGGATTAGAATTGTTGATAAGCTCGATACCCTTGGCGGTTGCTTCCTGTATGGCAAGAATTGCCTGAGCTTCACCCTCGGATTCTCTGATCTTTGCTTCCTTAACAGCTTCTGCACGAAGAATTGCAGACTGCTTTTCACCCTCTGCGGAAAGGATCCTTGATTCCTTTTCACCCTCGGCAACAAGAATTGCAGCTGCCTTTTCACCTTCAGCCTTAAGTATAGCCTCACGGCGTTCTCTTTCAGCCTTCATCTGCTTTTCCATTGCTTCCTGTATTTCTCTGGGCGGGAAGATGTTTTTAAGCTCAACTCTGTTTACCTTGATGCCCCATGAATCTGTTGCTTCATCAAGAATTACTCTGATTTTTGCATTGATGGTATCACGGGATGTGAGAGTGTGGTCAAGCTCCATATCACCGATAATATTTCTGAGTGTAGTTGCTGTCAGGTTCTCGATAGCGGCAAGAGGTCTTTCAACACCGTAGCAATAAAGCTTGGGGTCGGTGATCTGATAGAAAACTACCGTATCTATCTGCATTGTAACATTATCCTTAGTGATAACGGGCTGAGGAGGGAAGTCGGCAACCTGCTCTTTAAGGGAAACTATTTTTGCGATTCTTTCAAGTACGGGAATCTTGAAATGAAAGCCTGTCTGCCATGTGGTATTATATGCACCGAGTCTTTCAATAACATATGCCTTTGACTGAGGAACAATTTTTATATTCAGTATAAGAACAACAAGCACAAGTGCAACGATTACAAGAATAGGAATAAGTATTTCCATAAAATTACCTCCGTTAATCTACAATAAGCTTTACGCCTTCAATTTGTTTTACAGTAACTGTTGTGTCGGCAGGGATGATACGGTCTGTTTCAGAACGTGCTGTCCATTCAATTCCGTTTACCTTGACTGCACCCTGACCGAGAAGATTGTTTATCTCCGCTGTGACGACAGCCTTCTCTCCGATGCATCTGTCAGCGTTGGTCGGCTGTGATTTTTTGTTGATGTATTTTTTGACCAACGGGCGCGTTGCAATAAGCAGGATAACAGATACTGCAAGAAAAACAACGACCTGGATCAATATGCTTTTAACTCCGAATGCCGCAAGAAGCATGGCCGCAAGTGCACCGCCTGCAAACCATATCGTTGTAAGCTGAACCGTTGCTATTTCCGCAATAACGAGAAGGGCAAGAAGGGCAAGCCAGATCCAAACCATGTATTCAACCATTGTGCATCACCTCCTTATTATTATAATATAATAACTATAGTGAATTGTCAACAAAAATCGCCGCCCGTAAGCAGGATTTTTTTGTAAGAAAAAGTTTAAAAAGCACTTGAATTATGCAATACTCTGTGATATAATTTTTGAGCAAAACGCACGCAGGGACTTCAATGAGGGTGTGCAGAGGTTTGACATAGCCTTTGTCCCTTTGAGAGATATATCCTTGCGGTGGTTAAACAAAGGAGGAAAAAAATATGTCAGTAGTATCAATGAAGCAGCTGCTTGAAGCAGGTGTGCACTTCGGTCATCAGACCAGAAGATGGAACCCCAAAATGGCTCCCTACATTTTCACAGAAAGAAACGGAATTTACATTATCGATCTTCAGAAGACCGTTAAGAAGCTTGAAGAAGCTTATATGTTTATCCGTGAGATCGCAGCAGACGGCGGCGAGATCCTTTTCGTAGGTACAAAGAAGCAGGCTATGGATTCCATCAAGGAAGAGGCAGAGCGTTGCGATATGCCCTTCGTAAATGCACGTTGGCTCGGCGGTATGCTCACAAACTTCAGCACGATCAAGAGAAGAATCAAGAGACTTGAGCAGCTTAACAAGATGGAAGAAGACGGCACATTCGATCTTCTCCCCAAGAAGGAAGTTATCAAGCTTAAGCTCGAAAGAGAGAAGCTCGAAAAGTTTATGGGCGGTATCACAAACATGAAGAAGCAGCCCGCTGCTATGTTCATTGTTGACCCCAGAAAAGAAAGAATCGCAGTTCTTGAAGCAAAGAAGCTCGGTATTCCGATCGTTGCTATCGTTGACACAAACTGTGATCCCGATGAAGTTGACTATGTAATTCCCGGTAATGACGATGCTATCAGAGCAGTTAAGCTTATCGCAGGTGCAATGGCTGACGCTGTTATCGAAGGCAGACAGGGCGAGACAGCTCCCGTTGAGGCTGAGGAAGCAGCAGTTGAAGAAACTGCAGAGTTTGCTGAATAATTTTAATAGCCCGTACAATGTGCGGGCTTTATTTAGATTAAATCATAAATCAGGAGGAAATAAAAATGGCATTTACAGCTAAAGACGTTCAGGCTCTTCGTGAGAAGACAGGCGTTGGTATGATGGATTGTAAGAAGGCTCTTGTTGAAACAGACGGTGATATCGACAAGGCTATTGATATTCTCAGAGAAAAGGGACTTGCTTCCGCTGCTAAGAAGGCAAGCCGTGTTGCTGCAGAAGGTATCGTTGCTACATGCTCCGATGCTACAGCAGGTGTTCTTGTTGAGCTTAACTGCGAAACAGACTTCGTTGCAAAGGGTGCTCCCTTCGTAGAGCTTTCCGCTAAGGTTGCTAAGACAGTTCTTGCAGCAAAGCCCGCTGATCTTGATACTCTTCTTGCTACAAAGGCAGTAGATTCCGAGATGACAGTTGAGCAGGAGGTTCAGGAGGTTTTCCTTGCACTTCGTGAGAATCTTAAGGTTAGAAGATTTGCTGTTGTTGAAGGACACACAGCAACTTATATCCACGCAGGCGGCTCCGTTGGTGTTATCGTTGCATTTGATACAGACGATGCAACAGCAGCAAAGGATTTGTTTGCAGATATGGGTAAGAATGTTGCAATGCAGGTTGCAGCTATGAGCCCCGAATATTTAAGCAAGAGCGATCTCTCTGCAGAAGAGCTTGCTAAGATGGAAAACATCACTGTTGAAAGTGCTCTTAATAAGCCTGATTCTCTTCCTCTTCCCATTCTCAACAGCCTTATTGCTGAGGTTATTGATACTAAGAAGTGGAGCGATGAGGACATTGCTATTTATCAGGGACTTGATCAGCAGCAGAGAAAGAACTTTTTTAACTTCATTTCCAAGGAAGCTTATGCTACACTTGCAGAAACAGCAGTTTCAAAGAAGGCTGAGATCGTTGAGAATAAGATCTTCAACGGACTTGTACAGGGCCGTCTTTCCAAGCAGCTTAAGGAAGTTTGTCTTCTTGAGCAGGCATTCGTTCGTTCAGACCTCTTTGACGGCGATGTAAAGGGCTATGTTGCTTCAGTTGCAAAGGCTCTCGGCGCAGAGATCTCTGTAAAGAGCTTCACTCGTTTTGCTAAGGGCGAAGGCATTGAGAAGAAGGTTGACGATTTCGCAGCAGAAATCGCAAGCATGGTTAAATAAGTTAAATATAACTTTTTCGGGAGAGAAGTTTCGGCTTCTCTCCTTTTTTTGTTTGACTTTATATGCTACTGATGTTAATATCAGATTATAAAGAAATAAGCAGGTGACAGTATGAAAAAAAAGATATATCTCTGGGAAAGTGATGTTCCGTATTTTAATGAGACTTTTAATCAGGATCCACCGTCAATTACGGAGTATTTTCTTGATAACGGTAAGGAAAACGGCTGTGTTCTTGTTATTCCCGGCGGTGGCTACGGCTTTGTCTGTATAGACCATGAGGGGGATGCAATATGCAGATATCTTAATGATAACGGTATCTCAGCCGCATATCTCAATTACAGAATTGCTCCCTATAAGCATCCCGTTATGGAAGAGGATGCAAGAAGAGCTATCCGTCTTATAAGATATAATGCAAAAGAGTGGGGGATTGCGCCCGATAAAATAGGCACAATGGGATTTTCAGCAGGCGGCCATCTTACCTGTATGACTGCTCTGCGCTTTGATTACGGAAATAAAAACGCAGACGTTATTGATGCTGTGTCCTCCCGTCCCGATACTGCGGCGCCGTGCTATGCTGTAGCTTCATTAGATCCCGAAATAACACATATGGGCACATTGGAGAATCTTCTCGGCAAGAACGCAAATGAAAATATGATAAAGAGCTTATCATCAGAAAACATTGTAAGAAACGATACGCCGCCCGTATTTTTATGGCATACGGCAGAGGATACCGCTGTAGATCCTGAATGTTCTCTTCGTTTTGCTTCAGCACTTATAAAAGCCAAAATTCCCTGTGAGCTTCATATCTTCCCGTATGGCGGACACGGTCTCGGAAGAGCTGAAAATCAACCTCTTGCCGATGAATGGATGCCGTTATATGTAAAATGGCTTAAGTATTACGGTTATTGATCGACAATCAAAAAAATAAAAGGTATACAACCATTAAAGTCGGGTTGTATACCTTATATTTTTTACATTTCTTTACTTTTCATTTCTGCAATTGTGATCATCCTTTTTAAGTTGTTAATGCTGTCGATTGCTAAAGGATAATACTTACTGTCCAATTCTACTATGGCATTATATATATCCTGATATATATTCTCACTGTTCTTCGTTCCCATTAACAGATAATCAGCCGAAACATTAAGTATTTTACACATATTTTGCATCGTGCCGAGTGACATGCCTCTTTGGCCACACTCAATATAACCGAGAAATAAAGTAGAAATGCCGAGATATTCAGCAAGCTCTTCTCTTGAAAAACCACGTGCAACACGGGTCAATCTTACTCGTTCTCCTATTTCAAGATTGATATTCTTTTTCATTACAGTCTCTCTTTTCATATATTTATCTACATTATAATGCCTGCGAATATAAATAAAAACTTACTAATAGTATTGACAAATTATTACTGGTAGTATATTATATTGGTGCAGAAATTTATAATAATTGAAAAAGGAGAGTACCGAGATTTTTTCTGCCTCGGAAAAATAACTATGAAAAAGTATTCAAGAGAACAACTAAAAAAGAGATTAATTGTCAGCATAGTGCTTGGAGTAATAATGACGCTTGCTTTATTGATTCCTGCAATGTTCAGCGGCAGTGAACAGTTGTGGTATGCCGCTATAATGATTCCTGCGGGGTTAGTTTTATTGCCGATCTCCATATTTGGTATGAGTTTTAATTTCGGAAAAATAATGCTTGGAATTATTGCCCCTATTCCTGTGCTTTCATCTGTTATTGAAAGCTTCAAATCTATAGTTTATGCAATAAAAGGTATCATAGTTCTTGCAAAAAAACAGGATTGTCTCGTTATCGGAAAAGAAACGGAAGAAACTGATGGCTGATAAGATAAAATCATTATTAACAGAAGAAGTCAGTGCTGAGAATGCTGTTTTGTTATTAGGTATCGTGGTCGGCATATTAATTGCCTTGTTTTTATTCTATAAGGTAGTAAAAGCTTGTATAAGAATAGAAAATCAAAGCGGAATTGCTGCACATTCTGTAATAAAAACGGCAATTGTTGCTATTGTTCCGGCAGTATACGGTGTGCTCGCAATGTTCAATGTTGAAATTGATGTATTTCCTAAAAAGTATGTCGTGGTATCAGCTGTTATTGGTTGTATCGCTGTTATTATATGGAACTTGATTTCATTCGGACCTATTTACGGTATTCTGTTTTCAATTATGCATATCGGATTTGGGGCAATTGCATCTTTGGGTGTATGGACACTTGCTTTTATAATAGTTTTTGCCGTTGCAGTATTTCTGTTTGGCGGAGCCGCTATGAACAATACAGCTTCCGGAGGTATGCCTTCTGCACTTATTGATCCGAGTACAGGTCAAATCTATGATGTGGTAAAAGGTGCAAACGGTGAGTATTATGTAAATAGAGACGGCAGTTCTTTAATGCTGAGAAACAGTGATTTTAACGGTACATACATAGATGGAAACGGAAACTACTACAAGGCAGTTGACGATTGATCTGTTTTGCAACTAATTTATGATAATAAATCAATTAAGGCACTCCGTTATGGAGTGCCTTAATTGATTCATGGATCGTATTACATCAGCTCTTTGATTTTTGAAAGTCTCTCAAGGGCTTCATAAAGTGTTTCATCCTTCTTTGCAAAGTGGAATCTCGCAAGGTGGTTTACATCCTCCTTGAAGAAGCTTGAGCCGGGAACAGCTGCAACGCCTACCTTATATGCAAGCTCTTCGCAGAATTCAATATCTGTTCTGCCCTTCTGGAATTCGGAGATGTCAACCATCATAAAGTATGAGCCTTCGGGCTCTGAGAACTGCCAACCGAGGTCACGAAGACCGCCTACGAAAATGTCTCTCATATGAGTGTAGTGATCCTGAAGCTCCTTGTAATATGACATTGGTGCTTCAAGGCCTGCAATAACAGCCTCCTGAAGGGGAGAGGGGGCACATACTGTAAGGAAGTCATGGATCTTCTTGCAGCGGTCCATAAGCTCCTCACAGGCTACGATATAACCGAGTCTCCAGCCAGTGATAGAATAAGTTTTTGAAAGTGATGAACAGCAGATGGTTCTTTCCCACATTCCGGGAAGAGAAGCAATATATGTATGCTTATGAGGCTCAAAAATGATATGCTCATAAACTTCATCGGTGATAATGATAACATCATACTTTATTGCAAGATCTGCAATTGTCTGTAATTCCTCTCTTGTGAATACTCTGCCTGAGGGGTTAGAGGGATTGCAAAGAAGCATAGCCTTTGTTTTAGGATCCTTGAAGGCCTCCTCAAGTCT
This sequence comes from Clostridia bacterium, assembly GCA_017440965.1. Taxonomy (GTDB): domain Bacteria; phylum Bacillota; class Clostridia; order Oscillospirales; family Acutalibacteraceae; genus RUG806. The sequence goes on along the minus strand of JAFSGH010000075.1, from coordinate 47,433 downwards.
GTCTGCATCAAAGGTGAATGCAGGAGGATCAAGGGGAATGAATATAGGCTCAATTGAGTTAAAAAGGCTCTGTGCGGCGTAGTTTTCAAAGTAGGGGGAGAAGATAACTATCTTGTCTCCGGGATTTGAAATAGCCATCATTGTTGCCATCATAGCCTCTGTGCTGCCTATTGTGCCGATAACATTTTTGTCGGGATCAAGCTCAATTCCCATAAATGTGCCTACCTTCTTTGCTACGGCAGCTCTGTAATTATAAGCACCCCATGTGGGAGAATACTGATGAGGGCCTGCTGTTGCTACTCTTGCAAGCTCATCCATAATGAACTTGGGAGGATCGAAATCAGGGAAGCCCTGAGAAAGGTTGATAGCACCGCATTCCATTGAGATTCTTGTCATTCTGCGGATAACGGAATCGGAAAGATGTTCAATTTTTCTGTTTAATTCTTTCATTTGTATTTCTCCTTATGAATTGTATCCGAGATCGAATGCCTTAAGATTTACTTCAAGGAATTTTTCGGGTACTGTCTTTGTTATAGTTTCCTTCCATACTTCATAGGGAATATCGGTATTCTTTGCCATAACACCTATGAGCACTACATTTACTGCTTTCATATTGCCTGCTTGCTTTGCCAAGGTGAGTGCATTCACAACAGTTGTATCTGCATTTTCCTTAAGCTTGTTTTCTATATCCTGAGGATATTCGCAAGCACCGATTATAACAGGCATCGGATCTATCTGCTGATCGTTTACGATGATCTTTCCGCCTTTTTTAAGAAAGGGAAGGGCTCTTAATGCTTCAAGCAGCTCAAATGCAAGAATGATATCAGCACCGCCCTTATCAATAATGGGGGAGTTGACCTTTTTGCCGTAGCGTACATATGTTACGACAGAACCGCCTCTCTGGCTCATTCCGTGAACCTCGGATACCTTTACATCATATCCTTCGCTGATTACTGCATTACCGAGAATACGGCTTGCGAGAAGAGTACCCTGACCGCCTACACCGACGATCATAATGCTTTTTGTATCCATTTAAGCCTCCTCCTTTTCTATAGCATCAAAGGGACAGATATTCATACAAAGTGTACAGCCGTTACACTGTGTTGCATCAATGACGGGCTTTCCGTCCTTTACCGTAATTGCGGGACAGCCTGCCTTGAGGCACATCTTGCAGTTTTTGCACTTGTCTGTAATCTTACATCTTCCCGTATATTTTACTGTCTTAAGAAGTGCACAGGGACGCTGAGCGATAATAACCGAAGGCTCATTCTTTTCTGTTTCTTCCTTTACGACCTTTTCAAAATTCTTTACATCAAAGGGATCGGCAATTCTGACACTGTCTATTCCTACAGCCTTGCAAAGAAGCTCAAGGTCTACCTGCTTTGTAGCTTCTCCTCTTATTGTTTTGCCCGTCGTGGGGTTATCCTGATGACCGGTCATACCCGTGATTGAGTTATCAAGTATGAGCACGGTGTTTATGCCCTTATTGTAAACGATATCTATAAGTCCCGTGATACCAGAATGCATAAAGGTTGAATCTCCGATTACAGAAACCAGCTTCTTGCTGAATTCCTCTCCTCTTGCCTTTGCCATACCGTGAGCAGCACTTACAGATGCTCCCATACATATAGTTGTGTCTATGGCATTAAGGGGAGCCGCTGCACCGAGAGTGTAGCATCCGATATCGCCCGAAACCGTAAGACCGAGCTTTTTAAGTACATAAAATGTTCCTCTGTGAGGACAGCCTGCGCACATTACGGGAGGACGCACGGGAATAGGCTCAGAAGCAACAGAAGCCTCTTCTTCACCGAGAATGACCTTTTTTATCATATTTACACTGTATTCACCGAGAAGGGTAAATGCTTCCTTGCCGATGACCTCAATGCCGTTTGCCTTACAGTGCTCTTCAATAAAGGGATCAAGCTCCTCAAGCACATATATCTTATTGCATTTAGCGGCAAAATCCTTAATAAGTTTTACGGGCATAGGATAAGCCATACCGAGCTTCAGATAATTTGCATTGCTTCCGAGAGCTTCCTTTGCATAGCAATATGTAATTCCTGCAGTTATGATACCGATCTTGGCACCGTTGTCTTCAACAGTATTAATTTCAGCGGCTTCAGCATATTCTTGGAGGGCACGCATTCTGTTTTCAACATCTACATGTCTTTTTATTGCGTTGCCGGGCATCATAACATACTTTGCGGGATTCTTTTCATAATCCTTAAGTCCGCATTCGTCTCTTTCGCATAATTCAACAAGGCTCTGAGAATGAGAAACTCTTGTTGTAAGACGAAGGAAAACAGGGGTATCGAATTTTTCACTGAGCTCGAATGCAAGCTTTGTGAATTCCTTGCATTCTGAAGAATCAGAGGGCTCAAGCATCATTATTTTTGATGCCTTTGCATAGTGTCTCGAATCCTGCTCATTCTGAGAGGAATGCATACCGGGATCATCTGCTACTGCAATTACGAGTCCGCCGTTTACTCCTGTGTAGGATGCTGTAAATACCGGGTCTGCCATAACATTAAGTCCCACATGCTTGCAGCAGGTCATTGCGCGTGCACCTGCAATTGCCGCACCTATGGCAACCTCAGCACCTACCTTTTCATTGGGTGCCCATTCGCAGTATATCTCTTCATATTTTACGGCATTTTCAGTTATTTCCGTGCTGGGAGTACCGGGATAAGAGGAAATAACTTTTGCCCCTGCTTCATAACAGCCTCTTGCAACGGCTGCATTTCCAAGCATTAACTGTTTCATTTTATATCACCTTAATTAATTTCATTCTGCATTGCAACCAGATTTTCACTCTGGTATTTTTTTCTTAAAAGAGGCTTTTCTATCTTGCCGGTGGGGTTTCTCGGAACCTCTGCAAAAATAATCTTTCCGGGACGCTTATATCTGGGAAGATCAAGACAGAAGTCATTGATCTCATCCTCTGTAAGGCTATATCCTTCCTTGACCTCAATTATTGCGGCGGCTACTTCACCGAGACGCTGATGCGAAAGACCGATAACAGCCACATCCTTTATTGCATCGTGTTTTCTTAAGAAATCCTCTATCTGTACGGGGTAAATGTTTTCACCGCCTGAGATGATTACATCCTTTTTACGGTCAACAAGGAAAATAAAGCCGTCCTCATCAGCCATTGCCATATCTCCCGTATAAAGCCAACCGTCCTTCAGAATTTCGTCAGTTGCTTTTTCATCCTTGTAATAGCATTTCATTACACCGGGACCTTTTACGGCAAGCTCTCCGACCTCACCCTGAGTAACCTCATTACCGTGTTCATCGCATATTTTTACGGTCCAGCCGAAGCCTGCTTTGCCGATAGCACCGACCTTATGTATATTTTCGACACCTAAATGTACACAGCCGGGGCCGATGGATTCACTGAGACCGTAGTTTGTGTCATATTCGTGCTCCGGAAATACATCCTTCCATCTTTTTATGAGTGAAGGAGGAACAGGCTGTGCACCGATATGCATAAGTCTCCACTGAGAAAGCTCATATTCCGACAACTCTATTTCACCTGAGTCAACAGCATCAAGAATATCCTGTGCCCACGGTACGAGAAGCCATACTATAGTGCATTTTTCCTCACTGGCGGTTTTTATTATCCATTCGGGCTTTATACCCTTAAGAATTACGGATTTTGCTCCGACAAGGAATGAGCCGAACCAGTGCATTTTTGCTCCTGTGTGATAAAGAGGGGGAATGAGGAGAAAAACATCATCCTTAGTCTGGGAGTGATGAGCCTGCTCTGTCATACACGAATGCATGAGAGATCTGTGCGAATGCAATATTGCCTTCGGAAAGCCTGTTGTGCCGGAAGAAAAATATATAGCGGCATCATCGTCGTCTGTAAGCTTTATCTTAGGTGTTCTTGATGAGCAGTATGAAATAAGCTCATTGTAGCTGTCTGCAAAGGAGGGACAATCCTCACCGCAGTAAAGCCACATTCTGACTCTCGGAACTCTGTGACATATCTCCTCTATTCTTCCCGTAAATTCGGGACCGAATACGATATAATCCGCATCTGCCTTGTTGATACAGTATTTGATCTCCTCGGCAGTGTATCTGTAATTTAACGGAACGACGATAGCTCCTGCCTTGAGCACTCCGAAATATACGGGTAACCATTCAATGCAGTTCATCATAAGTATTGCAACCTTATCTCCTTTTTTAATTCCTCTTGAAAGAAGAAGGTTTGCAAAGCGGTTTGCTGTTTTATTGAATAATCCCCAGGAAATTTCTCTTCTGTATGCCTGAGAGGGATCTGTTTCAATAAGAGAGTATTCTCTCCAAGTCATTTTGTTTTTGTTTTCAAGCTTCGGGTTGATCTCAACCAATGCTATGTCATTAGGATAAAAATCTGCATTTTTCTGCAGAAGTTCTGTAATAGGCATAGTATGATTTCCTTTCAATTTTGTAAGCAAAAATCAGTTTTGCGCTTATATTTTACAGTTATCGATAATATACTAATCTAACACTTTTAAAGAACTAAGTCAATGAAAACTAATAATAATTATTTAAATAATATATATAAATGAATAAAATCCGGAACTCAGATTTTTACTATTTTGACCTGCAAAGAAAATATATCTGTGTTAGTTTACAAACTGTTAATAAACAGTTCAAAAGAATTCATAATATATTAACTTGGAATTAAAGTTGACAAGGTAGCATATAAAGCAACAGAATTGTAATTTATGTTGATTTTTTATGGGGAACAGAATATGTCTTATAAGAAAATAGATTCAATCAGACATATGATGCAGCTGGCTTTGGAAGAAGACAGAGACAGATGTGCGTTTAAATACAGAAGCAAGGGCAAAAAGATCACCGAGGTAAGCTTTGGTGAGTTTTATGATGAAACTCAGTATCTTGGTGCAGGCTTATGCAGTCTCGGTCTTGAAGAGGGACATATTGCCTGTGTCGGCAGAAATTCTTACCGTTGGATAGTTGCATATATTTCCCGTTTACAGTCTAAAGGTGTTTTTGTTCCGATAGATAAGGATCTCCCCGAAAATGATCTTATAAATCTGTTAAAGGTAAGCGACAGCACAGGCGTTTTTTATCATTCTGATGTTGAAGAAATATTGATGCGCAACAGTGCCAAGCTTTCTGATATCAAGTATTTTATCTGTATTGACAAGGAAATAGACGACGGCCGTTTTATTTCATATGAAAAGGTCATTGAAGCAGGAAAGACCGTCGGTAAGGAGGTATTTGAGGCTTCCGTTAATGAGGATAAGGACGCATTGAAATTATTGGTGTTTACCTCAGGCACCACGGGAATGTCAAAGGGCGTTATGCTTTCTGAGAATAATCTTATCTCTCAGGTAAATTACGGTCTTGAGGTATGCCATGTGCTGAATGTCGGTTTATCTGTCCTTCCTTTGTGCCACACATATGAAGCGGTCGTTGATGTGCTGTCATCAATTCATTGCCGCAGTACGATGTGTATAAATACCTCGCTTAAGCAGGTACTTGCTGATTTTAAGCTCTATAAACCGGATTATATTATTATAGTTCCTCTTTTTGCAGAGCTTTTTATCAATAATATAAACAGAGGAATAGCAAAGCAGGGAAAAGAAAAGAAATTCCGCTTCGGAATAAGGCTGACAAGATTTTTGCGAAAATTCGGTATCGATATAAGAAGAAAGGTTTTTGCCGATGTGCTTAATGAATTCGGAGGAAATCTGAAGCTCATTATCTGCGGAGGTGCCGCAATAAGAAAAGAAGTGGGCGAGTTTTTTGATGACCTCGGAATTACTCTTATAGGCGGCTACGGAATCACGGAATGCTCCCCCCTTGTAAGTGTAAATACCTTCGAGGATAATTCCTTCGGCAGTGTAGGTCACAGGCTTCCTTGTGTGGAATGGAAGATCGATGACCCCGATTCTGACGGAGAAGGAGAGATCCTTATAAAAGGCGATAATGTTATGCTGGGCTATTATAAGGAACCGGAAAAAACAGAGGATGCATTTGCTGACGGCTGGTTCAGGACCGGTGATTTCGGCAGAATTACTGCTGATGATAAGCTGATAATTACCGGAAGAAAAAAGAATCTTATCGTTCTTAATAACGGAAAAAATATTTTCCCTGAGGAAATTGAAAATCTGATTATGGGAATTCCTTATATAACAGAGGTCATAGTCAAGTCAAAAAGAAACAGCGTCGGTGATGAGACAGGGCTTATTGCCGAGATATTCTGTGATGAACGGCAGGATATGACTGAGGCGGAGATCCTTAATGATATCAATGCAACGCTTTCTCATCTGCCCTCTTATAAGCATATAATTGAGTTGCAGCTGCGTGATGAACCCTTCAGAAAGACGACATCACGAAAAATAATCAGAGCATAATATAAACGGAGACACATTTTTAGAGTGTGTCTCCGTTATTGTTTTTCTGTATAAGCTGAAGCAGAATGCTTTTTTATCTTTTCCCGAGATTATAGCAGGAAAAGCTGCAGTCTGCAAGAAGCTTTCCGTTGTCGTCGAAAAGCTCTGTTCTTACCACAGTCACTGTTTTTCCGCTTTTTACTATTCTGCCCTCGCAGAATAAATATTCGGTATCTGCCACAGGATGAAGGTAGTTTATAGATGCATTAAGCGTTGTTATAATTGTCCCTTCTGTCATAGCAGTGTATCCTGCAACCGTATCGGCAAGTGAAAAAACACAGCCGCCGTGTACTGTTCCGTGCAGATTTTTATGATGTTTTTCAATTTTTATTGAAGCCTTGCAGTAGCCTTCCTTATATTCTATCAGCTCTATTCCGTTATGAACAATATACGGAGTAATTGAGGCTTCTTTTATAAAATCGGGTAATTCATTTATCATAGCTTTGTTTTTCCGCGTCCTTCTTTTGATTTCAGTCTCTTATTATATCATCATCCGGATGCAATGTAAAGATTTGCATTTAAGACATTTTTAAGTTCATTAAAATAAAGTCTTGAAAGAGAATAATAATTATGTGATAATAAAATATATACATTATTCGGCAAAGATCTATTACGGAGGTAAATCAGTATGCAGATATTGGTTGTTGAAGACGAAAAACGCCTTGCAGAGGGCCTTGCACATATTCTGAAGGAGCAAAAATATATGGTTGATATTGCCTATGACGGCAGGGACGGGCTTGACCTTGCAATAAGCGGTATTTACGATATTATCATCCTTGATATTATGCTTCCTAAAATGAACGGCTATGAAGTTGCAGCTTTTCTCAGAAAAGAGAAGGTCGCAACTCCGATTCTTATGCTTACCGCAAAGGATCAGATATCTGATAAGGTAAAGGGGCTTGATGCCGGTGCGGATGATTATATGACAAAGCCTTTTTCTCCCGAGGAGCTGCTTGCAAGAGTCAGAGCGCTTACAAGAAGGCAGGGTGAGGTAGTTATTGATGAAGTGGAATTTCACGATATCAAGCTGAATCTTTCAACCTGTGATCTTTCCTGTAACGGAAAAAGCGTTCATCTTAATTTCAAGGAATTTGAAATAATGAAGATACTGATGCAAAATCCCCTTATCGTTACAACAAAAGAAGAGCTTATCGTAAAGGTATGGGGGTATGATTCCAACGCCGTTGATAATAACGTTGAGGTCTATATTTCATTTTTGAGAAAAAAGCTGGACTTTATATCAAGCAAAATAGAAATTGCTTCACTGCGAAAGATAGGATACCGTCTTGAGGTGAAAACGAATGCTTAAAAAACTCAGAAGGCGCTTTGTTGCGATATCAATGTCTATTGTCGGTGCTGTGCTTATTTCGTTTTATCTTATAAGCTGTACTGTAATCTTTGTCAGCCTGACTGCGGACATGCGTTCTGTTTTACAGAATTTTTCAAGCTCTTCCTCAGTGACCGCCTTACCTGAAATCGGAATCACGGATGAAAAGGATTCTATACTGACTCTTCATTCCGGCAATGTCTGTGTTGTGGATGTAAAGGAAATGGGCTCTATAACCATTCTTGATTTCAGCCGTGCCAATATGGATGAGGCTATTCTTTCACGCGCGGTATCTTATGTTCTGAAGTCTGAATACGATTTCGGTCTTATAGCAGATCTGAATTTGTTTTATAATCAGACCGAATATGCTTTTGGCAGCAGAATCGCTTTTTCGGATTCGACGCAGTATTTTTCATATTTGAAAACAATACTTATCGACGGCGCATTTCTGATTATTATTTCTTCGCTGTTCTTATGGGTGATAATGCGTTTTCTTGCAAAGGTAAGTCTTAAGCCTGTTGAAAAAGCATGGGAGCAGCAGAAAAACTTTATTGCCGATGCATCCCATGAACTGAAAACACCTCTTACGGTAATACTTACAAACAGCGGCATTCTCAGGGCGCATCCGGAAAACACCGTCAATGAGCAGATGCAGTGGGTGGACAGCACTTATGAAGAGGCAACTTATATGAAGGAGCTTGTTGATAAGCTGCTGCTTCTTGCTAAAACAGACAACACCAGCAGAAAAAATATGTTTGCTCCCGTTGATATGTCGGAGCTTTCCATGCAGCTGGCTCTTCAGTATGAGCCCGTCGCATTTGAAAACGGTATCATATTGAATACGGATATTGATAAGAATATTTTTATAAACGGTGATCAGGTCGCTTTGAATCAGATCATTCATATTCTGCTTGACAATGCGATAAAGTATTCAGGCGAAAACGGGGAAGTAACGCTTTCATTGAAAAAACGGCACTCCTATTCCTTAAGGCGTGATACCGGCTATGTTCTGCTCACAACAAGAAATACCGGAACACCTATTCCCGAGGAAGATATCCCGCATTTGTTTGAGCGTTTTTACAGATCCGATAAAGCGCGTACCTCAGGAAGTGGCTACGGACTGGGGCTTGCCATATGTAAGAATCTTGCAGGTCTTCACAATGCCGATATAAGCGTTACAAGTGATGCCGAGCACGGAACGGTATTTACCGTCAAATTCAAGCAGTAAATAAGAAAACTGCTTTATTTGCAATTTCCTATATAATAAACAAGAATTGCTCTCCCGATTTTTGACCGGGAGAGCAATTTTGACCTTTAAGAGAAAGCTTTTTTTTGTAATGCTTATTGTTTAGGTATCTTTACGGTGAATTTTGAGCCTTCTCCGGGCTTACTTTCCACCTTTATGATACAGTCGGTTATGTTTATTATCCTTTTTACCAAAGCAAGTCCGAGGCCGTTTCCTTCGGTGCCGCGGGATGTGTCACATTGATAGAATTTATCAAATATCAATTCGATCTGATCCTCAGGAATTCCGCATCCTGTATCGGAAATTGAAACTGAAGCATATTTTTTGCCTTCAGATATCTTTACCGTGACAGTACCGCCCTCTGGAGTAAATTTGAAAGCATTGGACAAAAGATTGTTCCATACGATATTCATAAGATACTGATTTGATTTTACGGTTATATTTTCCTCAATATCTGTTACGATATCAATATTTTTTGCCTCCCATACATCCTCAAAATCAAGAAGACACTCGCAAAACTGCTCGCTTACATCAAAATCTGTCATATCCGAAGGAATATTCTGATTTTCCAACTGATTTAACTTGAGAATATTTGTTATAAACTCATTCATTTTTTTTGAAGACTCTGCAACGGCCTTTGCGTATTCCACCTGCTTTTCCGTTGTAAGCGTGGGATCCTGCAGAAGTGTTGCATAGTTGTTTATAACACTTATCGGAGTTTTTAATTCATGGGAAATATTTGAAATGAGAGAAATTTTCAGATTATCAAGGCTCGATAATTCCGTTGCCATCAGATTTACGGTATTAACTATTGTAGCAAAACGGTCAGAGTAATTTCTTCTTTTTAGATGAGAGGAATAGTCACCTTTTCTGATTTTAATAAGCACCTTATTGATCTTTTCTATAGGCTTTTCAACCGTGTATTTTCTCCATGCGGTGCCCAAAAGACCGAATAAAGCCGCTATAAAGATCAGATTAAAAAATGTGTAAACGGCATATTGTTTTATATAGTTTATCGGCAATTCGTAAGCGTGTAAGAAAATGAGGAATGAAACCGTGGTAGTAACACCTGCAAGAAGAAAAAAAGCAAGAAAGCTGAGAATATAGTTTATAAATAACCTCTTATAAAATCTTTTTTTCTCTCTTTTTATAATAAGCTTTTTTTGTTCGCGGCTCATTATTTAAGCACCGCCTTATATCCGAGTCCCCGCACAGTAACTATTTCAAAAGCATCGCATTCGGCAAGCTTTGCACGAAGCTTTGTCATATAGACATCGACTGTTCTTGTGCCGGATTCAGTGTCAGCCTCCCAGAATTCGTCCATAAGTTGCGAACGTGTAAATGCTTTTTTAGGATAGGAAAGAAGCTTATATAAAAGACTGAATTCTCTTGCCGTGAGAGCTATTTCATTGCCGTTGAGATATGCTGTATACTCATTGATATTCATTGTGAAATTTCCCACGGTAAGTATTTTGCTGTTATTTATGCCTGCTCGCCTGAGAATAGCACCGATCTTAAGTAATAATTCATCAAGATCGATAGGCTTTGTCATATAGTCATCTATGCCTGCCTTATATCCCTTTTCCTTTGATGCAAAATCCTCTCTTGCGGTAACAAAGAGGATGGGAATGGTCGAATTGATGCTTCTGACTCTTTTTGCAAATTCAAAACCGTCAGTACCCGGCATCATAATGTCAGAAATGATAATGTCAAAAACAGTTTCATACAGAGCAACAAAAGCATCCTCTGCATTAAGACAGCCTACCGTGTTATAGCCGTTCTGATTGAGAAAAGAGCAAAACGATTTGTTGAGTGCTTTATCGTCTTCAACAATAAGGATATTAAACATAGAAAAACCTCCTGCGAAAATGAGTGCTGAAAAAATGTATGCAGAATTAATTTTTTTGTTAAATGGTCAGAGATAACAATACATATTATATCAATGTTTTGTTAAAATATTGTTATAAAAAAAGCATCTGCCGTATTTTTTTCGGCAGATGCTCATTTATCAGATGGATTTAAGAAGAGCGGGAAGCTTGGTGATCGCAGGAATGATTCTGCCTAAGATCTTCATAAGTCCGATGAAGCTTGATTTGTCATCATTAAGTATCATAAGAAGTCCGTCAGCCATGCCAACTGAGAACACGCCCATGCTCATTGCTATGAAGTTTCTGATGGGGATCTGTGTTGCCATTGCTGCGATCATTTTGCCGTCGCCGTTTGCATCAGAGCCCATTTTTGCCATAAGTCCTTCAATGAGTCTGCAGATCCTTCCGCCCCATTTTGTGTGTCTTGCATCGTCAAGACAGCAGTAAATGTCAATCGGCTTAGATGTATCTCTTTTTGCGGAGGGAAGAGCTCTTCCGAGTACTGCTTCAAACTGTGCACCTGTCATACCGTCCTTGTCTGCTGTATAATATGCAGGAGCACTTGCACGGTAATCGGGGATAACTGTAGTATCGGAGGATGTTACATTTACCATCTTCATAAGCTTGATATCTCTTGATGAAGCACCTACGAGAACGGCAAACTCACCGCTTTCAACCTGATATTCGCCGCTGTAAACATTGAAGAATGCAAAGTCTCTCTTTGAAAGAGTGAAGGTGACCTCTTTTTCTTCGCCTGCTTTAAGGAATACCTTTTCGAAGGCTCTGAGATCCTTTACTGCACGGTAGATGGTTGATTCGATATCGCCTACATAAAGCTGTGTTACTTCAGCACCGTCAACATCACCGATGTTCTTAACCTTGAATTTTACTGTAAGCTCGTCTGCGTCAGTGATATTTTCAGCTGAAACAGAAATGTCGCTGTATTCGAACTTTGTATATGAAAGACCGTAGCCGAAGGGGAAGAGGACCTCCTTCTTTGCCTTGTCGTAATAACGGTATCCGATGTAGATAGACTCTCTGTGCTCGCTTGTAACAGGTCCGCCGGGATAATTTCCGAATGTGGGATTTTCTTCGTATGAAAGGGGATATGTTTCGGATGTCTTACCTGAGGGATTGACCTTACCTGTAAGTATATTTGCAACTGCACTGCCTGTTGCCTGACCGCCGAGGCGGGAATCAAGAAGAGCCTTGACCTCGTTTATCCAGGGAAGATTGATAACAGAACCGCCTGCAAGAACAACAGCAGTGTTGGGATTTACCTTTGCTATTTCACTTACAAGCTCATTGTGAGATGAAGGCATTTCTATGTTCATTCTGTCATAGCCTTCGCCTTCAAATTCTTCTGTGAGACCTACAAAAACAAGAGCGATATCAGCATTCTTTGCGGCATTCTTTGCCTCTGTGAAAAGTGCATCGTTTATTTCATTCTTGCTCTTTTCGTAGCCCTTTGCATATGTAACATCAACACCGAGCTTTTTAAGCTCCTCGAGTGCGTTGTCGAGTCTTGTAGGATTGATAACAGATGAGCCTGCACCCTGGAAACGGGGAGCTGCAGCAAGCTCACCGATAACAGCTACCTTTGCACCCTGCTTTAGGGGAAGAATACCGTCATCATTCTTGAGAAGCACCATTGAGCCTTCAGCTACTTTTCTTGCAACTGCGTGATGATCATCAAATGAGAAATCGCAGCCCTTGTCAAGAGCAGGCTTTGACTTTATGATAAGATCAATAACCGTGTCAGCTCTTTCGTTAAGTACATCCTCGCTGAGCTCACCGTTATTCACTGCATCAATGATCTTCTTTGTATTGTATCCGCCGGAAGAAGGCATTTCAAGGTCAGTACCGAAGTTAAGACCGGGAATTCTGTCAACAGATGAGCCCCAGTCGGTAACGATAAGTCCGTCGAAGCCCCATTCGTCTCTTAATACCTTTTTCTGGAGATATTCATTCTGAGAAGCATATTCGCCGTTGATTCTGTTATAGGAATTCATAACGGTCCAGGGAGATGCCTCTTTTACTGCAATTTCAAATGCTGCAAGATATATCTCTCTTAAAGCTCTTTCGTCAACAACCTCGTCAACGATCATTCTGTATGCTTCCTGAGAATTACAGGCATAATGCTTAAGTGATGTGCCAATGCCCTTTGACTGAACGCCCTTTACAAGACCTGCGGCCATTTTGCCTGCAAGAAGAGGATCTTCACTGAAATATTCAAAGTTTCTTCCGCATGTGGGCGCTCTCTTGATGTTCATTCCGGGGCCGAGAACAACAGAAACCTTTTCTTTGAGACACTCTTCGCCGAGAGCCTCACCTGCAAGCCTAATAAGCTCGGGATCCCAAGAGCAGGCGGTCGCAGAGGCGGGAGGGAAGCATGTTGCAGGTACGGAATTTCCGAGGCCTATGCCGTCAGATGCCTTTTTGTTCTCGTTCTTTTTTCTGAGTCCGTGAGGACCGTCTGTAATGTTGATTGAAGGAAGTCCGAGATCAGCACTTCCCTGAGTGTGCCAGTAATCAAGACCCGATACAAAAGCAGCCTTTTGTTCAAGGGTCATTTTTTTGATGATTTCAGGATGTTTCACCGGAAAATATCTCCTCTCATTTTATCTTAACCATTAATATACATTATTTTATCATAATAAGTCAATAAATAAAGTGTAAATAAACGTGATAATAAATTTTTTTGTGAGACAGCTTATCCGTAATATCACAAAAAAAAAGCCGCGGCTTTGCGCTGCGGCTCTTTGGATGATCAGTTAATGAAAATATCCGTTTCAATATATCTTATTCCCATGTCATAAAGCATTTTTGCATCGCTGAGCTCATTTACTGTCCAGAAGGAGCAACCGATGCCTGCATCAATTGCAAGCTGTATGGATTCGGCATCATTATCCTCGAAGTCAGGAGAAAGCCAGCATTCGGAATTAAGTGCCTCAGCCATTGCAATTACTTCAGGCGTAATTCTGTCGCAGAGATACCACAGCTCTATACCGCTGTTAAGTGAATCAACGACCTTAAGCTGTTCATAATCGAAGCTTATTATTATTGCCTGCTCTTCCATTCCTCTTGCCTTTACGGCATCTACAACCTTATAAAGCATATCAAGGTTATCGCCCTTTATTTCTATCTGAGGACGGGTTGATGAGCCGACAAAAATATCAAGATATTCATCCAGTGTTGCAATTCTGAGATCCTCGTATTCCCAGAAATTTGCTCCCCATTTATAAGAGAAGGTTTTTAGCTCCCCGAGAGTATACTCTGATATCTCACCGATCTCACAGAAAAGGCTTCCTGTGTCACTGTTGTGATTGAGCACCCATTCATTATCCTTTGTAAGTCTGATATCGCATTCAGCCGTATAATATCCATATTCGACAGCCTTTTCGTATGCGGGAAGAGAATTTTCGGGAGCCTCTGCCCACACGCCTCTGTGTGCCGTAAGATATACGGGATCCTCTTCGGATCCGATACCGTTTTCACTGAGTGAGATAAGCTCCTTCGGCTGATTGAATAGCTTTACAACATTAATAAAAGGAAGAAAAGGACAAAGATACAAGGGAACAAGAATAAGTGTGATGATCTTATTGAGAACAAATGACATAATTTAACCTCCGCTACTATGTTGGAATAATTATATCAGCATTGATCAGTTTTGTCAAACGCAGGTTTATTTTTAAGTATTTTTAATTAATTCCTCTTTGTTGATTGACTTATTATAAACTTTGTGATAAACTATAAAAAAATTGTTATCGGAGGATATATAATATGAAAATTCAGACAATTGAAACAAAGAACCTTTGCGAAAGCGCTAAGAACGGCGGTTGCGGCGAATGCCAGACATCCTGTCAGTCTGCTTGCAAGACAAGCTGCGGTATTGCAAATCAGCAGTGCGAAAACAAGGTTGAGGAATAATTGATTTCTTACAGAAACTTGCCGCCGTCGGGCGGCATTTTTTGTGAAGCGGTTTTTATCCGTGTTACTGATATTTTAACCGGCAGGTGAATTAAATGATACATTCATATAAACTCGGCGGAATGAATATAGTGCTTGATATTTGCTCAGGCTCTGTTCATGTTGTTGATGAGGTTGCTTTTGATATCATCAATATGTATGAGAATGCCGAGAGACAAGATATCGTTAAGGAGATCCTTTCAAAATATCCCGATGATCCGGAAGTCACAGCCGAAAGCATAGAAGAATGCTGTGATCAGATTGAAGAATTGAAGTCAGCAGGAAAGCTTTTTGCTCCCGATACCTTCAGACCCATTGCAGGTGAATTGAAAAAAAGAACATCGGGTGTGGTAAAGGCACTTTGTCTTCATATTGCTCATACCTGTAATCTTAACTGCTCATACTGCTTTGCCAGTCAGGGAAAATACCACGGTGACAGAGCTGTAATGAGCTTTGAGGTAGGAAAGAGGGCATTGGATTTTCTTGTCGAAAATTCCGGTACAAGAAGAAATCTTGAGGTGGATTTCTTCGGCGGTGAGCCTCTTATGAATTTCGGCGTTGTAAAACAACTCGTTGAATATGCAAGAAGCATCGAAAAAGAAAAAGGAAAGAATTTCCGCTTTACGCTTACCACAAACGGAATTCTTGTGGATGATGATGTTATTGAATTTTCAAACCGTGAGATGAGCAATGTCGTATTGAGTCTTGACGGAAGAAAAGAGGTTCACGACAGATTCAGAGTAGATTATCAGGGAAGAGGCTCCTGGGAGCAGATCGTTCCTAAATTTCAGAAATTCGTAAAAGCAAGAGGAAATAAGAATTATTATATGAGAGGTACTTTTACTCATAATAATCCCGATTTTCTTGAGGATATCAAGACAATGCTTGATCTGGGATTTACGGAGCTCAGTATGGAGCCTGTTGTTTGTGCTGAGGATGATCCTTCTGCTCTGACGAATGAGGATAAGGGCATTGTTATGGAGCAGTATGAAAAGCTTGCTGAACTTATGCTTCAAAAATACAGAGAAGGAGAGCCATTTACCTTCTATCACTATATGATCGATCTCAAGGGCGGTCCCTGTATTTATAAAAGAGTCTCAGGCTGCGGCTCGGGAACAGAGTATATGGCCGTTACTCCCTGGGGTGACCTTTATCCCTGCCATCAGTTTGTAGGTGAGGAAAAATTCCGCCTCGGCAGTGTCTTTGAAGGTGTTACGAACATAGAGATTCAGGACGAATTTATGTCCTGCAATGTATACACCCGTCCTGAGTGTCAGGATTGCTGGGCAAAGCTTTATTGCTCAGGCGGATGTGCCGCAAATGCATATCACGCAACGGGCTCCGTAAAAGGTGTGTATTCCTACGGATGTGACCTCTTTAAGAAAAGAATGGAATGTGCCATTATGCTTGAAGCGGCAAAAACGCTTGACGGTGTAAACTGATGAATACTCCTCTTTATGATTTCGTCAAGGAATATAATACAAAAAATGCTGTAAGACTTCATATGCCGGGGCATAAGGGAAAAATTGCGGCTCTTGAGTCGGGTTTTGATATAACAGAAATAGACGGTGCCGATGTCCTTTATAATGAAAAGGGTATTCTGAAGGAGAGCCAGAAGAATGCATCCGATATTTTCGGTACATATAAAACACTGTATTCTGCAGAAGGCTCATCTCTTTCAATAAGAGCAATGCTGTCACTTATTAAAATGTATTCCCTAAACGCTAGAAAGCATCCCTTGGTGCTTGCAGGCAGAAATGCACACAAGGTCTTTATGACCGCTTCTGCTCTTCTTGATATTGATGTCAAATGGATCTTCCCCGAGGAAAAAGCGGAGCTTCTGAGCGTGAATATCAGTCCTTCTTATCTTGAAAAGTGTATTTCGGACTGTGAGGAAATGCCTGTTGCTGTTTATATTACAAGTCCCGATTATCTCGGGAACATTTCGGATATAAAGGCTATGTCGGAAATATGCGATAAATACGGCATCATATTGGCTGTTGACAATGCACACGGGGCATATCTTCGCTTCTTACCCGAAAATATGCATCCTATAAGCCTCGGTGCACATATGTGCTGTGATTCTGCACACAAGACACTGCCTGTTCTGACCGGCGGAGGTTACCTTCATATATCCGAAAAAGCTCCCGCGCTGATTAAGTCTCAGGCTGAAAACGCAATGTCGCTGTTTTCTTCCACAAGCCCGTCATTTTTGATACTCACTTCCCTTGACAGAGCAAATGAATATCTGTGCAATAAAATGTATGAGGATACAGTAAAGCTGCAGGCGCGTATATGTGAATTAAAGACAAGGCTTTCCTCGGTCGGATATTCAGTGAAAGGAAACGAGCCTCTGAAGCTTACTTTAGCTGCTAAGGCTTACGGCTATACGGGAGATGAATTGGCAGAGCTTCTTCGTAAGGATAATATAGAATGTGAGTTTTCAGATCCCGACTATATTGTTTTTATGTTCAGCACATCCACTGAAGATGATGAAATAAACAGACTTAAAAATACACTTATCGGAATAGAAAAAAGAGCAGCAGTTACTCAGATTGTCAGTATTCCCGTGCTTTACAGAGCAATGAGCGTAAAGGATGCATTGTTTTCTTCTTCAGAGGAGATATCCACGGCTTTTGCTGAAAACAGAGTGCTTGCTTCTCCGTCGGTCTCTTGTCCTCCCGCTGTTCCGGTGGCTGTCTGCGGTGAAAGACTCAATGCAGAAGCAATAAGATGCTTTGAATACTACGGCATAAAAAAAATAAATGTTGTAAAAGAGGGTTAATTATGGTAAAGCATATTATTTTATGGAATCTGAAGGATGAATTTTCTTTTGAGGAAAAAACGGAAATAAAAACAGGAATCAAGGCAGGACTTGAATCTCTGCAGGGTAAGATCGAGGGACTTATCGATATAAAAGTAAACACCGAAGGTCTTGCTTCATCCACAGCCGATTTAATGCTTGATTCAACCTTTGAAAGCGAAGCTGCTCTTAAATTCTATGCTTCCCATCCTTTACATCAGGAGGTAGCCGATACAAAGGTGCGTCCCTATACAAAACAGCGCAGCTGTCTTGATTTTGAAGTGTAAAAAAGCATTCTGCTTCAACCCCCCGTCCCCCAATCTTGGGGGCGAAAAGGTGTTTTTTGTTATACGCAAAATTGCTCACATTGCGAGCAATTTCCTATATAATAAAACAGAAAAGCTTAAGCCTGTTATATGCAGAGCTTAAGCTTTTTTTGTTAATGAAGGCTTCTTACTATGAAGAAAAAAAGATATTATAACCCGAATAGGAAAGCGGCTTACTTATCAACTGCCTGAAAAATGCTTTTCTTAAGCAGTTTGGTTATCTCGTAAATACGGCACGGTCAACAAGATCCGAATAAAAGCGTTGCTCGGAGGAGTATTCACCGTCAAAGATAAGGCTTCCGTTATTTTTTATGAATCTGTAGGTATATTTTCCGTCATCGGTTGTAAGAATGAGATGATTACCCTGATGAGTATATGTACCGACTGCATAAAAGCTGCTTAAGGGCGAGAAATTGAATACAAACCTGCCGTCCTTATAAAGCATGAAATGAGGCTTGAATATATCTTGCGAAGAATCCTCGTAAGTATAAATATATTCGGGCTTTTCATCGGTTATTGTTCCCTTTGGATATACTGTTGAAGACATAATAACGCTTTCTTCTTCAATATTCATTATTTGATCTGCGGGTATTTCAAATAAATAAAAGAAAGCGTCACGCTGTTCATTTCCGGCAATTTCTCCGGAAGTATACTCTCTTAAACCGATAGATAACGTTTTTTCAGTTTCATATACTCCGGCGTATTCACATCCGAGGCTGCTGCCTGTATATGTTGGGGGTGCGTGTATGATAATGAGCTCGCTGCTTTCAAAGAAGTCCCCGTCATAGGTACTGAGATGGTAATTTAATGTTTCACCGTAAAGCGGTTTTGTTACCGAATCCATAACGGTTATAAATTCAGAAAGCTTTTCTGTGTCTTTTATTCTTACGCAGGTAAGTGCCCTTACAGAGCTTAATGCCGCATACTTCGGTATGCCTCCGACTTTTATCATATAAGAATCGGTATTCTGATTATAATTGATCGGTATAACTGCCGTGCTGTAGGAGATGTTTCTTACAACGGGATTGTTCTTATGCGCTTCAATAAAAGCTTCAACATCATCCTTTTGGATGTTGATTGCCGACGCCTCTGAATCATTTGCTATCAGTATCGCGGAATCTATCGGATCTCCCTCTTTTAATGCAATGACACGAAGAGTAAACATATCGCTGATTTTGTATTCTCTTGAATAAACACCGAAGCACGCTGTAATATAATCATAGCCTTCAAAATCATCCCAATCAAAGGCCTCGCTCATTTCTGATATTCTGATTACATCCTCGAGTGTCATCTGCTTTGAGGTAAGTACGGCTTCAGGACCGTCTGCACCTCCTATGATACTTATGTCACGAAGTTCCTGACCTTCAATTGTCATTTCTTCGGTAAGGGTAAATTCAAAAAATGCGGTGTAGCCTGTCCGGTGCGGCAAATGAAAGCTTGTGCTAAAGGAGTAACGGCCCGGTCTTGAAAGATCAATATTGCTCAGAGTGTATTGCTTGTTGGCTGTTGAGTGCGGCTCAAGCAGATAGCCTATGGTAATAAACTCCCGTTCAGAGTTCAGTAAAACATTCCGGCCGTTTTCAATATAATTTATAGCGTACATTTCACCGTAGGTTACCTGATGGTCTGTTTCATTGTGCCATTTTATGTCGAATACAAAGTCTCCGTCAGCATTCTTGAATATTGCATCGACCGTTAAATAAACACCGTCGTAAGAAGTCTCGGTAATAAATTGATTATCGGAAGAGGTGTTCGGATCTGTCAGAAAGCATACAGAAAGAATTATGCCTGCTATAAGTGCAATAATTATTATCCATAGTGTCGGCTTTTTGTAATTCAGGATGTTTTTGATCCTTGATCTGACACCTGTTTCGCCGAAGGCAAGAGGACAGGCTGTTATGAGCTTTCTCGGCGATGAACAGCTGATAAGTGCGTTTGAATACGACTTTTTTACATCTGTACCCATTTCCTTCAATACCTTTTCGTCACATGCCGCTTCAATGTCACGGCAAAGAAAAATATATGCTATCCACATTAAAGGATTGAACCAATGAACAGACAGCAGTAAAAATCCCAGCGGCTTCCATAAATGATCCCCTCTTTTTATATGCGCCCTTTCGTGAGCGGTTATAAAGCTGAGCGCATCTTCAGGTGTGTCGGAGGGTATATATATTTCAGGTCTTATGACACCGAGAATAAAAGGAGAGTCTATTTTGTCACAGACAAAGGTGCCGTTTTCTGTTTTTAATCTTTCGGCAGTTTTTCTTTTTAATACTAAATAGCTTACCCCGGTATAAATAAGCATACATATGATTCCCGTCACCCATAATACAGAGGCGATGAAAATAATTATCTGCAAGGGATTTGCACTCATAAAGGGCTCGGGAGCGAAGTTTTCGTATATTATAGGATTTACCGCTGAATTAAATGCTTCAATACCGCTTGAAATGTGCGGCTCGGGGGACAGCATTATGTCGGATGGGACTGTTTCAGTGCTCGGAATAAGGCTTAATATGCTTTCAAATGAAAACGGGAGAATAAGACGAAGCCCCACAAGCCCCCATAAAATACAGGATATCCATTTCGGCATTTTTCTGAATATTCCCTTAAGAAGAATGACCGCAACGGCAAGGTAAGAAGCAGTTATACTCATATTGAGTATTTTAATGAAAATATCTTCCATTTTTATTCCTCCTCAAAATCACTGACCATTTTCTTTAATGCTTCGATCTCTTCCTTTGACAGCTTTTTTCTTTTTGTAAAGGCCGCTACAAAGGCGGGAAGTGAACCGCCGAAGGTCTCGTCTACGAATTTTTCGCTCTGCATAGAGAAAAAATCCTGTTTTGAAATAAGTGATGTCACGGTGCCCTTATTGTTTATGAAAATTCCTTTTTCGCAAAGACGCCTTAAAACGGTGAATGTTGTTGATTTTTTCCAACCAAGCTCTTTTTCTGCCAGTTTTACTATTTCAGCGGACGAAACAGGCTCATTGCTCCATATGATTTCGGCAAATCTGCCTTCGACAACTCCAAGTCCTGATTCGATCATATTATCATCTCCTAATTTGGTTTACATATTGTAGACTACAGTTTTAGTTTACAGTATGTAAACCGATTTGTCAATAGAAAAATCAAAAAATTCCTCTTACAAAGCTGTAAGAGGAACGGATAGAATATTCTTATTTTTTGAAAAGCATCGCAATAAAATTAAAAAATGCCTTAATAAAACGAATAAAGTTATCGAAAGCTTTTATCAGGTCATTCTTTGCAGGAGCCTCTTCTTCAGCTGTCAGAGGAGTGATAGTATCATTTTCTGCATCGTACTGAAGGTACTGAGAATATCTTTCATCATCAAATACTGTGAGCTCGCCGTTTGATGAAATAAATTCCTTGATAAGCTTATCGATTGAAGGTGGGAAGGGATCGTGAGAAATATCCTTGATAAACCAGGTTGTATTGGGGAACAGGCAGGTTGAGGCGTCGATCACATGATCCGGAGAAAGATATTTTTTATCCGAAAGGCTGTTTATGTATTCTTCAGAAAGCTTTTCTCCGTAGTCTGCCGATGTTGCATAGAAGGAAACATGGTAAACATCAGAAACCATGTCGCCCTGTTGCTTTGAGTTTTCGTAGAAGGGGTAGCCGGGGACATTGTATTTTACGATAACGCTGAAATCAACGCCGTCAGCTTCAAGAGCCTTCATTGTTTCGGGAAGCTTTTGCATTACATTGTAATGCCAGTCATTATTCTTTTCAATAAATCCCTTGTATTCGTCTTCTTTACCGCCGAAAACAAACTTCATTGCATCCTCATAATACTCTTCTCCGATCATAGACCAGAATGAGGGGAATGAGCCGAATGTACCTAAAAGAAGTCTCGGAATAAGATTATCCTTTACATTCTCCAGAAGCTTATTGACAAGCTCTGTGCCGATACCGAGTATACGCATATCCTGCAGAACAGAGACCAGAGCACAAACAAATTCAGCAGTTGTTTCATCTTCTATAAGATCCTCATGCTCAAGATAATAATTGAGAAATTCATCTACTCTTTCATCGTTAAGAGAAAGCTGGCCTGAATAAATAGCACCGAGCAGATCAAGTCCGAGAGAGGAGGGCTCATACATAACGATAGAATCAACATTTTCTTTTGCATGGTCATAGTACTCAGTGAAATATGCGCTAATCATATTTGCGCCCATACATCTGCCTATCAGAACAACTTTATCTTCACCGGTAAGGGCCTTAACGCGGTCAATATGATATTTTAACTGGTGGCATACATCCATAGGAGAAAGACGCCAGTCATACACAAAGTGATAATCCCAGAAATTGTAATTGCCGTGCTTTACGGGATAATTTCTTGATGCAGATTCCTTTTCAACGCCTGAGCCGTTTGAAGCTTCCCCGTTTTTATCAAGAACTACCTTTTCAAAAAGCGGAACAACTGTATTTACAAGCTCATCACAGTAAGCATCATAATCGTCTCTTACAACCCCGAGAGCCAATTCCTTGAGACAGGGAGCAAGAGCCTCTTTTACTGTAGCTCCGACATCCACACCGATCTTCCATATTCGGTTATTCTGCGAGGGATTGTTTTTATCAGCATAAAGCGGATTTCTTGTTCCGGGAACATAAATAACAGGATATTCTGTATCCTCAGAGGCATTCACAGCAGGAACAGCTACGGTACATAAAAGTATTATAGATAGCAGCAGTGCAAAAAATCTTTTGACTTTCATTATAGTCACTCTTTCTGTTAAACATTTCTTGATAAATAATAACATATTTGCCAAGAAAAGTAAAGAAAAAATTAACACTGTCAATATTCTGTATTTAAATAAAGCTTGTGATAAATATTTCTAAGCCGATAAAAATAAGTATCGCACCGCCGAAAATACCTGCCTTGTTTCTGAGCTTTGTGCCTGCCTTTTTGCCTATTGCAATACCGCCGAAGCAAATGAAAAATGTGACGACGCCTATGAGAAGGCAAGCTAAAAGTGCCTCTGTAAAATTATATTCGGCAATTGTAAAGCCTACAGAAAGTGCATCTATGGATGTTGCTACTCCTTGTATCAGAAGTCCTGTTATGCCGACAGCAGGCTGTTCTTCATCGGTATCCTTGTTCTTTATCCCTTCATAAAGCATTTTACCGCCGATAAATCCTAAAAGAATAAGTGCTATCCATGGAATGCATGTTTCAAATGCTGAAAAACATTGTGCGACGGTTGAGACACATATCCAACCTATCATCGGCATGAGGAACTGAAAAACTGAAAAAATACCTGCAACAAATCCCATTTTGTGCTTCTCCATCCCCGGTTCATTCAGACCGTTAGCAAGAGCAACAGAAAAGGCATCCATGGCAAGGCCGACACCGAGAAGTATGCTGTTAAAAAAGAAAGAAAATCCAATGCTCATAATAAACTCCCTGAAAATTTCTGCAAAGAATATACCATAAAAAATATATGCAGTCAAATAAAAAAGCATTATTTTTCAACCCCGTCCCCAATCTTGGGGGCTGTAGGTGTTTCTTGTTATAAGAAAAAATCTTACGATTTGTCAACCCCCTACCCCCAATCTTGGGGGCTGTAGGTGTTTCTTGTTATAAGCTAAATTGCTCACAACGCGAGCAATTTCCTATATAATAAGCTAAATTGCTCACAATGCGAGCAATTTCCTATATAATAAGCTAAATTGCTTATGATGTGAGTATTTTCCTATATATTAAAAAAATCGGTAATGTAAAAAACACATTACCGACAAAAATTATTTTATAAGATCATGCTCTTTTATGAATTTTACTGTTTCTTCTACTGTTGTAAAGGCAAGACCGACAACGGTATCCGCACCGCCGTAATATATTGCAATTCTTCCGCTATCTGCATCCGTAAGAGCGGCACAGGGGAATACGACGTTCGGAACATCTCCCACAAGCTCATAATTTTCGTGGGGAGCAAGCAGGAAGCAGTCTGCACGGTGCAGAACCTTCCAGGGCTCGTCCTTATCAAGAATTGCAGCACCCATTGCATATGTAAATCCGTTGCAGGAGGTAAGCACACCGTGGTAGAACATAAGCCAGCCTTCATCTGTTTCAATAGGAGTAGGGCCTGCACCTACCTTTGTCATCTCCCAGTTCTTTTCGGGCTTCATAACAAAGCGGTATTTTCCCCAATACTCGAGATCCTTACTCTGTTGGATAAAGATATCTCCGTAAGGTGTGTGTCCTCTGTCACAGGGACGTATGAGAAGCATGTATTCATCATTGATTTTTCTCGGGAAAAGCACACCGTTTCTTGCAACCGGATAACATGCATCCTCAAGCTGAACCCATTTTGAAAAATCTTCAGTATATGCAATACCGATTGTTGTTCCGTGGGGAGTAAGATTTACCCAGGACAGATAGTATTTGCCGTCAATCTCGCAAAGTCGGGGATCATAACCGCGGAAAATAACCTCACTGTCAAGCTCCCAACTGATTCCGTCCTTACTTGTGCCTGTAACAAGTGTATGATCTCTTGAGATGTTATCGACTCTGAAAACACCCTTGAAGCCGTCACCGAAGGGAACGACCGCAGAGTTGAAAATGCTGTTAGCTCCGAATAAATTGTCTCTTGTGATAACAGGGTTTCCCGAATATCTCCATACAGGATATTTATATCCTTCAGGTTTCTTTTCCCAAGGAATATTCGGAATGCTTGTGCCGATAATTTTAGCCATAAAATAACCTCCTGAATTTCTTGAGGCCATTATATAATATTACTGATATGTTTTCAATAATAAATGAAAAAATCCCGCAAAAGCTTTTGCGGGAGCGAAATTATAAGTTTCCGTTTTCTTTTTTTAATCTTTCTTTTGATTCTTCTACAGTCTCTTTGTCCTTTGTAAGGAATGCGGAAACGAATTTATCCTCAATTTTTGTGTATCCGCCGACAACTGTATCCTCGATCTTTTTATATCCGCCGACAACTGTATCTTCAATTTTCTTGTAGCCCTCGGTTACTTCCTTTTCAATTTTTTCTACACCTTTGACTATTTTTGAATCTGCCATTGCTGATTTCTCCTTTTTTCTTATATATTATTCCGATGCCTATAAGCAGAACAAGCATCCATACCACACTGCCGGTACAGCCGTTCATTATCATAATTTCATTTTCCGACATCCCGGGAAAGGAGACGAGCATTGATTTCTGAAGAGAAAATATCGAAACAGCCGCATCGGCAAGACCGATGTTTCTGATTAATGAAAGGAACTGTGAATTCAATTTTTTTCTTTTGGTGAAGTTTATAATTGCAAGCGTTATTTTTGTAAATGAATATGAAGCCAATGTGATTACAAGTATTTCATTCAGCTGTTCTGTTTCATTATAAAAGAGACTCAGATATACACTGCCGCATAAAACAGTACTCATTATTATGAGCATAATACCCGTAAAGCACCGTATAAAGCGTATGCTTATTTCTTTAGTATCTGTTCTGCTTCTTTTTTCTGATAAAATTATACAAAAGCGAATAACTGCTAAAATTAAGTAGTATGCACCTGCCGTAATAAACCAGTATGATTTTTCTTTAAGACCGACAATGATGTTCGAAGCTGCATATATACTGTTTATGATAAGACTTAAGGAAGCTATCAATGCCATTCTTCGTTCTTTATTACTCAGTATGCTATCGGATAAATTGATGCAAAGTCCCGTTCCGCTCATTTTTTATTTAAGTCCCTTTGCATACGGGAATAAGCGATAATAAGGCAATAATTCCTATTAGTCCGATAATTATTCCTGCGATCATTTTTTCCCAGACTAAAACGAAGCACATACCGATACCCAAAAGAAGGGAACCCAGTATTGCAAGAAGGCTTATTCCGATACCTCTTGCTGTAACCTTTATCGGTGCTTTATTTTCCATCTTACGCCAGACAATAACGGTTATTATGCCTAAAACGATACCGACCGCTCCGAAAATGATGCCGGGCTTAAATGAATTCCATTCGGGAAGAAGGGCCATGCACATTCCGAGTGCAAATAATACACCGCTCACCGTTCCCAGGATCATTGCAACAAAACTGCTTTTTTTCATTTTTTTAACTCCTTTTTAACATAATATTAATACAACAGTTGTATGTTTAATGCAATTTAATTATAGTTTTTCAGGCAAGATAATTCAATCATCATTATTTTGACAAGTGTCGGAATAAAAAGGCGGAGTGATCTATGAATACAAAAAATAACAAAAGAAGACGGGAAAGCGTTGCAAGAATAGAAAAAGCATTTGTTGAGCTTTTGCAGGAGAAGGAGCTTGAAAATATTACAGTGTCCGAAATCTGTAAAAGGTCAGATATCAACAGAAGCACATTTTATGCGAATTTTATTGATATTTATGATCTTGCCGAAAAAATTGTCTTTCATCTGTGGGAGGATTTTCTTTCTCTTTATTCTGACGGCATAGAATATAAAAAAAGCAGAATGGATTTTACCCGACTTTTTGCTCACATTTATGAAAATCAGATGCTGTATAAAACATACTTTAAGCTGGGTAATATAGATTTTAATATGGTGGGCTTTGATAAAGAGGTTGCAGAAATGTTTTTTGATATGAAATATATTGAATATCATATTGAATTCTTTAAGCACGGCCTGAATGCGATAATAAAAAAATGGCTTAACGACGGCTGTAAGGAAACTCCCGAGGAGCTTCAGGATATACTTAACAGTGAATACAGACGCGATTATTCCTTATTGAATTAAAAATACCTTTGT
Organism: Clostridia bacterium; assembly: GCA_017440965.1. Classification (GTDB taxonomy): domain Bacteria; phylum Bacillota; class Clostridia; order Oscillospirales; family Acutalibacteraceae; genus RUG806. The sequence continues at coordinate 20,723 of JAFSGH010000075.1, read as the reverse complement.
CCGCATATCGGGGACAAAGGTATTTTTAGTTATCAGGTTTTTGTGACAGGTGTTTTGATCTTTTTTTGCGGCTTGTCATCCTTCAGATGTCTTATTTCTACGGGAAGACCGTGCTTTACATTGTGACCTTCCTTGAAATTCAGACCGCCTGTATAGGTAGCGGGGATATAGCCTTCGTTTGCAAGGGCTTCTCTTTGTTTTAGCACCTCCATTGCATAAAGATGCTGCTTATTGTTGTAGTCCCAGAATAAATAGGGGATCATCATAAGAGCGTGTCCTACAAGATCAAACAAAAGCGGAACAACAAGAATTCCCACTCTTGAATCGTCTATCAGAAGCACATCCCAGTTGCTGTTGAATCCGTTTTTGAGAAGCAGAACGGGGATAATAAGACCCACAAGAGTTGTAATAGGGGATATGAACCATCCGAAAACTCCTGAAAAGCTGGCAAGTCTTTCTCCTGAAAGATACATCTGATAGTCCTGCAGGCGGATGCCCATATCATTTTTCGCAATATTGCAAACTTCAACAAGAAAGCCTCTGAGCCATAAGGATGCATACATTATCCAGCCGCTAAGAATAATATTGTCTCCCATAAATACGATTACAAGAACATTGATTCCCGCGCTGACAACTTCAATTATCTGCTTGAAAATGCATAAGGTTTTATATGAAAAGCGTTTCATGATTATGGGAGCGAAGAATGTAGGAATAGTACCTCTGAAGGTGTAAAGCAGAGTAATCAGTGAATACTCAAGCCCGCTGAGACGCATAGTGTAAAAATAAATGACCGTGGTAGTGCCGAGCATACCGTTGCCTAGTGAATCAATAAGTGAGGTTGCGGTATTAAGCCAATGGTATTTATTTTTTATTACACTGAAAATGCCGTACCAGAATGAAATATTCTGCTTCTTCTCAATAGGCGGCTGAGGAATACGCTCTTTTATGTTACGTGCAAAATAAAGTGTCAGTGCTGCACAGGGGATAAATGAGAAGGGAACTACATATCGATAAAAATTGATATCGTCAAATTCTCCTAACAAAGGCAGTATAAGAACAAAAACAGAATTCAGCAGGTGGCTGATCTTTACGGGATAAGTGCGCACCCAAAGTCTTTCCTGTGGATTCGGACTGATGGTTTCCGTGCATTGCTGTGTCGTTGTTGAAAAATCGTACATGCCGAAAAGACTGAAAAGAAGATATGCTATCCAGAATCTTTCATTTACATCCGGTATTTCATAAACGGGAAGCCAGCCTATAAGTATAATAAGAATACACTTCTGGATCACACTTGAATAAAGATTATACTTATATCTGCCGAATACCGGAACAAGCTTCTTTCTCCAGAATATTCCTCTTGCACCGCCGAAGCCGCTTGTAAGCAGCTGTACTCCGACAAGCTTAAAAAAGCTGCGTGCATTGATGCCCGTAAGTCCGTTCAGCATCTGAATTATCGAATTGTCTGAAGGAAGCAACAGTGAAATATCTGCGCACAGAAGCAGCAATCCGAGTGCTGTTGCCGTAAAATATATTATATACAGTATTTTTTCGGTTTTCTTTTCCATAAAACCGAGGTTATCATTTACGATCCATCCCACAATGCTCCAGAGATAGCTCAGCGGTATACCTATGAGACCTACTATTGAAAAAGCAAGGTAAGGAAGGTCGTAATGATACATTATCAGGAAGCAGCCTGCTCCGAAGCCTATGTAACCGAGAGGGGACTGTGCCGCGTAGTTAAAGCTTACTCCGAGGAAAATGTCAAAGTATTCTTTGAAGGAAACATAATTTCCCTTTGCTCTGTCAGGCTCGTGCCAATGCTCCTTGACATCGGTCAAAAATGCTTTTACCTTTGACATATTATTCTACCTCCCTGTTTTCATTATAAGAAATGCCGATAGGCCGCATAATGACCTTTCTCTGTTCGGGAAGCCATGCACTTCCGAGCTCAATATCCTTTGCTTCTTCTTCGGAGCATTCCATTCTTACTTCATTTACCGATGAGCAGTTATAAAATGCGTGATGGCCGATAGTCTTGACTGATTTCGGTATAAAAATATCCTTGACGGAGGTACAAGAGGAAAAAGCATCCGAGCCGATATTTATAACAGAATCGGGGATATTTATATTCTGAAGATTCCAGCATTTGAAAAAAGCCATCGTCTCAATATCAGTCACCTTGTCGCCGATTATGATCTCCTTAATAAGCGAGCACTCTGCAAAGCACAGCTCATTTATAACTGTTACGGTTTCGGGAATTGTAAATGATGAAAAATCCTTGTCGGTTACAGTTGCAAGAGTATTCTTTTCTTCCTTTTCCTTTGGCTTTTCGTTGGCTATTGTTTCAAAATTTATAAGATAAGAACCGTATGTTGCAGGATCTGTCGGTGCAGTAAGTCCTAATGATAAGGATGCCAGATACTCGGGATTTTTAGGCGGATACATCATTATTTCGACGGGCACACCGTCTTCGCATCTGTAAAGCACACCGTCAATTGAAGTATAGTTAGGGTTGTTTTCATCTACAAAAAATGCCTTAAGATTCTTGCAGGTGTAAAATGACTTTGCATCTAATGTATCTACGGTATCGGAAATATAGATAAAAACAAGGGATTCATTGCAGTTTACCGCATATCTTCCGACTTCCTTTACGGGCTTTGTTGTGTCCGGTTCATCCTTTTCGTTTCGTACATAATCAAGAATCAGTACGGTTTTGCTGTCTCCGTGATATTCGGAAAGCATATAGGCCTCGGTCCCGTCCTCAAATGTCCCGCAGGGATTATAAGTATAAATGTCCTTTGATACGGTGCGGAAGCTGAAGTACATTGAAAGACCTATAAATAATACCAGCACTATGATAAAAGCCGCCTTTTTTAATGCGACCTTACCGAGAAGTCCTTTTGAGGGATCATCCTTCAGCATATCTTCGGGATTTTTTGCGAACATAGGATCATACAAAAGCTCCTGCTGACTGAGAGGTATTTTATCATTGTCCATATTCTCATCTCCTCTGAATTATATAAAAGTATTTTATCAAAAATATATAAAATTTTCAAGTGTTGCTCATAAATTGTGTAGAAATTGCCAATGTGTTGCATAAAAACAGCTTATTTTTGACCTTTTTTACAAAAAAACAGAGCAGGGAGATTATCCCTGCTCTGTAAGTTGTTAAAAATGACCGCCTCTTATTGCAACAACGACTGCATCAATTCTCATATAAATAAGACCGAGCAATTCAACAAGCCTATAAAGAGCTGTGCGGAAGAATACGCTCACTTTGTTGTCGGAAAAGCCCTTTGTCTTTTCTATACTTATGCTGTCAAGAAGCTCTGAATTGTCGCCTCTGAAGGTTTTTACTGACATTTTTGTTTCTGTGAATTCTACCGTTGAGTATGTTGTGATATCAGCATTCTCAAATGCATATGCCGTGTAGGGGAAGAGATATCCTGCATTTCCCTGGTCACAGCAGGCGTTTGTATTAAGATATATGATACCGCAGGGATCGGTGTAGGTTTTTCCCGATTCAGCCATACCCACAACAACACTGTCACTTATAAAATTGGATCTGCCCTGCATATGAGTGTGTCCCGTAAATACGATATCGAGATCATACATTTCAAAAATAGGCTGGAAAACAGCATTGAGCAGTATGTTTGTTTCAGGCTCAAGCATTGCAATTCCGGGAGCATAAAGTCCCTGGTGCATAACACCGACTCTCCATTTTGCGTCGCCGTTTAAGGCAATTGCTTCCTCTGCCATTGCTCTGTGATCTGCGGCGGAGCCTGAGCAGGCATCAAATACGAGATAAAGGACGTCACCGTAGCGGAACCAGAAATCTCTGTCAAGGCCCTCGAAATATTCTCCGAAGAATTCATTGGGCATATGTGTATAATAATCGTACATCATCCCCTTTTTATCGTGATTTCCGATAGCAAGAGCCATAGGAAGACTTCTTACATATCCGGGCATAAGAAGTGTCTGCCATTCATCTGCTGCCTCTCCCGTAGAGGTGTTATCTCCGGGGGAGAGAAGAAAGCTTATGTCGGGATTCTTTGTCAGCGCTTCGCTGAGAACGCTTTGCCATACATAACCTACGCGGGCCTGCTCTTCCGTATTATCGTAAGACTGACCGCCTATCTGTATATCGCCGATAAGAAGCATCTTGAAGCTGTCAAAGCTGTTTGATTCATATTTATAAGCATCGCTCCAGCCGCTGTCTGTATACCATTTATAATAATATACCGTGTTTTCATCTATGCCCGTAAGAGTAACACGGCAGACGAGCTGCTCCTCATTTTCTGCGGGTGTTAAATCTCCCGTAAAGCTTACAGCGTCGGACATATCCGCATTTTTTGATAATAATACCTGAGGTACGGCTGTTTGCTTATCTGCATGCCAGCAGATATTAAGCTCTGTTTCATTTGCTCCGACGCAAAGCATAGGCAGTGTATTATCTGTGATGCTTTTATCGTATACAGCCTGCCATTCCTCTTTTGTAAGCGAAAAATCGTCAAAGGCTGCCGAGGAGGAGAGGCTGCCCGTCAGGATGAGCATTAATGAAAGAAGCAGTGCAAGTGTTCTTTTTAAGCTTTTCATATTATTTTCCTTCCTTTATTTAATTGATTTTAGTCTATCATTGCATTAAATCGGAGTCAATCGTCATGTTTACTATATTTAATGATAAAATTTTTCCGTTTCTTACAGAAATGAGGTGTTGACAAAAAAAAGTCAGGGTGATAAAATAACTGTAAATTTAATTTTTAAACCGTTGATGCGGGAATAAAGGCAATATAGGACTATACAGAGAGCCTGCGATGCTGAAAGTCAGGTTAGCAACCGATTGTCAAATGGGCCGCGGAGGGTGCAGTCAAATGTGAAAATACAGAGTATACTGCAACGCGAAAGAGATGCGTAAGTTCTCGGGGATATGTCAGTATCCTTAAAGTGCACGGTAACCGTGAATCAGGGTGGCACCGCGGATAAGTTTTTTATTCGTCCTTGACAGTTTTTTCTGTCGGGGACTTTTTGTTTTTCGGAGGCAATTTTATGTTATTAACCAAACGATGGCGAGGCTGAAAGTAAATCAGAATAAAATAAGAATAAAATAAGAAGGCGAAACTATGAGAAAATCAACAAAAAGGCTTGTAACAGCCGCTCTTCTGACAGCGCTTGTATGTGTTGCAACCTTAATTATCAGGATACCGTCGCCTTTCAAGGGATATATAAATCTCGGTGACTGTATCGTGCTTCTTGCAGGCTGGCTGCTTTCTCCCGGATACGGATTTCTTACCGCAGGTATCGGAAGTGCACTTGCAGATCTGATCTCAGGCTATGCGGTATATATGCCTGCAACATTTGTTATAAAAGGCTTTACCGCACTTACAGCATATATGATGCATAAATTGATAAGCAGACGGTTGAAGGAACTTCCTTCAGGTATAATATCCGGAATTATTGCCGAAACGGTCATGACAGGCGGTTATTATCTGTTTGAAGGTTTTTTATACGGATTTGCAGCTTCGGCGGTAAATATCCCTATGAATTTATTTCAGGGTGCTGTCGGAATCATACTTGGTGTTACACTTGTAAAAATTATTAAAATGACAAAAATTACTTTTTAAGGAGAATTTATTATGATAGTCAATGGCGTTAATTTTGATACTTATTTTAACAATTATCCCGATGTGAACGGTTATTTCGGAAAATACGGCGGTGTTTTCGTAGAGGAGAAGCTTGTAAAGGCTATGGATGAGATAACACAGGCTTATTTTTCCATCTGTCAGTCAAGAAAATTTATAGCTGAGCTCAGAAGAATAAGAAAAGAGTTCCAGGGCAGACCTACTCCCGTTACGCATCTTGAAAGACTTTCTGATATGCTGGGCGGTAAGGTTCAGCTTTATGCAAAGAGAGAGGATCTTAATCATTCAGGTGCACATAAGCTTAACCACTGTATGGGCGAGGCTCTTCTTGCAAAGTATATGGGTAAGAAAAAGGTTGTCGCAGAAACAGGTGCAGGTCAGCACGGTGTTGCTCTTGCCACAGCTGCAGCATATTTCGGACTTGAATGTGATATCTATATGGGTGCCGTTGATATAAAGAAGCAGGCTCCCAATGTAGCAAGAATGAAAATTCTCGGTGCAAACGTTATTGAGGTAACTCACGGTCTTCAGACTCTTAAAGAGGCTGTTGACGCTGCTTTTGATGCATACAGCAAGGAATACGAAACAGCGATCTACTGTATCGGCTCCGTTCTCGGACCTCATCCCTTCCCGATGATGGTAAGAGATTTTCAGAGTGTTATAGGTATTGAAGCAAGAGAGCAGTTTATTGATATGACAGGTCATCTTCCCAGTGCTGTTGTTGCCTGTGTAGGCGGCGGCTCCAATGCTGCGGGACTTTTCTCAGGCTTCCTTAACGATCCCGTTGATATTTACGGCATTGAGCCTCTCGGCAAGGGTGAAAAGCTCGGTGATCACGCCGCATCCCTTAAGTATGGTACCGAAGGCATTATGCACGGCTTTAACAGCATTATGCTCAAGGATGAAAACGGTGATCCCGCTCCCGTATATTCCGTAGCAAGCGGTCTTGATTATCCTTCATCAGGTCCCGAGCACGCATTTTTACAGGAGATCGGCAGAGTTAAATACGATGTTATTGACGATGAAGAGTCGATCGATGCATTCTTTAAGCTTTCAAGACTTGAAGGCATTATCCCTGCAATAGAAAGCTCACACGCAGTAGCATACGGAATGAAGCTTGCAAAGACTATGGAGCACGGCTCCGTGCTTATCAATCTCTCCGGTAGAGGCGATAAGGATATGGATTATGTGCTTGAAAACTTCGGTATCAGATAATTATGGACAGAAAGATTGCCGTCGTAACGGGAGGAAATTCGGGAATCGGCAGATGCACCGCCGAGGCTCTGATAAATAAAGGCTGTACCGTTTATGATCTTTCAAGGCGGGATATAAGTATTCAGGGTATAACTCATATATGCTGTGATGTAACTGATGAAGCATCGGTAAATTCTGCAATAGAAAGAATTATAGCAGAGGCGGGCAGGATAGATATTTTAATAAATTGTGCAGGCTTCGGAATTTCCGGTGCGGTTGAGTTTACCGAGCTTTCAGATGCAAAAAGGCAGTTTGATGTAAATTTTTTCGGCACGGTAAATGTCAATAAGGCAGCAATTCCGTTTATGAGAAATAAAGGCGGCGGAAGGATAGTTAATATCAGCTCTGTTGCTGCAGTTGCCCATATTCCTTTTCAGACATATTATTCCGCCTCAAAGGCGGCAATAGAATCCTATACTCAGGCGCTGGGAAACGAGGTTGCTCCCTACGGTATTACAGTCACGGCAATTCAGCCCGGTGATATCAAAACCGAGTTTACCGAGGCAAGGCAGAAATCCTTTGCGGGAGACGATGTGTATAACGGCCGTATTTCAAAAAGCGTAACGGGTATGGAGCAGGATGAGATAAAGGGAATGAGTCCCGTAAAAGCAGGGGAGTATATAGCAGAGATCTCTTTGCGGCAAAAGGTAAAGCCGCTTTATGCGATAGGCTTTACTTATAAGCTTCTTGCAGTTTTATGTAAGGTCTTTCCGTCATCAATAAGAAACAGAATAGTCGGAATCCTCTATGCAGGATAATTTTAAGAGCAACAGCATTTTTTTGCCGTTGCTCTTTTCAGTTATGTAAAAATTTAAGTTTTATCTGACGGTTTTATAAAGTGCAGACTGAAATTCCGGAAGCCACCAATCCCTGTAGCCTGCCTTTGTGGGGTGGATGCTGTCAACAAGATAAAGTTTTCTTTCTTCTTCGGAGATATTATTTATGCTTTCGTTGTTCCACAGATCAATGATCTCAATATCCCATTTCTCTTTGATTTCATATAAAAGCTCAGTCATTTTTTCGTATTCGGCGCTGTCATATTTTGCCTGTGTGAAAAATATAACGGGGCAGTTCCATGTTTTTTTAGCGTAAGCGATGATGTACTCTGTTGCCCCTGCTACTGTTTTTGTGTCGAATTCAGACAAATTGAAGCCTTCCGATATTTCTCCGAGAGGAACTTTTTTTGTTGCGTCATTTGTTGAAAGCTGACATATAAAGGCATCAGCCTTTAAGCTTACATCAATGGTTTTCATTCTTGAGACATAAGAGCTGCTCTTTAAGTCTGCAAGCGTAGTGCCGGAGACAGCTTCCTTTATCGGGATTATTCCATCTGATGCTTCAAGAAAATCAACAAAGCTTTCACCCAATGAGCCGTAGCCGAAGGTGACGGAGGAGCCGAGAAAGATAATGGTTTTTCCCTTTAATATGCTTTGTGTCTGCATCTCATTAACCTCACTGTATTGTCCTTTATTGCCTTCTGAAAAAACACCGAACATATTTGCTGTATAGCCTCCCGCTGATATCAGAATTATCAGAATAACTGAAATTATTATGATTGCTTTCTTTTTCATATATATCCCATCCTCATTAAAAGATTATCATATCTTTTTCGGAAATACAAGAATAATATTGACCTGAAATTATTTGTAAATTATAATTAGATCACAATACAGCAAAGAGGATGCAATATGGATGATTTATGTTTTTCGGAATATATTCCGTCAAAAAGAATAAGGATCACGGATGAATTCTGGAGGGAAAAGACTGCGCTTGTCAGAAAAGAGGTCATTCCTTATCAGTATGAGGCACTTCATGACAGAATCGACGGTGCGGAAAAAAGCTATTGTGTTGAAAATTTCATAAAGGCGTCAAAAATCGCAGAAAAGATAAGACGCGGTGAAGAAGTCCCTGTTTATCCCACTGATAAATGGTGTTACGATGAAAATAACAGTCCTGCAGAGGCTTTTCACGGTTGGGTATTTCAGGACAGTGATGTGTATAAATGGATCGAAGCTGTAGGCTTTTCTCTTATTGTCCGTCCTGATGCCGAATTGGAGAAAAAAGCAAAGGATTTGATCCGTCTTATCTGCTCGGCTCAGCTTCCCGACGGATATCTTGATACCTTATTTATAATCAATGACAGAAGTGCAAGGTTTTCAAATCTTAAGGACTGGCACGAGCTTTATTGCTTCGGACATCTCGCAGAGGCTGCCGTCAGCTTTTATAATGCAACCTCCGACAGAGCTCTTCTTGATGCGGCATGCCGTTTTGCCGATCTTATTTCGGATACCTTCGGTCCTGATAAAATCAAAGGCTATCCGGGACACGAAATTGCCGAAATGGCTTTGGTGAAGCTGTATGATATAACAAAGAATGAAAAGTATCTGCAGACAGCGGCGTTTTTCATTGAGGAAAGAGGCAAGAAGCCCTATTACTATGATACGGTTCTCGGAAAAGAAACCGTTTATGACAACTATCATTATAATCAGGCACACCGTCAGCCGAAATTTCAGTATGAGGCGGTAGGTCACGCTGTAAGAGGAGTATATCTTTACAGCGGAATGGCGGATATTGCAAAAAGATGCAGGGATGAAGAGCTTTATGATGCCTGCTTAAGGCTTAGTGATAATATTATCAATAAAAAGATGTATATTACCGGCGGTATCGGAGCAACGGTTGACGGAGAAGCCTTTTCCTTTGATTATGATCTTCCCGATGATCTTGCCTACAGTGAGACCTGCGCTTCAATAGGACTTATATTCTTTCTTCGGAGAATGCTTGAAATTTCCCCCGATGCAAGACTTGCCGATGCGGCGGAAAGAGCATTGTATAATACCGTGCTTGCGGGAATGGCTCTTGACGGAAAAAGCTTTTTTTATGTAAATCCTCTTGAGGTTTTACCTGAGGCTTCCGAAAAGGATTCAAGAAAAAGGCATATAAAAGCGGTCAGACAAAAATGGTTCGGCTGTGCCTGCTGTCCTCCGAATCTTGCACGCCTTATCTCTTCTGTCAGTGAATATATATTTACCGAGAATGAAAATACTCTCTTTATACATCAGTATATAGGCTGTTCGGCAAATACCGATAATGCGGAAATTGATGTTGCTTCATCATATCTCACTGACGGTAAGCTTGAAATAAAAATTAAACCCGTGCGACGCTTTACTCTTGCTTTAAGAATTCCCTCATGGTGCAAAAGCTACAGCTTTTCAGGAGACTGCGAAATAAAGGACGGCTATGCATATTTTAATATCGAAAAAGGATGCTGCCTGAAGGTGTCCTTTGAATTAAAGACAAGACTTATAAAATGCTCGAATAAGGTAAGAGCAAATACGGGAAGGGTAGCAGTTACAAGAGGACCTTTTGTTTATTGCCTTGAAGAGACGGATAACGGTAAGGAGCTTCAGATGCTGAAAATAAGCAAGACTCCCGGATTTTTATATGAAAACGGATTTATTACGGCAGACGGTTTCAGAGAGAAGGAGGATACATCGCTTTACAGCGAATGGACAGAAGGGGATTATGAGAAGACCAGACTGAAATTTATTCCTTATTACCGTTGGGCAAACCGCGGGGAGAATGAAATGTCAGTTTATGTCAGAATAGAATAAAAAAGCAAAATTGCTTACATTGCGAGCAATTTCCTATATAATAAAAAAATGTCGGAGCTTTTTTGTTGCTTCGACATTTTTTTCAGTTTATTTGCCTTTTTTCCATTTTTCTCCAGCTTATAAAGGCATACATATCATTTATAAAGAATACGCAAAAGCATATCATTACCGATATATATGAAATATCCTTTATTGACGCATATATCCATAGTGCTATCAGCACAAGGTCATTCATTGCATACAGCAATGCAAAATAAGGACTTCTTTTGTAGGTAAGATAAGCCGCGGCAAAGCTTGTTGTTACCGATAGTGTGCTGACATACAGATTTTCAGTTTCAAGACTTTTCAGAATAAAAAAGAAAGCTGCAGTTACCGCAATGCTGTAGCATACGGTTTTTATTATGTCCTTCTTCTTTAGTTTGTTGACGCTTACCTCTGATTTTTTGCCTTTATACGGATTTTTAAGCCAGGTCACCAGAGATAGTGCGGCCATAGGAAGTGTCATTCCGCAATAGGTTATCATTTCCCCGTAATAAGAGAATGTATAGGATATGTATGTGTAGATCATACTGAAAATTATCATAAGCACCTGACCGACGGGGTTTCCCTTTGAACAGAAAATAAGTGATGTTATTCCCGTAAGCGACGCCGCAAGAGTCAGATAGCTTTTTCTGTCAAACAAGATAAAGGATACAATAATAGTAAGAGCAGATATGCTCCATAACAGCAATTCGGTTTTTGTGAAATAATTTATGATTTTTTTCATTATACATTTTCCTTTTTCTGAAATACAGGATATATTTTTTGATACACTCATAAAAAAAAACATCCGAAAACACATCTTCAAAGACCTAATGATGTGTTAACGAATGCTATCCATTCTCTACCCGGTGGCAGTTTACTGTATTATACATTTTTTGCTGATTGTTGTCAATGCATATTGTTTTTTTCAAAGAAAGCTTTATAATTAAATTGTAGAAAGGATTGATACCTATGAATGATTTAGCCAAGCTTTTTACTGAAGTTAAGGACGGCCGGACCGTAGTTCTTGAAAAGGACAGGATCTATCATATAAGACAGGATGACAGTCTTGTGCTTAAAGGCTTTTTCTGCTCAAATTCTGCAAAGTTTGATGAAAATCCCGAAGGAACAAGATATACGGCTGTTTATCTTAATAATAAAAAGAATGTCGTCATAGACGGAAACGGTGCTACGGTTCTTGTGCACGGCAAAATGACGCCTATGCTTTTTTACCGCTGTGAAAATATTACAGTAAAGAATCTTACTGTAGATTATGCAGTTCCCACTATGACGGAATTTACTGTAATTGATAATAATGACGGGATTCTCACAATAAAGATCAATCCTGACTGTCTTTATCTAATCGAAGGCAATACTCTTTTCTGGTGCTCAGAGAAGGGAAGTGACGGAGAATACTACTGGAAAAATGCCGGCAATGCACCTAAACGCTATATTAAGGTCCTTGATCCGGTTTCTGAAACAACGCGGGATTTCAGGCGCGAGGATCTGTCATTTTCTCATATCGAGGAGCTTGAAAAAAATGTTCTCAGATGCACGCTGATAAATAAGGATGCACCGCTTTTCAAGGGTGATATCGTGCAGACAAGAAATATAATCCGTGATCAGGTCGGCAGTATGTTTGAAAGATGTAAGAATCTTTTGTTTGAGAATATGAGAGTTAAATTTATGCACGGACTTGGAATGGTGTCTCAGTATTGCGAAAATATTACCTTCAGAAATTGCGATCTTACTCCGAAGAAGGGGCGTACTATAGCAAGCACCGCCGATTTCTTTCAGTTCTCGGGATGCAAGGGCAGAATAATTATAGATTCATGCAAGGCAAGAGGTGCTCAGGATGATTATGTAAATGTGCACGGAACACATTTGCGCATAGTCGGCAGGGATGATGAAAAAAACAGCATTACCGTAAGATTTATGCACCCTGAGACCTGGGGCTTTCAGGCATATGACGAGGGTGACAGAATAGAATTTATAAAATGGGATACTTTGAAGCCTTTTGCGCAAGCTACGGTCAAGTCCTTTGAAAAGCTAAATGAAACCGATATAAGGCTTTTTCTTGATGCCCCCTTACCTTCATTTGAAACAGGAAAGGATGTTATTGAAAATGCAACATATACACCCGATGTGCATATTAAAAACTGTACCTTCGGGCCTACCTCGGGAAGAGGGATACTTACTACGACAAGAGGAAAGGTAATTATTGAGAATAACAGCTTCACAAAGCTCTGGGGACCTGCTCTTCTTATTGAGGATGACTGTAATTTCTGGTTTGAATCGGGATATACCGATGAGATTATTTTCAGAGACAATGATGTCTGTGCCTGTAATTTCGGAGGTGTATACGAGGGCGGCCCTGTCATTCAGTATTCCCCCAAGGTTATGAATGAAGCCTCGCATGAGACGGTTCACGGCAGACTTTTTGTATATGCTAACAGCTTCAGCGGTTCTTTTTCAGGTAAGCATACCGTAAATCTTTCATATCTTAATGAAGCTGAGATATGTGATAACAGCTTTGATGCACCGCTTGAAATCAACATAAAAAACTGCGGTGATGTAAAAAATGAGAGGAATATTTTGGTATAAATAGATATTGTTTTTCTTGTATTTGGTAGTTTATAATTAATTTATACAGAGCATATCTGTTAATACTTTTAAGTAAGGAGCTGTTTATATGAAAAAAATCTGTTCACTTTTTATTTGCTTTGTCTTGATCTTTTCATTTTGTTTTTCAGCCTTTGCCGAGGAAGCTGATTATGATTATCTTGTGAGCGGTGAAGGCACAATAAAGCTTATTCTTCCTGCCGAAGAAGACAGATCGGTTGTAATCAAGTTTGTTCCTGAAAAAGACGGCACTCTTGCCTTTGCCTCATCATCCGAAAATGCAGATCCTTATTGTATTCTTTTGGGTGGTGCTTTTGGAGAAATTCTTGCAAACAGTGATGATTATCTTGATTTTGATTTTTATCTTGTATATGAATTTGAAGCAGGTGAGGATTATTATTTTCTTGTCGGAAACTACTCAGAAGAGGCTGAGGAGATAGAGCTTACTCTCGGATGTGCACATAAGTTTGTTGACGGTGTATGTACAGTTTGTGAGTATGTATGTGACCACAGTGTAACGGACAGTTATTTTCATACCTGCCTTTGCGGAGAAAGCTATGACGGCTCAGAAATAAATGCAGGTGAAACAGTAAGCTTTTCTCCCTCATATGTTGATGAGGGCGAGACGATATTCAGATTCATTCCCGAAAAGAGCGGTGTTTATTCTCTTCGATCGGACTGCGGAGAATTTGATCCCTGTGTTACACTTTATGATGCCTACGGACAGATGCTGAATTATGCTGATGATGGGGAAGATTATAATTTTGTGCTTTATTATCAGTTTGAAGTCGGTGAGAAATATTACTTCGCAGTAAGCGATTATAATGAGAATGCAACAATAAAAATTACACTTGCCGAAGAAATGCATAATGCAGAAAACGGTGAGGTGCATGAGATCGAATACCGTCCATTTATCGAGCCCGATTGCATAAATGCCGGATATAATGAGGGACTTTATTGTCCCGTATGCGATGAAATTATTTTCGGATGCGAAGAAATTGCTCCTGTTTTATATCATTTTGATGCAGACGGTGACGATGTCTGTGATGTGTGCGGTGCTGAGATAGAGTATTTTGCGGACTGTCCTCATATATGCCACAGCACAAACTGGTTTATCAGCACCTTATGGCGTATAATCAATTTCTTTAATTCAATTTTCGGCATTAACGAATACTGCTTCTGCGGAGAGGCTCACCATCACGGGATAGCTGTTCCTTATGTCGGATAATTAGTCTTATTTATGTTTTGCCCTTCCTTGTGTGAAGGGCATTTTCTTTTTTTTGTTGTCTTTTTTCTGCGTGTATGATAAACTTGATTCAGAAATTGTTATTTCAGGGGGATATTATGGAAAATAAATGGGTACAGGTCTGGGGACAGGCACATTCGAATTTGTCTCATTTTTATTATCCGTCGTGTGAAAAGACCTTCAGATTTGTCATAAATTCAGCAATTTCAGGTCATGGCATCAGGCTGGAGCTTTCAAATGAGTTTGCAAGAAACTTTGTTGAGATAGGCGGTATTACGGCGGCCTTATGTGATAAGGACGGAACACTGCTGTCTGAAGCTGAAACGCTCACAGTCAGATCGGCTCAATCCTTCATTATTAAAAGCGGAGAGGTCATATTGACCGATGCCGCAAAGCTTTCTGTTTCGGTGGGGGAATACTTTGCCGTAAGCATTTTTGTGAAAAAAGGCGATCTTCGAAGCGGAAATCTTCTTAATAATATTTCTCTTATAACTGCTTCAGGCGAGCACACAAAAACAATAAGGCTCAGCAATGAGAGAAGAAAAAGAGACAAGGTAATTGAAATTGCAGGACAGGTGCTGAATCTATATCTGCATAAGCCGTTGCCTCTTATCCAATCTGTTCAGGTGCTGAATGATACTGATGCGTCTTCCGTAATCGTTCTGGGGGATTCTCTCAGTCAGCAGGGCTTCTGGACCAACAGACTTGAGGAGCGGATAAGGAGCGAATATCCCGGCAGATATACGATTATTAACAAATCTATTATGGGAAACAGAGTACTTCGTGATTTCAGCCCCCGTTTTCCCTGCAAGGGGCTTTTCGGCTTCAGCGGAATCAGAAGACTGCAAAAGGATGCTCTTGATTATCCTGACTGCAGTATTGTTATTCTTGCATTGGGCACTAACGATTTTTTGCAGTACGGAACGATAGCCGCACCGAAAAATGAGAAGCCTGATGTCGATGCCGTATTTGATGCCGTGCTTAAAATGCAGGATGCAGTAATTAAAAGCGGCAAAAAGGCTGTGATAATCAACACTGTGAAGTTCGGTGATTGTATAGATTCAAGACCCGAAAAAGAGCAACTGGCGCAAAAATACAATGAAAAACTGAAAGAAAATGCAGATTTATTCTATGCTGTGTATGATCAGGCGGAAGTTCTGCAGGATCCTGATAAAACTAATTGCACAAGAAAAGAGTATCTCGGAAATGACAAGCTGCACCTTAACGAAAAGGGCGGTTCGGCAGTTGCCGATAATTTCCCGTTACAGCTGTTTGAATAATACTAAAATTTCAGCCCTGACACAAAAATCGGTCAGGGCTGTCTGTAATTCATTTTAATGTGTAAGCACGAGCATTGCAATGAACAAGAAGGCAATTATCCGGGAACTTACTTTTATTTTTTTGATATCTCCGCAGAAAACACTGATAATAATGTAAGATATCAGAACGTATGCAATTTTGTAGGATATGTTATATGTAAAGGGCATTACGGCAAGGGTAAGAAACGCAGGCACGGAGACCTTGAAATTGTCCCAATCAATGCTTTTGACTGCTCCCATCATAAGAAGACCTACATATTTTCCGCGGTAAGAAAAAATAGTATTATATGTAACAATTTGTCCTGTTTGTGCGTTATTCATATGTAAGGAGGTGAGGCTATGGTGGAAAATGAAATAGAAAAGCTCTATAAGGAGCATAATAAAAGAATCTATTTGTATATTTTTTCAATATGTCATGATAAATATGCGGCAGAGGATCTGATGCAGGAGACCTTTGTAAAGGCAATTGTTTCATTACCCGAAGGCTGTGCTTCTCCGCTGCCATGGCTTTATAAGGTAGCCTCTAATCTTACATACGATCATTTCAGAGAGAAAAAACGCTACTGCGATATGGAAAAGCAAAAGGAGCTTATTGATTTTTCATCTACGGATAAGCTTCTCGCGACAGATGAATACCAGGCTCTGTACCGCGCAATACAAAAGCTTAACGAAAATGAGAGAAGAGTAATTACACTGCATTACTTTTCAGGCTTCAGACAGTATGAAATTGCAGCGATAACAGGACTTTCTTATTCTGCCGTCAGAGTAATTGCCGGACGGGCAAGAGAGAAACTCAAAAAGTTGATAAAGGAGGAACAATTATGAATTACAGAGAAAAATTTGAAGCATACAAAAAGGGAAGTCTTTCCCCGGAGGAAGCGGAAAAAATAGAAGAGGATATCGAAAAATTCTCCGTAATTATGGAGTATTTTGACGATAAGATAGCATCAGAGCCCATCCCTGTGTTAAATACCGCCGAAGAGGATTTTTCCTTCTCGGAGCAGATAGATAAGCTTATTAATAAAAGGATAAAAAAATCCACAGTGAGGATACTGTTTACCGCTTTATTTTTTGCAGCATTTTTTATTATGAGTCTCGGCGGTTATGAATTTCTTTCTGTTTTCGGAATTCCTGAAGGTGCGGTACATTTTCTTAACGGAATTCTTAGTGCCGTATATTACGCAGTTAATTTTTGGCTTTTGTACTTAAGCTTTACGCGAAAAAAGCTTAAATCTGCAATATTTCTTATCTGTTGGAATACGGTTCTTATCGCTCTTTCCTTTATCTTTTCCGTAAGTATGGGTGATGCCGTTCCTTTTGCCAATGCGATCGTTCTCGGCTTTTTCACTCTTCCTCAGTATATCGGCGAGCTTTTTGATTCTGATGCCTTTTATAATGTTTGGTTCAACATAGGAGCGTTAATGATACCGCTGAGTATTGCGATGTCGGTAATTGCAATTATAGTAGTAAAAAAGAAAAAAACAGTCAGGCCTTTGTCTGCAAAAGCTCTTAAGGTCTTGCTGTCGGTGTTTATTGTATTTGCGGTTGCTATATCGGTCGCATCAACTGCTGTCAGCTATAAAAACGGTTATTTTTTAAATGATTATTTAGGTAATGAGCTTACAAAAAATGAAATATATAAGCTTGACGATGATTTTATCAGGTCAAATCCTCTTGATAAAACAGACGAAGAGCTGAAGGAAATACTCAAAAAATACGGCTACAGACAGTTCAAGGAGAATAATGTTTATAAAAAAGACCGCAGTGACAATCTGACTGCATATGTGACCTTCGGTGAGATCAATGATGAATATATCCGAAGCGTTAATCTTCAGCTTGCATACTGCTGTATCAATCCGACAGCAAAGCCTGACAAGATCAAAAAAATATCTGCCGGAGAGTATTTTAATTACGGTGATGACGAAAGCTATGTATTAAACGAGCTGTGTTTGTCCTCGCTTTTCCCGCGTTCAATTACCTTCAGTGAAGATAACGGTACCCGTTATACCACCGCATTAGTGAGAATTAATATAAAGGAGAATGAAAGCTATCCCGAAGGATATTCAGATCATCTGGAGCTTGAATTTGAAAACGGCAAGCTTATTTCCTGCAGCGGACGGTATAATGAAAACGAATAAAGCTACGGAGCTGTATCTGTACAGCTCCGTAATTTTTTTTGTATCAACAAAAGGATTTGTCGGACTTATATCTTTCTGATGTGCTTAAATAATTCCTTCAGTGCTTCATCAGTCATTTCTGTTTCCATATAACATCTGTCTCCGACCTCTATAACAGTGCCGTCGGTGACGGCTTCAGTTTTAAGAATATTTCCGTCGGCTTCATCGCGCAGAATAAAGCTTTCTGACGGAATAAACAGCCTTACCGTTGAAAAATTATGACAGAGAACGGCAAAGGTCTTTTTGTCTTTGTGAAATATTCCCACTGTTATATCCTTTACTGCGGTTTCAATATAAAAGCATTCAACCAATTCATAATTTTTAAGCAGTATAAACTCCCGCCCCGCCTCTCTTAGTATAAGCTTTTGTTCATTTGTCAGAAGCTTATGCTTCCTTGCATATTCCCAGCGTCTTAATACCTCGAGATTGTCCCTTGTACGGGCATTATCATCAAGACTTGAGAGGTGGCTCTGAATGGTAAACGGACAGTCAAAGCCTGCGGCATGAGATGCTCCGTATTCAAAAACATCCGGACGGGAATCATCAAAAAATGCCCACCATCCGAAATCAGGGCGAGTGAAATCCATCTGCAAAACAGGAGCTTCTCTCATGGGATATTTATCCAGCATCGCTTTGAATGAATCTGTCGGGAATACATCAAAGGCATTTCCACCGCTGAGCATATGCCAGGAAAAATGTCCCTTTGCCGCCGCTTCGCAGAAAAGCGGCTTGACATTAAGCTTTTTGTAAACTCTGTACTGTGCTGCTGGGATCTGATATTCATATGGTGCGTTTACTCCTTCTGAGCCGTCCATATATATGAAGCTGAAGCCAAGATCATATACCCTTGCAATTTTTTCCGCTATTTCATCCTGCAGAGAGGAGTTCTGATCACAGTAACCGCTTGAGCCTCCGTATTCGCTTATATAAATAACACCGCCGAAGCTTCCTCTTTTATGCTTTTGCGGCAAAGTTCCGTTATATCCGCGAATGAGACCTTTATAACAATAAGGAGGAGTATCAGTGCAGCTTTCATAGTGCATAAGCTCCGTGCCGAAGCGAAGTATTCTGCAATTTTCGGGAAGCTCTGCTTCAAGAGGATAATTGTCAACAAAAAGCTCTGTTGAATTTTCGTTGATATCTTCGCTGAGCGACAGAATCTGACGGTGCATTACTCTGTAGTCTGCTTCAGGAGTAAAATATTTGCTTTTAAGTCCTATGTGTGAATGAAGAAAATGAAAACCGGGAGTAATACCGCGGGATTTTATTTTATCGAGCATTTTTATGATATCATCAAAGCCGTTTTCGTATTCGTCACGAAGCTCATAATTTCCGCAGTAATAATATCCGCCCTCCTCCTTGAAAAAGCAGGTGTAGTACATAAGCATCATAGAAAAGCCGCCCTGAACTGCATAATCAAGGTGCTTATCGATATTCTCGGGAACTGCATCGTGTACCCAATAGACCGAAGCGTTGATTTTATCATTTTTTCTGCTGTTGACTCCGTCAGGCAAGGAAAAATCCCTTTCGAATTCCGCCATATTGCAGGGAAAATCCGATTTTTTGCACAGAAAAAGAGCGGCAGAGGCGCCTTTGAATGAGAAGCCCTTTACAGCTTCCGCATACAGAATGTGTCCGTTTTTATGCTTTTCGTTATCAATGAAAACGGTGGGTTCGGTTCCTGCTATGCAAACAGCATTATTTTCATCGTGACATACATTCAGCCATTCTCCGAAATATTTCATTTCACGGATATTCAGCTGAAGAAAACGAAGACTTACCGCAGGAGGCTTTGCAAGGGAAAGTCCGGGATAGGCACTGTCGGGGATAATGAAATCCTCAAGAGTAAAAAGAATATAACTGTTTCTGTCTTCAATTCTAATAACAGCTTCATAAGGGACAGGGGAGAATGAAGCAATAAGACGGCCGTTTTCAAGCCTTAATCCGTCAGACTGGATTGTCATTCTTTTTGAAGGATGCATAAGCTTCAGCTCATTATTAAAAAAACGGTCCTGTGTCAGAGTGAAAAGGGAAGTATTGCTGTCTGCAAGTAATTCCTCTCCGTTATTTATCCTAAGGCTCAGTGCCTTGCCGTTTTTGCCTGCAGCGAAATAAAAAGAATCATTACTGAAAACTATACTGTTGTTATTCTCTGAAATCTGCATACGCTCATCCCTTTTTTTATGTTTATAGCCTTTATTTTAACAGATATTTGTGATAAAATAAAGACAATAATCTAAATTACAGCTCAGAGAGACTTATGATGAAAACTAAGATTAAAAAGCAAGCAGTATTTATTTTTGGAGTATTGATCTGCTTTGCCGTTGCGGCGCTTGCGATTCTTTTAGAAAAGCTTATCCCGGGAGAGCTTTTAGGGGCATCGATAATTGCTTTATTTATGGGAACTGCTGTTAACAGCTTTTTTCATCCCGCCTGGATAAAGCCTTCACTTAAATTTACATCAAAAAAGATACTTAAGGCCGCAATTATTCTTTTGGGAGCTTCTTTATCAATAAATACTATTATGTCTGTCGGCAAAATGACATTTTTTGTTATGATATTTACTTTTCTTGTGTGCTTCGGCGGAGGCTTTTTATTATATAGGAAATTGCTCACATTGCGAGCAATTTCCTATATAATAAAAAAGTCCGGAAGCCTTGAAAAATAAGGCTTCCGGGGATTATTGGAATTATTCCCACTCGCTCCCGAAAACCGTAACTTAAACAATTTTGTATGGGTATTTTTACTCATATTATCGGGAGTGCTCAGATTATCCGTAAAATACGGACTGTCAAGATTTTTGTTGTCATCGTGTTGTCAATATTATATATCAT
>JAFSGH010000001.1 GCA_017440965.1 Clostridia bacterium | reverse complement strand
CTTGGGGTCAATGATAACTCTGAAGGGAATGGGAGCCTTTGTTCCGAACATATTGTTCATTATTTCTTTGGTGTTGAAATAATAAACTCTCTGATCCTTTGCAGGCTCACCGCCGAAGGTAAAACGCTTTCCTACTGTCTTGAAGGTCTCCTTGAGGCTTTCTCCGAAGGAGCCTGAGAAGATCGAAGGCTCTGTTGATGCGTCATAGGTGAACTGTCCGGGCTCTGCACAGACCTCAACTACCTTGCCCTGCTCAACGATGATCATACACTGACCGTCGGCTACAACAATTCCCGAGCCCGATGTGATAACATTATCACTGCCCTTTGTGTTTGAAGAACGACCGGAAACGTTCTTCTGTCCTTTTACTATAAGTATGTCGTCGCTGATAGAATCGCAGGTGAAAAATTCCTTCCACTGATCGGCTAAAACTCCACCGAGAGCACCGATACCGGCTTTAATAAGTCCCATAATCTGTTCCTCCTTAATTTATACGAGAGGACTGCTCTGTGACAGTGCCTCTTCATTTGCTCTTTTTTCTCTGATAAATGCATATATGGGTTTAAGTCTTTCTCTGTCAAGGGGATAGCCGAATTTCATAAGAAGCCATACACCCGTATAGACAATAGCAGGTATTACCGTACATATAAGCATTATCTTCTGGCTTGTGCCTTCAACGAAGCCGTATGTATCTCCGCTGTAATCTGCCCAATCGAGAAGGAAAAGTCCGAGACCGTCAGCAATGGTCTGACCTAACTTTCTCGAGAAGGTATAAACGGCGTATACGGCACTTTCGTTTCTGATGCCTGTTTTATACTCCTGATAATCAATAACATCCATAACAACTGCCCAGCAGGTAAGGCTTACAAAGGTATAGCCGAAGCCTATAAGAAGAAGGCTTACCATAAACATCCAGGCAGGAAGTCTTCCGTTTACGGGATCGATAAAATTAAGAAATGTCTTGTTATTGGCAAGAATTGCAATAATGACCGAAGTGGCGGCGGCAATTACGGAGAAGTTTCCGCAAAGCTCCTTCTTGCCGAATTTCTCAACAAGCTTCGGAGTGAGAAGCACGAAGATGACCATGGGAAGATAATTGCATACCGTACCCAACGTGCCCAGTCCCGTATTCAGGAAATAGTTTTTATAAAGATATGCATTGAAGGAATTGAACTGAAGCTGACCGCTGATAAGAATACCTGCAAGAGCAACGGTAACAAAGGGACGGGATTTAAGAAGTCCCATATAGGTTGCCTTGAAATCAAACTTGGGATCGGGAGCAGAGGGCACTCTCTCCTTTGTTGTCTTATATCCCCAGAGATAGAATACTATTGAAAGTATACCCATTACAAGACCGAAAACGAACATCTTGTTTCCGTCCGCATCCTCAATGACCTTTCCCGTCTGAGGATCAAGCATAGGATTTCCGCTTGCGTCAAGACGGACTGTATAAATGAGCATAGGTGCAAGAAGAGAAACTACAGCACCGCCTACGCCCGAGCCTATTGAACGGAAGGTGGAAAGAAGAGTTCTGCCCTTGGGATCATCCGTAATAACGGATGCCAGTGAGCCGAAGGGAATATTCATTCCCGTATACATCATTCCGTAGAAGGTATATGCAACAAGTGCAATAACAAACAGTATTGTGACATTTGATGTAAGCTTATAATAGGGTAAGAAGCAAAGCACCGTGGAAACACCGAGAGGGACAGAAACCCACTTAAGATAGGGACGGAATTTTCCGTCCTTAACAGGCGGCTTTTTTGCAACCATCGCACCCCATATGGGATCGTTTATGCAGTCCCACAGACGCGTCAGAATGAGCATAATACCGGCCCAGGCGGCAGGGATATTCAGCACGTCCGTCATAAACAGCTTCAGATAGCCCGAAATGTAGGTAAGATTAAACATATTGCCCGCTTCCGCAATGGTATAGCCTGCGGCTTCCTTAACACCTATGCGGTTCGGGTGAGTATTAATCTCCTTTGGTTTCTTTTCCTTTGCCAAAGAAATCATCTCACTTTACAGTATACTTGATTTTAATATATCACATAAAATAAAAAAAAGCAATCCGAAAGAATTGCTTTTTTTCTTAATTATGCCTCAGTTTTTTTCTCAGACAAGCTCTGTCTTTTCACAGCAGTAGCCTGAAAGACGGTCGCTGACTGCATCAGGCTGATGTCCGCCCGCATAGAGTGCTATACTTCCGTCAGGCTTTACACGGCTGCCGTCAGAAAGAACTGCACTGAGCCAATAGCGGTCAACATCAAATACCGCAGTCTTTGTCTCACCCGCTTCAAGAGTAAGAGGACAGACGCCGCAGAGCTGGAAATGAGGAGTAGAGGTTCTTGAGTCGCTGTATTCAGCATAAAGCTGTGCTCTTTCCTCTGCTCTGATATCGGAATTATTTGTTACATCAACGCTCACACTGAGGGCAGCGTCACTGTTTTCAATAACCTTAAGATTACTGTATGAAAAGTCGGCATAGGACAAGCCGAAACCGAAGGGATAAAGAGCCTCGCCTTCTATAAATCTGTATGTTCTGCCCTTCATTGAATAGTCCTCGAATGCGGGGATGGCGTGATCGGCAGAATATACCGTAACGGGAAGCCTTCCTGAGGGAGACACCTTACCTGAAAGGATATTAGCAACAGCCTGACCGCCCTGAGAGCCGGGATACCAGGCGTGAAGGATGGCTCTTGCCTTTTTATTTATCTTTTCACCGAGATCAACGGCACTTCCGCACATAATAACAACGATAACATTGTCACAAACGTCGCATACTGCCTCAGCAAGCTTTATCTGAGTTTTCGGAAGATTTACATATCTTCTGTCGCCCTTCATAAAGAAGTCATCACTAAAGTCGGACATTTCCTCGCCCTCAACGGAGAAATCAAGACCAAGGGCAAGCACCGTAATATCTGCTGTGCTTGCGGCGGCAAGACCGTCGGAAAGAAGATTGCCGTGTCCGTCGTGATCAAGCTGCTTTTCCTTGTAATAATTCGACCCCTTTACCACAGCAATATCAGCCTCAGTAAACACTCTTCTGATGCCGTCTGCAACGGTTACATATTCGGATGCGTGGCCGTTGTAATTGCCTTCAAGAGCAGATACGGAAAGTGCGTTGGGGCCTACGACCGCAATTCTCTTTGAAATATTTTTATCAAGAGGCAGGAAGCCGTCATTTTTCATCATAACAACGCATTCTTCCGCCGCCTTGATATTAAACTCCCTGTGTTCCTTACAGTCTACCGTCTTAAAGGGAATATCACTGTAGGGGCGTACCTCTTCAAATTCGCCTAAAAGATGGCGGATCGTGTAAAGTCTTTCACAGCAGGCGGTGATCTCCTCCTCCGTTACAAGATCCTCTTCATATGCGTCAACCAGTGCCGTATATGTCTCACCGCAGTTAAGATCGCAGGTGTTCTTAAGTGCAAGAGCTGCAGCCTCGGCCTTTGTTTCCACAATGTGATGGTCACCGCAGATATCGGCAATTGCCCAGCAGTCAGAAACAACATAACCGTCAAAGCCCCAGTCCTTGCGAAGCACCTTGCTGAGAAGATACGAATGTGCACAGCAAGCCTCACCGTTTGTTCTGTTATATGCACCCATAACACCGGTTACACCGTTTTTTACGGTATGCTCGAAGGCGGGAAGATAGGTCTCGTGAAGATCCTTCATTGAAATGATCGCATCAAAGCCGTGACGCATGCCTTCAGGTCCCGAATGTCCTGCAAAATGCTTTGAGCAGGCGGATGCCTTAAGGAATTCTCCGTCCCCCTGAATACCCTTTATAAGGGAAGAAGCGAGAGTAGCGGTAAGGAAGGGATCCTCACCGTAGGTCTCCTGACCTCTGCCCCAACGGGGATCACGGAAAATATTTATATTGGGAGTCCAGTATGTAAGTCCCTTGAATATATCATAATCGCCGAACTCAACGCTCTTATTGTACTTTGCACGGGCTTCAGTTGAGATAACCTCGCCTATTTTTTTTACGGTTTCGGGATTAAAGGTTGCAGCCATTGCTATTGCGTGGGGGAAAACGGTTGCCGTACCTGCTCTTGCAACACCGTGAGCGGCCTCATTCCACCAGTTATACTCCTTGATACCGAGTCTTTCTATAGCGGGTGAATTATAGAGAAGCTGTGTCATTCTCTCCTCTACGGTCATTTTTGCAACAAGCTCTTTTGCTCTTCTTTTTGCTTCGGTCTTATTCATATTAAAAATACCTTCCTTTCGGTAGTCAGTTAAATTATACATTATTTTCAGCAATAAACAAGTCATTTTTAATTATTGCGGATAATTTTATAAAATACCCTTATAAAAGCTGTTCATCCTGCAGTAAGGTTAATTTAATATTGAATTTATTTTCTTACCGTGATAATATATTTTATTATAGCGTAAAAGGAGAAAGCTTATGAAAAACGTAAAAATGGGAAGAGAGCCGTCCTTTATGGGCGGGATCATGGGTATTGTTGCCGCACTTTTCGGTCTTTTCTGGACTATCTTTGTTATATCAAACGGCGGCGGCTTTTTCGGTCTTTTCGGACTTTTATTTGTCCTTATAGGAGTTCTCAATGCGGTAAGAAATTTCAGAAATGCATTTTCAAAGAACAGACGCTCCGAATATGATTTTGTTGATGAGACCGAGGAGCCTGATCCCTGGAATGTCCGCTTCGGAAATGAAAGTAATGAAACACAGGAAGAATTTTTCCGCTCGGGAGAAAACTCCTTTTGTCCCTATTGCGGCAATACCGTGCAGAAGGACTTTGAATTTTGCAACAATTGCGGCAGGAAGCTGCCTGACTGAATATGAATAGCTTGAAACAGGATATCAGAAGGGCGCTCAAGGCCACCTTCCCCGTTTTTTCGGGATATATAGTCTTAGGCTTCGGCTTCGGCATAGTCCTTCATTCAAAGGGCTTCGGAGTGCTGTGGGCATTATGTATGAGCTTGTTCATATATGCAGGCTCAATGCAGTATGTTGCTATCGATCTGCTGTCGGGCGGCGCATCTGTCATTACAATGGCAATAACCACTGTGCTTGTTAACGCAAGGCATCTTTTTTACGGCATATCAATGATCGATAAATATAAGGGCGCAGGGAAAATGAAGCCTTATCTCATATTTGCCCTTACAGATGAGACCTATTCTCTTGTATGCACGGAGGATGAGGACAATTCCCACCGTTATCACCTTTTAGTATCGCTTTTCAATCACATCTACTGGGTATCGGGCTCGGTCATAGGTGCAGCTGTCGGCTCTGCCTTCAATTTTGCACCGAAGGGCATCGATTTTGCACTGACTGCCCTTTTTGTCACGGTTTTCGTTGAGCAGTGGCTTTCATCAAAGGATCACACTGCGGCAATTACAGGTGTGCTTTCCTCTGTTATCTGCCTTATTATTTTCGGTGCAGACAGCTTTCTTATCCCGGCTATGCTCGTTATTACCCTCTCTCTCACCGTTCTTCGTTTCATAAGACAAAGAAAGGGGGATAAGAATGATGACTGACAGCCATTCAGCGCTTTTAATTGCCGTCTGTGCGGTAATTACTGCGGCGCTTCGCTTTATTCCCTTTCTTATCTTCGGCAAGAAAAAAACTCCACCGTTTATTTCCTATCTCGGAAAGGTACTGCCCTTTGCCATTATGGGTATGCTCGTGGTGTTTTGTCTTAAAGGCACTTCCGTGACAAGCTTTCCTTACGGTATTCCGGAATTGATCGGAGTATTGACCGTAGCGGTGCTTCACATATGGAAAAGAAAGACTCTTCTGAGCATCATTGCAGGCACAGTTATTTATATATTGCTTGTAAACTTTGTTTTTATTTAAGGAGACTCAATATGAAGCTTATGATAGCATCCGACATTCACGGATCATTCTTTTACTGTAATAAAATGCTTGAGGCCTTCAGTGAAGAAAAGGCTGACAGACTTCTTCTTCTCGGCGATATTCTTTATCACGGCCCCAGAAACGATCTTCCCGAGGAATATGCCCCTAAAAAGGTCATCCCCGCTCTCAATGAGATAAAGGACAGAATCCTCGCCGTCAGAGGAAACTGCGATACTGAGGTCGATCAGATGGTGCTCGATTTCCCCATACTTGCAGACTACTGCATAATTCAGTGTGAAGATACGACTGTATATGCCTCTCACGGGCATAATTACGGTGAAAATAATCCGCCTCCCCTGCCCGAAGGAAGCATTCTTCTCTGCGGTCACACCCATGTTCCGAAATGTACTGCTCACGACGGCTTTATCTATATGAATCCCGGCTCCGTTTCCATTCCGAAGGAGGGCTCTCATCACGGATATATGATATATGAAAATAATACATTCTTATGGAAGGACCTTGACGGCAACATTATCAGCAAATACAGCATATAATTCGGGACTGCTCTGCGGGGCAGTCTTTTTTCGTCATTTTGCACAAAAGAGTTAAAACGCAAAAATGACAAAAATTTAACACTTTTCTTCCTCTTGTGAAAATTGCACAAATATTTAAAAAGTGTATAAAAACCGTTGACATAAGCACTTGCAATATGCTAACATAAAGACGCAGAGAACAATAGGTTTTCTGAAATATCAAAGAGAGAGTGAGTCCGATGTACAACTGAAGACGGAACTTAAAAAGTTCAGAAAAAGTAACCTTATGACAGAATGATCAATAGCAAAAAAATCAAAAATGACAAATTTTTGATACGGTCGAAGTATGTCAGCTTTGCAAAAAAATTACGAGAGAGTGAGTCCGATGTACTATTAAGATCAGAATTCACAAGGATTTCCCCTTTTACCGGTAAGTAAAGCTCAGATCAGTGATTTCAAAAAAATTATGACCTTTTCCATTATAATATAAAGAGCGCTTATCGGAGTAGACCCAGCAAAAATCAAGAGAGAGTGAGTCCAATGGCATATTAAAGCTTAAAAATAAGGAAAAACATTTTTCAGATAATGAATCTATATATTCCCACCGAATCAAAGAAAATCGGGTATTCGAATGTGTAAATTAACATTATTCCTGCGAATTCGGTTTACTGAAAAAAAAGTGTTTTGAGGAACGGTCAGAATTGAATGCAAGAGTAAATAAGAATTTACCTCATTAAAATGTACAGCTTATGTAAAGACCGAGAAAGAGAAACAGTAAACGCGAATTGATATGTTTTTTCAAAAAAGGCGATGACTTTTTGATTGATATAAATAAATAGCAGTTCTCAGACAGTGAAAGTGTCAGAGAACTGCTTATTTTTTTGCCTTATTTCAGCATGTACATATTAACAGCCCTGCCCTTTCGGGCAAGGCTGTTTTCAGGTTACTTATCAATAATGTGCTGCACCGCAGGAGCAGGTGGGATTCATGGAGAAGAGCTTCCAGAAGAAGCGGACTATCTTCCAGATAAATCCTACAAAGCCGCTCTTGTGACAAAGATGATCACAGGAAGCCATATTGCTGAGATAGGTATTACATTCATCGCAATAGAAATCGCCGTTATTATCCTTGTGATCGGTCATACCTACAATATCATCCTCATAAGTATGATGACATACAGAGCAGTTATATGCCGTGTAGCCGTTAGTGATACAGGTAGGCGCAATGACGGTTTTGGTATATGCGTGACCGTTAAAGGCGCATTCTATGCTCTTATAATCAATTACTTCAAGAAGGTTTCCGTTGCTGTCCGTAAGTCCGAGAACATAAAGACTGAAGTGATCGAGCTCAACAATAACAAATGCATTTTCCTGAATAAAGGCATCCACGGGCACTCTGTTATTATTGCTATCCACTCTGTACACAGCAACGCCGTGTCCCTTGTTTACGGCTGTTGCCATATCAGATGAAAGAGGAATCTTTACAGTCACCTTACCGTCAGGCTGAACAGTGATCTCACCCTTCTTCATTTCAAGAGAATAGAAATCCGAATTCTTTGTGCCGTCATTGTAGCAGAAGCTGAGAGATGCATCGAGCATATGCTGACAGTATTCACATACAAATGCATCCTCAAATCTTTCAGTTGAATTGATGACGGTTGAACAGTATTTATGTGCCTGAGGCTCAAGAGTAGTTACATATGAGCTTCCGCAGTAGCATGTATAACGCATTCTGAAGCCTGTATCACACATTCCGCCGTCAAAGGCTTCCTCATATTTATGCTCATGCTCTTCAAACTTTGCAATAAGCACAATATTTCTCGCAGGCATTCTTGAAGGAACATAGGGGGCAAAGCCTGCGAACATATATCCCTCATCAGCCTTTACCTCGGGGGCAATGAGCTTACTGCCTACGGTGTAATATTCAACCGTTGTCTTACCGCCTATTACCCATGTGACTGCATATTTATCATCTGAAATAATGTCTGCATCGTATACGGTCACTCTGTCTGAAATAACCGTACCGTCGGCAATATTCCACTGTGCATATTCACAGTCGGGCACTGAGACAGACTCACCTGCTTTACCGTTTACGATAGCGTAAATTTCATCATTTATCTTGTATACAACAATATTTCTGTTTGCGGGAACAGTGATTTCAGGGATCGGGAAGGATAAAACTCTGTCCTCACCTATTTCAACACCGGCATCCTCGGTATTTGTTTTATATTTACCCTTGTCATTTGCACCCTCATTGGGAGTTACTTCAAATGTAACGCTAACCTTAAAACCTGTGTTGATACCGTTTTCATATACCTTTTCAGGCTTAAGTCCCATAAACTTCAGAGTTGTGGTACCGTCAGCATTTCTTGTTACACTGAAGTTATCACCAATAATTCCGTATTCATAATAAAGCTGTTCTCTGAGCTTCTCCTCCTGCTGTAATGTAAGAGTAAAGTCAGAGGATATTGTATCAACAAAAGTTACATTATCAAAGGCAACAGTCTTATTAACGGTTCTTGAAACGATAACATCAAAAAGCTGATCAAGATTATCGGTATTATTTACTGCAAGATAGAAGCCGTTATCCTTCTGCCCTGCACCTGATGATACCATTGTCGTTGCATTCTTATAGTTTGAAGAAACAAGATGCAGGAATCTGTTAAAGGATGTAGCTGAATTATCGAACACATCGGAATCGGCTGTTGCATTGATTCCTACAGAGTAGATCCTGCAGCCTGCCTGCTTCATGGCAAAGGCTTCGGTAATTGCGGAATTTGCAACCTCTGTGTCAAAGCCGTTGTAATAATTAGGCTCACCGTCAGTTATAAAGAGAACTATCTTCTTTCTGCCCTCAGTGGGATCGGTGTAATTATAATCAAATATCTTTGATGCCATTTCAAGACCGAAATCGGCAGCAGTTGCACCATCTGCATCAACACTTTCAATTGCCGCCGTAAGAAGGTCATTTATTCCGTCTCCATCTGAGATATCAAGGAAGGCATTGGAATAATAGGTCTCCATTGATGCCGCATTTTTCTTTATGGTATCGTATTTTACGGGAGTTATTCTGCCGTTTGAGGCATAGCTTAAAAGCTCTGTGTTATTGTAGCCGTACTTAGCGCCGTATGCAAAGCCTACAACGGCAACTCTGTGGTCTACTCCTGCAGTCTCAGCATTTTCAAGCACCTCATTGAGGAATGCGGTTGCACTCTTTTTGAGAGCCGCCTGCTTAGTAGTCTTGCCGTTCAACTTCTGAGCCATACTTCCCGACTGGTCGAGAACAAGCACGATATCAAGAGGGTCTGAGGTATGAGATACATATTCGATTATTTTTGTGGGAGCAAAAGCTGAAAGAGTGATTTCTGCAACATCGTTCTTATACTCTGCTGTCTTTTCGCCCTCAAGCTTTGAAACTGTATCCGAATCAATGAGCTCATAATAGCCTTCAACCGTAAAGTCCTCATTTACGATCTCATAATCCTCCCATATTCCGATATAGTTTTCCTTTTCGGGAATAGCGGGCTCCTTGATATGAGTTGCACCGTGCTCAAATTCTACTCTTGAAATGACCTGCTCACCGATAACAAAGGTGGCAACATATACGGGAACAGCGATCTCATATTCGCGTGTCTCATAATAATTACAGCCTGCTGTATTACATTCTCTTCTTTCAACACCGGGGACATGGTATTCTGCCTCTTTTTCAATGAACCAGGCACCCATATCGTGTCCGTTTTCTTTAATTTCGGCAGTATATGAATGTGAGCATGCTTCATATTCCTCTGTTTCTCCGTTTATGCAGGTATATGTCATCTCACCCTTCAAAATACAGGTGGGAGCGGAGGAAACTGTGCCGTTATCATAAATATGCTCTCTTACGGGAATGCTCTCAACAGTAAGAACATCACCGCAATCGGCACATTTTCTGACCTTTTCACCCTTTTCGGTGCAGGATGCCTTCTTTACAACGGTAAAGCTGTCTTCTTCGTCATGTACATTTTCATCGACCGCAATTGTTCTTTCCTCAAAATAATCACAGCCTGCCTGCTGACACTCTCTTTTCTCAAGACCTTCACTGCTACAGGTGGGGCTTACGGTTACAAACCACTGTCCCATATTGTGCTGAGCCTTAGCCGTTTTTTCTGTATATGAATGATCGCAGGAGAAATATTCTTCATTTTCGGTATTTGTACAGGTATAGGTAATTTCACCCTGCTCTACGCAGGTAGCTTCCTTTGTTATCTTTCCTTCATCGAATACATGAGCTCTTTTTTCTATAGCTTCACTCTGAAGCTTCTCATTACATTCTGTGCAGAAGATAGCTTTTTCACCATCGGTAAAGCAATCAGCCTTTGTTACCACCGTAAATTTATCATCCGCTGTATGATTTGCGGGATCTGTAGCCGTGCTTCTTGTTTCGGAATAATCACAGCCGTCTCTTGTACAATCACGTTTTTCGGTTCCGTTCTCGGTGCAGGTGGCATCGGTCACGGGATACCATTCGCCCATAAGATGGTCCTTTTCTTTGACCTCTTCCGAATAAGAGTATCCGCACTTTTCGTACTTATCATCCTCTGCATTTGTGCAGGTATAGGTAATAACACCCTTATTAAAGCAAGTGGAATCGGGATCTATCACTCCGTCATCAAAATTATGTGCTCTCTTAGGAATAGTCTCTGTCTTTACTTCACCGCAGATACAGGTATATGTAATAATGCCGTCCTCTTCACAGGTTGCCTTGCGTGTTATTTCAGCCTCATATGAATAGGCAAAATTTATATCAAGATCCGTGAGTGCATCATTATCAGAACCGATTATTATCTCATCCCACTGATGCTCACAGCCATCATAGCTTGCTTCGGAAAGCTCAGTAAGCCACAAAGGACTGAATGCCTTATCGTCAATTGATTTTAATGTAGCGGGAAGAGCTATTGACTGTAAGGATCTGCAGTAGTAAAGCTCACCGTAAACCAATTCCGTAACACTTCCGAAGGAGCTGATCTCGGTAAGAGTCTTACAGTTTGAAAAAGTCCGATCTGCAGAAACTACACTTTCAGGCAAGGCGATCTTTTCAATTGCAGTTGAGTTAAACGGATATGAGACACTTAAAAGCTTATCATTAAACTCAATATCCTTAAGAGATTCACAATAAGCGAATGCCGCATCGCCAATGCTCAATACTTCCTCAGGAAGCTTCATCTCAGAAAGAGAAGAGCAAGCGTAGAATGCACACGCATCGATAGCGGTAATGTTGTCGTGCATATTTACTGTTTTCAGGGCATCACAGCCTTCAAAGCAATAACCCGGGATCTTATTTATGCCTTCGGGAATTGTGATACTTTCCAAGGATTCACAACCGCCAAAAGCACCAACGTCAAGCTTCAACAGACCTGACGGAAGAGAGATATCCTTCAGTTTGAAGCAATTCTCAAATGCAGAATTACCAATCGAGGTGACACTTTCCGGAATAAGAATTTCCGTAAGCCCTGAACAGCTTTTAAAGGCTTGGTCACAGATTATCTTCGTACCTTCCCTGACAGAAAATACACCGCTCGCAGTTTCTTTGACTTTGACAAGCATTTCATCAAAATACAAAGCATCTCCGGTCCAGTTATCTTCATTATTGTAATATGCAGTTCCGATAAACGCGAAGCCGGAAATCATTTCAACACTTTCGGGAATTTCGATCTTTTCAAGAGCCGAGCAATCATAAAAGGCGTTTGCACAGATCTCTTTAACACCGTCAGGAATGTTTATCTCAGCCAGAGCCGTACATTCGTCAAACATATACATGGTTATCTCTTCGAGAGAAGACGGAAGCTGTACCGCCATCAGTGACGAGCAACCTCTAAATGCATTTTGACCTATTTTTTCTACACCCTCGGGAATAACTATTTCCGTTATCTGATCACAGCGCCAAAAAGCATTGCTCAGAATAACGCGTGTTCCTTCTTTTACCGTAAATGTGCCCAAAACAGTTTTATCAACAGCAACAAGTATATCATTAATATATAATGCTCCGTTTTCCCAATTATTCTGATTTTTATAAAAAGCAGTATTTTTTAAATATAATTCAGCAACATCTTCTGTATCAGAAGAAAAAAGTATAGACTCAAGAGAGTTACAATAATCGAACGCATCAGAATAAATGCTATCTACACCGGCAGGAACGATAATTTCCGTTATAGCTGTATTACTAAAAGCATTACGCCCTATACTTTCTAACTGCTCAGGCAGCGTTACCTGAGTAAGATCTTTGCAATACCAGAAGGCATAGATAGCTATTTCAGTAACACTGTCAGGAATAACAACAGATCTCAGAGACGAACTGCAAAAAGCACTATGTCCGATCTTCTTAAGATTCGCGGAAAGAGAAATCTCCTCAATTCCGCTGGAGTAAAACGCCTTTGCACCGATCGATTCAACAGAATCGGGAATAATAACCGTTTTAAGTGCCTTAGTGTCCTTGAACATAAAGCTTTTTATCTCTTTGATACCATCCGGCAAGGTGACATTTTCAAGCGAAGAACAGTTTGAAAAGGCACCTTCGCCAATATGCTTTACGGTATCAGGAATAATAACACTTCTAAGCGTTGCACATCCTGAAAAAGCATACATACTTATTATTTCGACACTATCCGGAACGGTAAAATCAGTATATACATCCGCAACCCTTATAATTGTTTTTTTATCCCTTGTGTAAAGCACACCGTCTTCTACAGTATATTTTACATTATCGGCATGAACACTATATTCCTCCACAGCACCGGAAAAGGCTGTTGCCGAAATAAAGCTCACACTTGCAGGTATAGCTATAGCTCTGAGCTTCGGTGTATATGCAAAAGCATTTTCAAAGATCTTTTTTAGCCCTTCAGAAAAAACGACCTCCTCAAGAGCATCGCAATTAGCGAAAGCGCTATTCCAGATTATTTCTACACCGGCAGGAATAACAATTTTTTCCAAAACATCACAGGAATAAAATGCTAAGCTTTTGATCTCCTGCACCGTCTCGGGAATTGTTACCTCCTTCAAAAGATAACAATATGCAAATGCTCTGGGCCCTATAGTCAGCAATCCTTCAGGAAGAGAAACCTCTGCAAGAGCCCAAAAACTCTCAAAAGCACTTACTCCAATGGAAGTTATTCCTTTTTTGACCTCTACCCTGTTAGCAGCTCGGCTGCTTACACCGAATTTATTAATAACCTCACCGCTGCCCTCTACCGTAAGCAAACCGTCAGAATAAAGTCTCCAAGCCGCACTGTCACCGCAGGTACCTTCTCTTGCAATTGAGCTTTCATTGCAGATATCACAGATTCCGTCACGGTTATTGTCCGTATGGGAAGAATCTGTAAAGCTGCACAAGGAGAGAAAAGGTTTGTCATTCTCTTCAGTATAAGTATCGGTAGTTGAACCGTTATAACCAAAAAAAACACAAGCATTGGGAATGTTATATAAATCTTCAAAAATAATGTCGGGATTTAATACAACTATTTTACGAAGCGAACTACACCTATTAAACAGAAAATCATTAAGTTTTTCAACTTTTTCAGGAATAATTATTTCTGTAAGGGATGAACAGCCCTGAAATGTGGTCTCGCCGATATCAATAAGAGTGGTCGGAAGAGACACACTCTTAAGTGCTGTTAAATAATTAAATGCATAATCACACAGTCTGGTAACACCCTCACTTACCTCAATATGAGTGATCTGTTCAGCATAACCTTGCCAATCCTCATACGATAGCCCGTACATAGTACCTGTTCCGCTGATAACTAACCTTCCGTCACCGTAAAGACTCCAGGTAAGATCAGAACCGCAGGTGCCGGAGTAAAGCGCCGAGCCTTCTTCCTTAGCAGGGGTTGTCGTTTCTTCTGCAAAGGCAAGAATTCCTGCCTTTACAAATCCGTTCAAGGGTGCTACTGTCAGAAGCATCAGCACCGTTAAAAGGATCGCCGTAGATTTTTTAATAAAACCCTTCATTATATTACCTCCGTTTTTCTGTCTTTATATTAAGACTTATAATTTCTTTATAGCATACCCGTTTTTTCATTTCAACAAAACAGGTATGAATGGTAGAATACTATGTATTGAACGGTAAAAGTATTGTCTTATTAGTACATAACACTTACAAAAAAACGCTCACCGAAAAAAAGACGGTGAGCGAGGACGGGGTTTTATTCAATTTTCAACAAGCGGCAAGAGAAGCTCGGCAGTGAAGGTGTCGCTGTCGTTTTTCAAGATCAGCTCACCGCCGTATTTTTTTACCGTATTTTTTACATTTTTAAGTCCGATACCGTGAGAAGCGGTATCCTTTTTTGTTGTTCTGAAAATTCCGTTTTCCTTTTTAATCTCTGACTGAAAAACGGGGTTTATTACCGTAAGAAGCATCATATTGTTTTTCACATTGCCCGTAACAAAAACAGTCTTTAATTCTTCCTTCGGAAGCTTCATCGAGGCTTCTATGGCATTATCTATAAGATTTCCCACAAGAATACACATATCCTTGCTCTCTATTCCTTTGTCGGGAAGGATGCCCGAAAAATCTATTTTTATATTATATTCATCCGCCGTATTCTTCTTGATATTAAGCAGTGAATTCACAACGGAATT
This sequence comes from Clostridia bacterium, assembly GCA_017440965.1. Taxonomy (GTDB): domain Bacteria; phylum Bacillota; class Clostridia; order Oscillospirales; family Acutalibacteraceae; genus RUG806. Next base: position 3,848 of record JAFSGH010000001.1, on the reverse strand, counting down.
GCCCGTTGAATATGTATTTACCGAAGGGGCAGTGTCCTTTTTCAATTCATCAAAATAATCTCTTGCACCTTCGATATCGCCCTGCTCAAGCAAGGAATTCAGCACTATCACATGGTTTTTGAAATCGTGCCTGAAGCTTCTGAGCGCTTCATCCGAGCGTGCCATATTTTCAGAATACAAAAGCTGCTCATTGAGTCTTTGAAGAATGGAATTCTGAGTATAGATAAGACGGAATATTCTGAAAACAAGATATAAGATACAGACAAATATCATTGATGCAGATACTGCATAGAGAAGATCGTACCAATCCGCACTGATACCGAATTCCTTATAATAGCAAGTAAGCTCAAAAAGAAGAAGAGCCCCTATTATCCATTTCGGTATCTCCCTGAAGGCACCCGCAATGATATTTATATCTTCCTTTTCCGAAAGGCCTTTTATAACTGCAAAAACACCGCAGAAAAGAACTGAATTAAATATACATTCTGCAATAATGGAGTTATCAAAAAAGGATGCAACAAATGACCAGAGCATATCAACGGTGAAAATATAAATGAAAATAACAGCCAAAGTTCTGAACAACGCAGGTTTCTTAAAAACTATATAAGAAGCGGCTATATAAAAGAAGTTGGAAACGGCATCAAGCAGCTCATAGGTAGCATCAAAATTCGGTTTTATGAAGATCTGAGCCAGAAGAGAATAAACAGCAGGAGCTATAAGACAGAGAGCAAGCCGTGTCCTTCCCGGTCGGAGAGTCTCGGAAAAAACATTCTTAAACAAATATATAATGCTAAGGATAGCGAACATATCCTTTGCAAAATACAAAACACCCTCAATAATGCTCAATATATACCTTCTTCTGAGGATATCAGCCGTTGAATTTCAGATAACTTGCATATTTTTCATTAAACTCTGCAAGACGGCGGCGGCTTATGGTTGCTCTCTCGCCGTTCTGAAAATAAAGCTCATTTCCTTCCTTTTTTCTTATATATTTCATATTGACTATAAACTGTCTTCTGGTCTTAAAAAAGGCTGTACAGCGTATCTCCTGCTCAAATGCGGCAAGAGACTTATGGGACTCCACATCACCGTCCTCAAGACGGACAATAGTCCTTCTGCCCACGGACTCTATGTACATAATATCCGTGGATTTAACATAATACGGCTCGTGCTGACCTCTTATCTCGACCATACATTCACTGCGGATCTTATTCTCGAATGCAATAAGTGCCTCAGACAGCTTTTCCTTGCTGATAGGCTTCAGAAGATATCTTAGAGCCTCCACCTCATATCCGCCTGTGGCATATTCAATAAACGCCGTTACAAAAATAATAACAGCAACAGGATTTTTCTTTCGGTAGAGCTTTGCGGCGGAAACACCGTCCATATCAGGAAGACTGCAATCAAAAACTACAAGGTCATATACCTTTTTCGATCCAAGAAAAGATGCCGCATCGTTAAATATATCTATATCTGATATAACAATGCTTTTGGGCATATAGTTTTCTATCTCAAGCTTTAACTGTACCGCTTCCATTTCATTATCTTCACAAATCGCGATATTCAAGAATAACTCCTCCTGTAGATCATTCTATCACATTTTTATCAAAATGAAAACTTATTTTCACTCAAATAATTGTATTTTAACGAAAAACATATAAGAATTACAATATATGCAGTAACGAATGGCATAAAAACACGACGCGAATGGTAAATTCTGTAATTTTTCACATTTGACAGAATATGCAATATGTTATAAAATATGTTTATATCAAAAAAGGAGAGGTCCTTATGAAGCACATAAAAAAATTAACTGCTGTTATTCTTTCTGCTGTTCTGACCTTGTCTCTTGCTCCGTTTTTTGCACCCTTGAATTCAAAGGCGGCAGAAAACACCTTCTCGCAGGGTGACATAATCGAATTCGGCTCATATCCTCAGACTCTTGTTACCGATGAGACTCTTGCAGAGGAGCTCAGCTGGTATATTGAGGATGATATGTGGCAGTCTCTTCGCTGGTTCAGAGGAACGGGAGCGGCAGGCAGTATGTATGAGACCGATGCAGGTCAGTATTATGATATAGAATATTACGGAGAAAGATACAGAGCCGTAAAATTCTCCGAGCACCGCGCATATGAAAGCTTCAGCCAGCCTACATCTTCATATCAGGCTCCTCTCGGATATCTGCCCGACAACATTTATTTCTTCAAATTTGAGCCCTTAAAATGGCGCATTCTCGATCCCGCCTCGGGGCTTCTTCTTGCTGAAAGCGTCCTCGATGCACCTGCATTTTCAAATTATGCATATAGAGTTGATTCAGAGGATGCCTCATACAGCTTTGACTATTATATCGACGCTGAACATACTGTTTTCAGCAGCGACTGGGAGCACTGCTCCTTAAGAGAATTTCTCAATACGACCTTTTATTCAACTGCATTTACTTCACTTGAGAGAACGCTTTTAGGTGAGGTGGAGCTTGAAAACAAGGTAACGGTCAACGGCAACGAAAGATATAACGGAAATAATACTACGGACAAGGTATTCATTTTAAGCGCCAATGAAATAGGCTATGATGAATATTACGGTCTGTCAAATGCTTTAAGAAAAAAGAACGGCACGGATTATGCACATATGCACGGACTTTTCTCCGGAACTCTTGATGTGGGTATGGGAGCACAGTATTATCTCAGAAATCCCGTTTCAGCAGGCACAGTCACTTATGTTTCCGAAAAAGGTGTAATTGCGGCAGGAGTAAATTCCTTCAGCCAGGATGTGGGCGTTGTCCCCTCGCTTTGTCTTGATCTTGAGGCACTTGCCGCACTTGATCTTTACGAAGGGATCAATATAAGCTTTGATAACGGTCTTCTTACAATTTCCGGAAACGGAGTTCTGCCTGATCCCGAAAATTCCGTAACACAGCCTCTTGCCCCTTATAAAGAAACTGCAACCGCAGTCATAATCGAAGACGGAATAACCGAACTCTCAGAAAATGCCTTTGACGGCTTCATCGGAATGAAAACTCTCATTCTTGAAGGTAACACCGTCCTTCATACAGGCTGTCTCCCCGATTCCTTTAATCTCTCCACCGTCATTGCAAGAGGTGACATTGAATTAATGCCCGACCCCTTTGCTCCCGACATTTATTATGTAAACATATTTGCAGAAAAGAATCTCACAGTCCTTCATCAGGGACTGCCTGAGGGTGTGAATGTTTATTCATACACCTTTAGCGGCACCAATGTGCATATCGACGGCAGTGTCACAATGAATGCATATGAATTCTTTGATCTCATTGCGGCATTGACTGAGGAGCTTGATCCGATAGAAACAGTATCCTTCTCCTCATTTTCCTCAACAGACCTTCGCTTTTATACTTATGATGCCGAGAGCGGAGAAAAGGTGCTTATCCCCGATTCAACCGTTCCCGACGCCGAATTCAGCGTTCTGATCGCCACTGAAAGCTCGACTGAGAAGGTAAGCTTCAACACCCTTTGCGATATGGCTTCTGACGGTACTCTCGAAGAATTCTATCTTGTAACAAAATCGAAAACGGTAGAAAACATAGAAGACACCGAAATGGAGATAAACTCCCTCGAGGACCTGATAACCTATGCCCTCAAATGGATAGTAAGCCTGCTCAACTTCTTCTTCTCACTGTTCTCAAGAAAATAATAGCATTCTGCGCCCCCGATAATTGGGGCAAAAAAATACCCTCTTCACGGAAAGTTGGGGAATGATGTCGGCACGGGAGTGCCGGGGAAAAGTTTTGCTTGAGCTTTTTCAAAAGCTCACGGTGTCAAGAGGCAGAGCCTCTTGTCGCACTCCGCAGAGTGCGAAATCTCTCAAGCTTG
>JAFSGH010000032.1 GCA_017440965.1 Clostridia bacterium | reverse complement strand
TTGGGGAATGATGTCGGCACGGGAGTGCCGGGGAAAAGTTTTGCTTGAGCTTTTTCAAAAGCTCACGGTGTCAAGAGGCAGAGCCTCTTGTCGCACTCCGCAGAGTGCGAAATCTCTCAAGCTTGCAATAGCGCAGGAGGGTAGAAAAACAGTCCGGTGGACTGTTTTTCGTTGGGAACCCTCGCCGGGGGTTCCCAAGTGCGAAGCACAAAATGATTAAAGTGAGTAATATGATTCCCCAACATTCCGTGAAGAACCTTAAATTTCCCGCAGTTTATTTCAAAACAAAAGATCCGTCGCATCGAAGCGGCGGATCTCTTTTTTTTATTCATTTGCGTAAGCCTTGAAGCGGAAATACCGTTCATCGGCCTCTTTTAGCAGGCTTATTTTATTTCTTTGTGCAGAAATCAAGGAATCCCTTTGCTCCGAAGAGCTTATAGGTAAGATCGTTTGCACCCTTAAGTGCGCCGTTGAGAATACCGTCAAGCTTTGAGGGCTCTTCATCCTGTGCATAAACACCGATATCCTTGAGCATTGCATCTACCTCGTCCATAATCGCATTGTCTGCTTCATAGTCATTTACGGTGGACTTTGTCATTGCATCTGCCTTTGCAAGTATTGCTTCCTGCTCAGCAGTGAGAACATAATCATTCTCCTCGCAATATCTTTCAAGATCGGGAATATAGCTTCTTACAAGGGGCTTGAGGTTTCTTGCATCATTGAACTGAGGATAGTAAATGCCGTCTTCCTGAAGATCGTCGCAATCAGAAACGGTCTTGATATCACCTGTAGCAAGGTTAAGAGCAAGAGAAAGAGCTGTGTTGTTGTACTCAAGCTCGTGCTTCTGCTGATAGAAGAACCAGGAAGCATCCTTGCGAAGTGTTGTGGAGATATCTATTGAACCGTCGGGTGAAAGCTCTCTGCCTGCTGTATCCTCGAAGGTCTCGCCTGCTGCAACGAAGGATGTGCCGGGAGCAGTTGAGTCGATATTGATGATCTCGTCAGAGTTTGTAAGAGGAGCATTCTTCATAAAGCCGAACATTCTGTAATCGGATGTGATAGCACCGAAGGGAAGTCCGTAGCCTGAAATGAAGGAGAAGGTAACGCCTTCCTTTTCAAGAGAGCTCATTGTTTCATTAAGTTTCTTCTTTGCAGCCTGGAACTTATCAGCCTCTGCCTTAACAACATCGGACTTGATAAGATGCTCTATCTCCTCGTATCTGTCAACGGGAACAAGGTTGCAAAGTGAGGGAGTTGCACAGAACATCTCTGTTGCAATAGCCTTAAGAGCCATATCGATAAAGCCTCTGAGAATGTGCTTGGGGAAGAGACGCAGAACAATATTGATAAGATAGCCCCAGGGCTCGCCAACAAGCTCACCTATAAGACCGTTATAGAAAAGGTCTGCCGAATTGTCACAATACTGCTGAGTGAGAAGGTCTGCTACAACGTCACTTCCGTCCCATGCACCTACGATGCTGACAACTCTTCTGATGTGATTTTCTTCAACTGTGGGATATTCATCCATATAAGCTGTAACAACGGAAGCGCCCATGCTCATGGGAACAAGAACGACATCCTTTGCGCCTACCTTATTTTCTGCAATTATAGTCTCGATGAAATCGTGAAGTCCCGATACATTCTTTGATGTATATGAGAATGCATTGTAATTGTAAACATAGAGGTAATCCTCAAAGTTCTCGCCGAACTTTTCTCTTGCGATATCCTTACAGGGAATTGAGGAATAGAAGCGGTCCTTTGCCTCGCTGTAATATGAGCCGTCCTCCTGAATTGCACCGGGGAATTCTGATACGGGCATTGTATATCTGGGAGTTACAACTCTGGGATCGCCGTTTCCGTCCTCACCTACAAGGTTAAAATGGAAGAGAGATCTGATAAGATACTGAACCTTTGCTTCATCAATGATATTATATCTTATAAATGATGAGGTGAGAAGCTCGAGAATAACGCCTACAAGAGTCTTGATGGTCTCAGTATCAGCAAAAGCCTCATCAAAGCTGTTGAAAAGGTTCCATCTTGCTGTATGCTTGCCCTGAGCGATAAGGGGAGCATAGTTTTCATAATCCTGAAGTGTGCCGTTTTCAAAAGCACCCTCTTCGGTATAGCTCTTGTCAAAGAGATAAGAAAAGCTCTGTCCGATACCTGTGACAAAAACAACAAGGCTGTTTTCGCCCTCTACAAAAACGCTTTCGGCACCGGTCTCAACCGCTGTCTTTTCTGCTGTCTTTACCGTGCTTGCTCCTGCAGACATCATGGCAAAGGGAAGAAGCATTGTAACAGAAAGGAGAAGAGCAATAAACTTTTTCATTTTCATTTCATTTTCCCTCCGGATATTTAGTCTATAATATACTATCACTTATTCATTTTCATTTCAATTGTTATTTGTATTTTCGTCTTTTTTGACAAATTTTTACTGTCCTTTTAAAACATAATAAACAATAAAACGGCAGGCACGAATTTTAAGATTGAAAATACCTTCCGTTTGGAGTAATATAACACTGATAAAATATTCAGGAGGTCATTATTATGGCACAGCTTACGGCAATTTTTAACCTTGTTATGGCATTCATCACTCTTCTGCCTCAGATCCTTGCTCCCGTTCCCGCAATGATCAATGAAGCTTCTTATTTTGAGAAGTGGTCCAAGGATCAGGCATACACAGAGGATTATGCTACCGTTCTTGAAAAGGATCCCGATGAGGATTTCGTTGTTCTTAACTTCGCTGATGTTCAGCTTGACGATGATGAATATTTCACAGATCTCGGTCAGGAAGCTGAGGCTATGATGAAAAAGCTTGTTGAAGAGCAGCAGCCCGACCTTATCACTCTCTCAGGTGATAACGCATGGGGCACTGTTACTTATCTTAAGCTCGTTGAATTTGTTGATTCCTTCGGTATACCCTGGGCTCCCGTAATGGGCAATCACGACGGTCAGGGCTGCATCAACGAATTCTGGTGCTCTTATCTCTTCGATGAGGCTGAAAACTGTCTCTGGAAGTTCGGTCCCGAGGATATGGGCTACGGCAACTACATCATCAACATCACAGAAAACGGCAAGGTCATCCACACCATATTTATGATGGATACCCACGATGACGGCACATTTACCGATGAAAACGGCGCTCAGGTAGAAGGCTACGACCATCTCTGGAGCAATCAGATCGAATGGTACAAGTGGGCAGTTGAAGGCATCGCAGAAAAGGAAGGAAGAACAGTTGAAAGCACCTGCATCATGCACATTCCCGTATATGAATTCAAGACAGTATGGGCAAGCAATTATGATCAGGAAAAGGATGTATTCACAGGAAAGTATGCAGACGGCTCCTTCGGCGTTATCCACGAATCTCCCTGTCCCGGTGCTGTAAACAACCATTTTATGGATACGGTTCTTCAGCTCGGCTCAACAAAGAATATGCTCTTCGGTCACGATCATGTAAACAACGCTTCCTTTGTTTATGAGGGCGTAAGACTTTCATATTCACTGAAGCTTGCAAGAGGTGCTTACTATGAGGACGGTCTCATGGGCGGCACGACCTATACTATAGGCTCTGACGGTGCTGCAGTTCTCGAGCATCACTTCGTTGCATAAAAAATAATCCGTATAAGCTCCTTCCCGTAAAAAGGAAGGAGTTTTTTTACTGCAAATGTATTTACAATTGATTTATTTTATTATATACTTATTCTGTATACTTTTAAATAAAGGATGAAGAAAATGACAGATCATGAAAGACTTGCCGGACTTTTATTTCCGGATATAACAAAGACACCTGCTGATTATGAAGAAATATATCCTCTGAGAGATCTCAGCGAAGGTGCAAGGGTAACAAGATTTGCGCCCAGCCCCACGGGATATATGCATATAGGAAATATGTTCTCCTGCCTTATTGACCGCCTTGCCGCATCAACGGAGGATTCAGTATTCTATCTCAGAATAGAAGATACTGACAAAAAAAGAGAGGTACACGATGCTATCGACAAGATAATCGAGGGACTTTCCGCCTTCGGCATCTCCCCTACAGAGGGAATTACGGGAAAGGAGACCGAAAAGGGTGCATACGGTCCCTACAAGCAGAGCCTTCGTAAGGACATTTACCAGTGCTTCGCAAAGGATCTTGTATTAAAGGGCTATGCATATCCCTGCTTCTGCACTGAGGAAGATCTTTCCGCACTTCGTGAGAATCAGGAAAAGGAAGGCGCAAACCCCGGTTATTACGGAAAATATGCCGCCTGCAGAGATCTCACTATCGAGCAGCAGGAGGAAAAGATAAAGGCGGGCATTCCCTACACCGTAAGACTTCGCTCTGACGGTGACGAAAACCGCAAGATCTTTGTTGAGGATCAGATCAAGGGCAAGATCGAAATGCCCGAGAATATCCAGGATCTCGTTCTTCTTAAAACCGACGGTATTCCCACATATCACTTTGCTCACGCAGTAGACGATCATCTTATGAGAACTACTCACGTTGTAAGAGGTGACGAATGGATATCCTCACTTCCCTTACATATACAGCTTTTCAAGCTCTTAGGCTATAAGCCTCCGAAGTTTGCCCACATCTCCCCCATTATGAAGCTTGATGAGGGCAACAAGAGAAAGCTCAGCAAGCGTAAGGATCCCGAGGCATCCGTAAGCTTCTATGTTGAGCAGGGCTTCCCCGCAGACGGTGTTATAGAATATCTTATGACACTTGCAAATTCAAATTTTGAGGATTGGAGAAAGGCAAATCCCAAGGCTGACAAGTATTCTTTCCCCTTCTCCTTCAAGAAGATGAGCTCCTCAGGCGCTCTTTTCGACATTCTGAAGCTCAATGATATCTGCAAGAATGTCATCTCCCTTATGACAGCCGAAGAGGTTTATAATTATACGGTAAATTGGGCAAAGGATTTTGATACAGAGCTTTATGAGCTTTTCACTGCAGATCCCGATTATGCAAAAACAATACTCAACATCGACCGCGAGAATCCCAAGCCCAGAAAGGATATCATCTGCTGGTCTGATGTAAAGGCTTATGTTGAATATTTCTACGACAGCCTTTATAAAAATGAGGCTTCTCTTCCCGAGAACATCTCCTCTGAGGATGCAAAGGCGATCCTTAAGGCTTACAAAGAGGTCTTCGATGTAAACGATGACAAGGACACATGGTTTGCAAAGATAAAAGAGCTCTGCGAGCCTCTCGGCTTTACTCCCAATGTCAAGGAATATAAGAAAAATCCCGAGGCATTCAAGGGACATGTAGGCGATGTATCAACGGTAATAAGATTAGCAGTTACCGGCAGAACAAATACTCCCGACCTTCACGCAATACTTTCATCTCTCGGAAAAGACAGGGTATTCAAGAGATTTGACAGCTTTGCTGAAAGAATATAATTTACTTTTTCAAAGAAAAGGAAGAATAAAATGGCTGAAATTGAAACAAATGCCTTAGCAGGCAATTTTATACACGATATTATCGATGAGGAATTAGCTGCGGGAGTCAATACCCGTGTGCAGACGCGTTTTCCTCCGGAGCCCAACGGTTACCTTCATATCGGTCACGCAAAGGCTATATGCATAGACTTTTCCACTGCTGAAAAATACGGCGGTATATGTAATCTGCGTCTTGATGACACAAACCCCTCAAAGGAGGAGACAGAATATGTCGAATCCATAAAGGAGGATATCGAATGGCTGGGCTTCAAGTGGGCAAATGTCTACTATGCATCCGAATACTTCGATTTCCTTTATGAATGCGCAATAACTCTTATCAAAAAGGGAAAGGCATATGTAGATGACCTTACCGCAGAAGAGATGAGAGAATACAGAGGTACTCTTACAGAACCCGGCAAAAACAGTCCCTACCGTGACAGAAGCGTTGAAGAAAATCTCAGACTCTTTCAGGAGATGACCGACGGCAAGTACGGTAACGGTGAAAAGGTGCTTCGTGCAAAGATAGATATGGCTTCTCCCAACCTTAATATGAGAGATCCCGTTATGTACAGAATTATGCACGTCCCCCACCATCACACGGGAGACAAATGGTGCATCTATCCCATGTACGACTTTGCTCATCCTCTTTCAGATGCAAAGGAAAGAGTAACATATTCCCTCTGCTCCCTTGAATTTGAAAACCACCGTCCTCTTTACGATTGGTTTGTAAAGGAAATCGGCTTCGAGGAGCCTCCGAGACAGATCGAATTTGCCCGTCTTAACATCAATTACTGCATTACAAGCAAGAGAAGAAATATCGGTCTTGTAAAGGATAACCTTGTAAGCGGCTGGGATGATCCCAGAATGGCAACCATCAGAGGTATGAGAAGAAGAGGCTATCCCCCCAAGGCACTTCGTAATTTCATTGAAAAGGTCGGCGTATCAAAGGCCTACAGCGTTGTTGACTTCGGTCTTCTTGAAAGCTGTGTAAGAGATGAGCTCAACGCAAATGCTCCCAGAGCCATGGCTGTTTTAGAGCCTCTTAAGGTCATTATTGATAACTACCCCGAGGGACAGACGGAGAAGCTTCTTATAGACCGCCATCCCGACCACCCCGAAATGGGAAAGAGCGAGGTCACCTTCGGAAAGGAAATTTTCATTGAGAAAAATGACTTTATGATAGAGCCTCCCAAAAAGTATTTCAGAATGTTCCCCGGCAATGAGGTAAGACTCAAGGGTGCATATTTCCTTACCTGCACATCCTATGAAACAGATGAAAACGGTGAGGTCACCTGCATTCACTGCACATATGATCCCGCTACAAAGGGCGGAGATGCTCCCGACGGCAGAAAGGTAAAGGGAACTATACACTGGGCAGGTCCCGATTCGATCAGGGCTGAGGTACGCCTTTATGACAAGCTCTTTGATGTTGAGGATCCCGCATCAATTCCCGATGAGGAGTTTGAAGCCGCTATAAATAAGGACTCTCTTATCATTCTCAAAGACTGTCTTGTAGAGCCCTCTCTTAAGACTGCTAAGCCCGGCGACTCCTTCCAGTTTGTCCGCGACGGATATTTTGCCGCAGATCCCGATTCGACGGATGATATGCCCGTTTTCAACAGAACCGTACAGCTCAATTCCTCTTATAAAAAGTAAAGGAGCATCTGCAAATGAAAACAGTTAACAGAATCATTACTCCCATACTGTCACTTCTTCTGCTTCCCGCAGCCTTTTTCCTTCCTATTTTCAGAATTTATATAGCATCGGGACTTACTGGTGCAGGGGCAGACGCAAGACCTAATCTTCTTGACAACTTCGGTCTCAGCGAATTTATAAGTATTTTTGACATAGTAAAGCTTGCAAAAAGCGGCGCTGCCGATAATATGGGAGTCTTCAAGTCATTATGGGATGCCATCGCAGGTGACAAGAAGCAGGAGATAATCGATATGCTTCCCGGTCTTCATTGGGGCATAATCTTTCTCGTTTTCTTTGTTATCGTAATAATCTTGGCTCTCGCTCTGGCAATCGTAACGGCAGCAACCAAAAAGCCTTTAGCTTCCGTCTGCCTTTCCCTTGCGGGAATTGTCTCAGCATTTATTATGAATGCCTGCTTCAACGGCTTCGCAAAGCCCTTCCTTAACGGTGCATTCAATCTCAATTCCATTCTCGGCAACACAAATCAGCTGTTAGGTATACTTCTCGGAAATGTTGCCACCTTTGAATATATGAAGCTGGGACTTGCTTACACAGCCTTTCTTCTTATATTCATCTGCACTCTTATTCTCAGCGTAACTGCACTTATGGAACAGAGAAACGAGGGTTAAAAAATGAACGCTCTTTATACGGTATTCGGAAAATTCTGGGATATGGTAAAGATAAGCGATGATAAGCTTCACGCCTCTCAGGTATTGCCTGAGGGAATAAAAGAGGTCTGCGATATTCCCTATACAGATTCAAAAAGTCCCTATCATCTTCTTGATGTATATTATCCCGAAAATGCAAAAGCTCCTCTTCCCGTCATAATAGATATCCACGGCGGCGGCTGGATGTATGCCACCAAGGAGCTTAATAAGATATACTGCCAGTATCTTGCAAAAAGAGGCTTTGTAGTATTCAATCTCAGCTACAGGCTTGTGCCTGAGGTCAGAGTTCCCGTTCAGCTTCAGGATATTTCTCTTGCCCTTAAAAAGATAAAGGAGCTTATGAAGGAATATCCCTGCGACGAAAACAAAATTATGCTCACAGGTGACTCCGCAGGAGGACAGCTTGCAGCCTTTACCGCGGCAATCGCAAATTCAGAAAAGCTCAGTGCTTACTTTGACACAGCAGATCACGGCATTAAATTCAGCTGTCTCACCCTCACCTCTCCCGTTGCTTTTATGAACGAGGGACTGCCGATGGGACTTTACTGCCGTATGATGTGGGGCGAAAGGCCTGTAAAAAGAAGCACAAAGCAGTTTATGAATATCGATGAGCTTCTCAGCGAAGCGGATGACTTCCCGCCCACTCTTCTTGTCACAAGCTCGGGAGATACTCTCGGGCTCAGCCAGACGAGAAAGCTTTTCAGGATAATGCTGGAAAGATCCGTAGACGCAAGGCTTCTTGACTTTCCCAAATTCGAGGGCAAAAACCTGCCTCATGTTTTCGGCGTATTAGAGCCCTACAGCAATGCGGGTGCATTGTACATAACAAAAATGTGTGAATTTTTTGCTGAGCACTGAAAAACACACCTGCCGTAAACATCTCACTTACAAAAAAAGCCCGTAGCACAGTGAGCAGTGTGCTACGGACAGAAATTAATAATCATACATTATGGGGCTGTATCAAAGCATCGCAAGCAGATGTTGTTGATACAGCCCCTGTATTATTTTGCTTAATCTTTGTTATTTCCCTTTGCCTTCTCTTCCTCTGCCTTTATCCAGTTCATAGTATCGGTAAGGCTCTCTCTGAGCGTGCGGGGATTGTAGCCAAGCTCCTTTTGTGCCTTTTCATATGAGAAGTTGCAGTTTGAAACAAGCTTTCTTACGGCATAACGGGTGAATATGGGAGACTGTCCCGATACCTTATAAAATACCTCCATAATGGGTGCGGCAACATCTATGATACCCTTGCCCAGCTTAATTTTCGGAGGCTTGTTTCCGTAGACCTCTGCAAGAAGTCTTATAAACTCATCAACGGTACAGCTCTCGTTACAAAGAAGATATACCTCTCCTGCACCGCCCTTATCACCTGCAAGGATAGTTCCTATAGCAACATCTCTTACATCGACAAAGTTATATGCACCGAAGGTCATTGTGATGGGGAATTTACCCGTGGAGAACATTCTTATCATACTGCCGATGCTTGATACCTTGAAATCGTAAGGTCCCATACAGGCACTGGGCTGACAGACTACTGTTTCAAGAACGCCCGGTTCATTGGCGCTGAGCACCTTTGCGGTAGCCTCTGCCTTTGTTTTTGCATATGTTCCCTCTAATTCATCGGGGTTATATTCATATACCTCACGCATGACCTGATTGTCGGGAAGCGGAAGATATGTATCAACGCTTGACATATAAACAAGTCTCTTTACACCCGTTTCTCTGCAAGCCTTTATAACATTTTCCGTACCCGTTACATTTACCTTATATACAAAATCCTCATTGCCGGGCTTAATTTCCACACAGCCTGCCACATGGTACACCGTATCACAGCCCTTGAATGCCTCAAGCAGAGAATCATATTCGGTGATATCACCCTTGACCTTTGTGCAGGTAAGTCCGTCAAAGTATCCGGGATCCTTTCTGAGAAGGATTCTCACCTCTCTGTCGGTGTAATTCTGAAGCTCCTTGAGAATTGCATAGCCGACATGGCCCGTAGCACCCGTAAGACAAACGATCCTCTTTTCCATAAAATAACCTCACTTTATAAATTGTAATAAATAAACATAATTATATATTCCGTAGCAGAACACTCCCAGTCCCGCCACTATAAATACATGAAATACACAGTGGAAATATCTTCTCTTTGCTCCCATTCTGTAAAGGACACAGCCTATAAGAAGCACCGCACCGCCTGAAACAAGGCATATAAATGCACCCACGGGAAGCTGAAAAAATGTCTTTATGCCTGCAAGCGCACAGAAAAGTGCAGAAAAAATATATATACACATTCTGACGGTCCTGAATTTATTAAAGAAAAATACCGTCAGCACAAGTCCCGCTATCACCGAGCCCCAGGCAATTATCAGCATCAGCACAGCCGATACCGTATACCCTTTAATAAACACGACGGGGACACAGCCGGTGACAGTGCCCGACACAGCAAAAAATATTGCACTGTGATCGATAACTCTCATTATCCTCTTTTTATTTCCCTGAGGCAATGCGTGGTATATGCAGGAGGAAATAAAGGATGCCGCCATTCCGAAGGCATATATCACCGCACAAAGAGATGAAAACACATCACCCCTTGCAAGAGGCAGACATTTTATAATAACAAAGGCGGGAAGCACAAGTCCTGCAAAATGCGTCAGCACATTGATGAGCTCTTCGCCCCTTGTATATTCAACAAGTTCTATTTTTTCAGTTTTCATAATCATCCGTCAGAATAAGGGTAATATCATTCACATTTGTTCCCGTGCATCCCGTGGTAACGATATCGCCCGACATATTCAATGCATAATTGGAATTATTGTTTTCAAGCTCCCTTACGGGATCTATACCTTTTTCAATCATCCGCAAAAAGCTGCCCCCGTCAGCGAAGCCGCCTGCATCCTCTGTAGGACCGTCCGTTCCGTCTGAGCCGCAGGAAATAAAGGCTATTCCCTTTTTACCCTGAAGCTTTATTGCGGCTGAAAGAGCCATCTCCTGATTTCTTCCGCCCTTGCCGCTGCCGCTTATTGTAACTACGGTCTCACCGCCGAAAATATAACAGCAGCGTCCCTTTGAAGAGGGAACGGAATCAATAAGCCTTACGGCTTCCTCTCTTGCTTCACCGCTTAAGTCTCTTTCTCGGTGAATAACGCTGAAGCCAAGCTCACTTGCCCTTTTGCCTGCGGCATCGCAGAGAATATTGATATCCCCCGCAAAATAATAGCCGCCGTCATTTATTTTTATTTCATCCTTATTATAGAGTATATCCTGAAGCTCATCTTCAAGCTCAGGGAGATATTTTCTGACCGTGCTTCTCACAAAGGCATCGTCCGCACTGTCCCTTTCAGTAATTCCCGATGCTATTACAGAGGGATCATTTGAAAGCACATCGCTCAGAGCAACGGTAATCACCCTTGCAGGAAAGGCTTTAGCCGCAAGAAGTCCGCCCTTTACGAGAGACAGCCTTTTGCGAACTGCATTTATCTCACCTATTGAAGCACCTGCACCGAGAAGCCTTTTTGTGATATCCTGCTGAATTTCCGACGGCACTCTGCTTTTTTCAAAAAGTGCACTGCCGCCGCCCGAAAGCAGAACAAGAAGAATATCCTTCTCCCGGAGCTCACCTGCAATTTCAAGCCCCTTTTCTGCCGCAAGGATGCTGTTTTCATCGCTTACGGGATGGCCTGCCTCTATAACGGTACAGTATTTCGGGATATAGCCTTCCGTGTGACGGTATTTTGTCACAAGAAGTCCGTTTATTATTCTGTCTCCAAGGACCTCCTCAGCCGCCCTCATCATAGGCACTGCCGCTTTTCCTACCGCAATTACGCAAAGCCTCTCATCCGTAAACAGCTCCGATATAAGCCTTTTTGTATTTTCATAGGGATCTGCCGCCTTAATTGCGGCATTTACTATTTCAAGAGCCTCTTTTCTCATAAGGCAACAGTTGAATTCATATTATCGGGCCCAGACGAATACATAAGCTCCTTTGTAAGCACCGCTATCTGATCCGTTGTCTTAAGAATGCCCTGCTTTTTCTCTTCCTTTAAGGGAAGTCTTCTTATTATTCTTGAAGGAAGCTCTCCGACAGCAGTTACCGCAAGTCTTTCACATTCACGGGCATCCTTTACGGCATATGAGCCGTCAAAAACGCTTAAGAATACCTTTGAAACAAGACTGAGAAGCTTCATATCACCAAGCTCCTTTATTGCTCTTTTATCTATTGCCTTTCCGAAGGTCAGGAAATTGATAAGGCGTCCCGCTGTACGGCATTTCATTTTAAGAAGCCTCTTACATACAAATTTTATAAGAGGATATAAAAGATCGTACGAGGGAATTTTTATTCCGTTGGCTCTGAGCCTCTCATAAAAATCCTTCTTGTCATTTTTTCCCGCCTCAAGAAGATTGAAAAGCACTCCGAGAGTATGAGATTCAAAATAAGAAGCATCCTTTTTTTCTCCGTTATATATAAAGCTTTTTGTGAATTCAACCTTATAATCGGCATTTTCACCGTCAAAGCTTATATATGTCACGGGAGCGGGATATCCCGTAAGAGCGCCTAAATTGATCTGAGTTATCTTGTTTCCCTTTTCCGACACAAATTCCGTGGTCCTCTGCATATGGGAATGACCGACAAACACAAGTCTCAGCCCGTTATCCGCAAGCACTGAGGCAACGCGGAAATTGTCTCCGATGGACTGTCCCGAATTTATAAGCCTTGTAAAGGGATGAAGCACAAGGTGATGCTGTACGGCAATCACCTTACATCCGTCCTCCTGAGCTTTTTTAAGCTGCTCGGTCATCCACTGAAGGTGCTTTTCGCTGTAGCCTGATCTTCCGCCTTCTGCATCGCAGTCATCGTGCACGGCAAGAAGTCTCAGACCGTCAGAGACCTGATAACAGCTTGAAACAAGCCCCAGGGGAGTGGTATAAGAGGAGATGCAGTCCTCTCTTCCGAATACAGAATACATATCGGTAAGCTCCTTCGGGGCTACCGTCTCAACATCGTGATAAACATTTTCACCCTCGAAGCGTCTCGGATTATTATCCGAGCACCAGTCGTGGGTAGAAGTTATGACATATACTTTCTTTTTTTCTCTGAACGCCGAAAGCCTTGCATATATCTCATCGTGGCTCAGCCTTTCGCCGTCATTCGTGATATCGCCTGCAATAACCAGAGCATCGATATCGCTCTTTTCCAGCTCAGCAAAAACGGCATCGATGACAGCGCCCGTTTCCTTAAGACATTTCTGATCGCTGCCCTCTCTGAGCTCATACGCTCTTCCCGAATTTCCGAGCCTTTCGGAATAATGGTGGATATCTGCAATAAACGCTAACTTCACACCTGCCATAAAATTATTCCTCCCCAATTTATGAATAAATTATAAAATAATTATTACCAAAAGTCAACCAATTTCTGACAAAGTGTCAGAAAAAAAGCACCCGAAGAAGAACTGAAGATTCTTTTTCGGGTGATATCTTTTTATGAAGCTTCAAACCTGCGCTCTGAAGTGAAGAAGTAATAAATTACCGTGAGGTATTTGCATTTCGGCACAGCCTTGTGCCTTACTTAAAACACTGTCGTCGGGCTGTGCCGAACAGACAGCGCTGAATTTATTTACCTGAGTAATCCTTATCTACGGTCACTACGGTATATAATTTTTCGTCATATGCCTTTATTCCTGCCGCGATCTGCTCCTTTATCTCGCTGTCGGAAAGACGGAAAGCATGAGGAACGACCACATCGAATATCAGATTGGTATGGGTATTGCCCTCAACTATTCTGAAATCGTGAAGATGGATATCCTCATATATCTCACGGCATACCCCGTAGGCTACCTCTCTGAGCCTTTTGGCGTTTTCATTATCTGTCTCAACGGGATCCATATGAATGACGGCAACACAGCCGAGCTTCTCCGAGAGAGCTCTTTCAAGGTTGTCAATTTCATCGTGAAGAGCAAGAATATCTCCGCTTGCGGGCACCTCTGCGTGAAGGGATATCATACATCTGCCGGGACCGTAATCGTGAACGATAAGATCATGCACACCGATTATATCCTTACCCGCCAAAACTATGTCCTCAATGCTTTTTACAAATTCGGGCTCAGGCGGCTGACCGAGAAGAGGACCTATGGTCTCATATGCGGATCTCAGACCTGCGATGAGAATAAACACAGCCACCGCAAGACCGCAGTAGGCATCGATATTCACATTTGTAAAATATGTGATAAGCATCGAAGCAAAAACAACGGAAGTGGAGAGCATATCGGAAAGGCAGTCTGTTGCAGTCGCCTTCATTGCGGCGGAATTAAACTGCTTTCCGTATTTTCTGTTATAAAGGAACATATAGAATTTTACCGCAATGCTTATTACAAGAATAATAAATACGGTGAGATTTATCTCAGGCATTTCGGGGGATATTATCTTATTGACGGAGCTTGTAAGCAGTTCAAAGCCCATAAGCACTATAAGTATCGAGACCGCAATGCCCGAAAGGTATTCTATTCTGCCGTGTCCGAAGGGATGGGAGGGATCGGGCTTTTTTGCCGCAAGGCGGAAGCCGAACATAGTAATAAGCGAAGAGCCTGAGTCGGAAAGATTATTGAAGGCATCCGCAGTAACGGAAATGGCTCCCGAAAGGGAGCCTGCGATAAACTTTATTATAAAAAGCAATATATTGAGAGCAATACCCGCTCCCGAGCATATCATTCCGTAAAACTGCCTGTGCTCTTTACCGTCATCAAGCCTTTTGCCGAAGAGTAAAGCAAGAAGTTTTATCATAAATTACCTCAGTCGTCAAATCCGTTGGGGTTGTTTTTCTGCCATCTCCAGGTATCTCTGCAGGCATCAAATATATCTCTCTTTGCCTTCCAGCCGAGGACTTTTTCAGCCTTACTGCAATCAGCATAAGAGGTTGCAATATCACCGGGACGGCGTGCCGTGATAACATAAGGAACATCCACACCTGTAGCTTCAATAAATGCGTGAACAAGCTGAAGCACGCTTACACCCTTACCTGTACCGAGATTGAATATCTCACAGCCCTTGACGCTCAGCGCTCTGTCGAGAGCCACAACATGGCCGTCGGCAAGGTCAGCTACATGGATATAATCTCTTACACCCGTTCCGTCGGGAGTATCATAGTCATTGCCGAAAACGGAAAGCTTCTCACGCTTGCCTACTGCAACCTGAGAGATATAGGGCATAAGATTATTGGGAATTCCGTTGGGAGCCTCGCCTATCTTTCCGCTGATATGAGCTCCGATGGGATTGAAGTATCTGAGAAGAGAAACGCTCCACTCGCTGTCTGCGGCCGCAATATCCTTGAGAATCTGCTCAATAAAAAGCTTGGTTGTGCCGTAAGGATTTGTTGTTCCGCCTGCCTCCATCTCTTCATTGAAGGGAGCTAAGTGTCTTTCACCGTAAACGGTAGCGGAGGAAGAGAAAACGATGCACTTTACACCGTGCTTTTTCATTACCTCAATAAGCTTTAATGTTCCGCCGATGTTATTGTCATAATATTCGAGAGGCTTTGATACGGACTCGCCTACTGCCTTGAGTCCCGCAAAATGAATAACAGCCTCGATATCATACTGAGTGAATACCTCATCCAGCTTTTCGGTGTCTCTTATATCACACTCTATAAGAGGAAAATCCTTTCCCGTTATCTCCCTTACAGCCTTTGCTGATTTGGGGGATGAATTTGAAAAATTGTCTACAACGACGATCTCTTTGCCTGCTTCAAGAAGATGAACGCAGGTCTGGGAACCGATGTATCCGGCTCCGCCTGTTACAAGAACAGCCATAATAAAGATCTCCTTTCATATATTAACCGACAGCCGAAACGGTGACCTCGCCCGAAAGCATAGAGCTTAATACCGCATCCGCCTTGCCGTAATCAAATACCGTGATATCTGTATCAACAAGATTTATAAGAGCCGAGAAGAAATCCTCGCCCTTAAGATAATTTTCTTCAGTAAAATGCTGTCTGAAAACGCTTGCCGCCGCTCTGCCCTGAAGACGCATTGCAGCGTCGCCCTTTTCGGCAAGCTTCATATATTTCAGAAGTATATCCGAAGTCATATTCTGTATACCCGGAGAAAATGTATATCTGACAGCATCTATATTGATCTCGTAATTTCCCTCAACCTCTACGGGCACGGGACCGAGTTTGCTCATAAGACGCTTGAAATTGTCCTCTGTTATATGCACATATCTGTCGATCTCCATACCAATGGAGGAAAAGCCCTCCGCTACAGCCGCATAGGACATAGTCCTGAAAGCCTCGGCAACAGACATCTTTTCTGAACTGAACTCTATTGAAAGCTCCGGATCAACCGGCTTTACCGTGATCTTACGAGCAGACGGCTCCGCTTTAATGATCTGACAGAAGGTCAATTCATTTTTATCAGAGCACATCACAAGAAACAATGCGCTGTCCGCTTCCGTTACATCCTCTGTACTGCCCTCGGCTTCTGTTGTCATTTCCGAAGTCCTGGTGGTTTCCGGCTCTCTTGCGCCCAATGCCTTTCCTATATCAAAATCATTCCTTGCAAGAATGACAAACACCGAAATGCAGAAAACCGCAAGGCAAAGAGCAATTATAACTCCCACATAACGGGGAACGCTTCGTCTTTTTTTAATTCCCGACGGAGCAAAATTTATAACATCTTTTCTGTCCATTTATTTTCTTTCACACCTTTACCGACATATTATAAATAATTCAAAAGAAAAATACAAGAGGATAGTGAAGATTTTAACGATTTGTAACCATTAAATTTTTTCAGCAAAAATAACAGAAAATTTGTTTCTTTTAACAAAATTTATCCTGATTTTAGTGCATTTTCCCTATAAACAGCACTCCGTCCGAAAAAAATCCGTCATTTACACAAAATTCAGCCTGTCATACACCTCTTTTGTATAAATTACTTGACAAAACCTTCCCCTTGTGTTATTATACTACAGCCGCATATTCAAGGTTCCATAAGTGGTTTATCCCACCTTGCGTAGCGAGACTTATAAAGGAGAAAGAATCAATGTACGCAATTATCGAAACAGGCGGTAAGCAGTATAAGGTAGAAGCAGGCGACGTTGTTTTTATCGAAAAGCTTGACGTTGAAAGCGACAGCGAAGTTGTCTTCGACAAGGTTATTGCAGTAGCAGGTGATGACGGCATCAAGGTAGGCGCTCCCTACGTTGCAGGTGCTACAGTAGCAGCTAAGGTTCTCAAGAACGGCAAGGCTAAGAAGGTCACTGTTATGACTTACAAGCCTAAGAAGAACGAGAAGAGAAAGCTCGGCCACAGACAGCCCTACACAAAGGTTGAGATCGCAGCTATCAACGCATAATGATCCGAGCATCATTTTGTATCCGTGAAGATTCCGCCGAATTTACCGTAAAAGGCCATTCGGGTGCAGGTGAACAGGGTAATGACATAATCTGTGCGGCAGTTTCCTCTGCGGCAATTATGGCAGTTAACACTATCACCGAAATACTC
The DNA here is from genome assembly GCA_017440965.1 of Clostridia bacterium. Classification (GTDB taxonomy): domain Bacteria; phylum Bacillota; class Clostridia; order Oscillospirales; family Acutalibacteraceae; genus RUG806. The sequence goes on along the minus strand of JAFSGH010000032.1, from coordinate 13,822 downwards.
GGAGAAAAGGACACTTCAAAGGTAAAAGACGGATATTTACAGTTCAAAGTCAGCGGCAGCAAGGCCGCACGGGACATAATCGACGGTCTGAGACTTCATATTGCAGGTCTTTCAGAGGATTATCCCGATCATGTTACAGTAATAACGGAGGTGTAAGTAATGCTTAAGATAAACATTCAGCTTTTCGCTCATAAAAAAGGTATGGGTTCAACCCGTAACGGCCGTGATTCTGAATCAAAGAGACTCGGCACAAAGAGAAGCGACGGTCAGTTCGTTAATGCAGGTACTATCATCGTTCGTCAGCGTGGAACACACATCCACCCCGGCAACAATGTAGGTAAGGGCTCTGACGATACACTTTTCGCTCTCATCGACGGAAAAGTTAAGTTTGAACGTCTTGGCAAAGACCGTAAAAAGGTCAGCGTATACGACAACTAAGGAAAGTGACGCACAAATTACCGTATTTTGCGCACAAAATTATTTAACAATTTTAAGCCTTTAACAGAGTTTTTCTGTTAAAGGCTTATTTCTTTTCCTTTTCAAAGTCACCTGTGCTTTGTTTTCGGCGGTGGCAAGCATCATTGACCGAAGGTCAGCATCATTGACCGAAGGTCAACATCATTTGCCGCAGGCAACCCTCGATCTCACCGGTACGAAGTGTCGATTTCATTGATACAATAATTGCGGGGGGTTACTGTATCATCGGCGGTAACAGCTCAAGAACCGTATTTATGAACACCTGAAGCTGGGGAGTTACTGCCTTTCCCTTAAGATAGGCAAGCTGTGACCACTGATTGAATTCACATTCGGGCACATTCACCTTTTTAAGAGAGCCCTCCTGTATACTCTTTCTTACCTCGAAAACGGGAAGCATCGTCACATAATTGGAGGTTCTCGTAAGTCTCATAATAGTATCTGTATTTGCAATCTCTATTGCGGGAGTCACAAAAAGATTTCTCTTTGCAAGCTCATCGTCAAAAAGATATCTGTATCCCTCGCCCTGAGGCATAAGGATAAGCTTTTCACCCGTTATCTCCTCAAAGGTGACCTCTTCCTTTTCGGCAAGAGGATTTTCGGGATTTGTGACAAATATTATGGGCTCTACCTCTTCACGGACTCTTACCCATTCCTTTCTCGGCACCTTATAGTCAAGCATATAGCATAGATCAAGCTCATTTGCTCGCATTTTTGCCTCAATTTCTCTGGCAGAGCCGACAAAAATGCTGAGATTTATATGGGGATATCTGCGGTTGAATTCAGGGAAAATAGGGATGAAGCAGGACTTGAGAATGGAGTCAACAAGTCCGAAGCGGATAGTGCCCTTCATCTCCTCGCTTTCGGTGGCAAAATTCTGAGCCTTTTCAATTGCCTCGATAACGGCATTGGCGTATTCAATGAAATTAAGACCGAACTGGGTAAGCTTGATATTTTTACCTATTCTGTCAAAAAGAGGAACACCGAGTTCAGTCTCAAGCTGCTGCATCTGCACTGTTACGGCAGACTGGGAATAGCCGAGAACGGACGCCGCCTTTGTAAAATTATTGAACTCTGCTACCTTAAGAAAGGTCTTTAAGTTTCTTACATCCATCTTTATCACCAATTACTAAAAATTATCAATTTTCAAAAATCCATTAATTAATATCATAATATAGCATAGTACACAGTTTGTCAAGACAATTTTTTTGCTATTTCGCGATTATCAGGTAAAAATTGCACAAAATGTTTCTTTATATTTGTGCAGTAATGCTGTCTGCAATGTGATAAAATAATATATAAAATAAAATAAGGAGAAAAACCTATGAAAAAAATATTATCTGTTTTACTTATACTCTGCCTTACAGCTCTTTGCCTTTGCTCCTGCGGCAAAAGTGAAGAAGCAAAGGCCGTGGAAGAGAAAATAAACGGTATCGGAGAAATTACTCTCGACAAGCTTGAAATTCTCGAGGAGGCTGAAAAACAGTATGCATTCCTCAGCGGCGAGGACAAGGGCGATGTAAAGAATTACGAAAAGCTGCAGCAGGCAAGAAAGGACTACGACGCCTTAAAGGAATTTGCCGACAAGACAGCAGAGCTTGAAGAAAAGCTCGGTAAGGTATTTACCGAATACGGAATATCCTACAGCGAGATCGAAGAGCAATATAAGGAGCTGGAGGGAATAAGAAATTCCGAGGAGAACAAGAATAACGAGGCTTACAAATTCTTTGATGAATTAAAAACAAAAATGGATGCCTTTGACACAGAGGCTGAAAAGGCAAAGGCATCTGCCGTTTCATATCTCAAGGGCTTTTATGAGTTAAAAAAGGACAAGGAAATTGAGATCAAGGAGCTTGGCTGTATCGCACAGACCTCTGACGATACAACATATTATCTCTTTGCAATAAGCTTTACGGAGGACGGCGCAGAGAAGAAGGTATACGCATCTGCCCGCTTTGCAAATGCTCCCTCTGTTCAGTCAATGCTCTCTTACGCAGAAAACTTCTATGCTGACGCACCCGCATCCGAAAAGACGGATGCACTTATCTGCGGCAACATCGTATTGGATCTTGAAGCGGTTAAAACAGAGGCCGCAAAATAAAGTGAGGCAATCATTATGGCTTGTAAGGTAATAGCACACAGAGGAGCGAACAAGAAGGCTCCCCAGAACACTCTTCCCGCTTTCTCAACTGCCATCGAGGAAGGAACCGACGGCTTTGAAACGGATGTTCATCTGACTAAAGACGGCATTCCCGTTATCTGCCACAATTATACGATAGATGCTACCTCTGACGGCAGAGGGGAAGTAACCTCTTATAATCTTGCGGAGATAAAGAAATTCGATTTCGGCTCATATTTTTCCGAGGATTTCAAGGAAACTCCCCTGCCCACTCTTGATGAATTTCTTGAGCTCACCGCAGACAGCGGCTGTGAGATAATCAACATTGAGCTGAAATGTCCGAAGGACAGTAAAATTGCGGTCCTTGTTGAAAAGACATTGGAATCCGTCAGAAAATACGGCTGTCTTGACCGTGTTATAATCTCAAGCTTTTCTCCTGAGGTATTAAAGACCGTAAAGGAGATAGACGCCCGCTGTAAGACCGCATTTTTATATCCCATAAATAATCCTGCCGTCTGCAGAATGATACTCTATCCCTTCTTTATGGTAAAAAAGATAGGCTGTGATTTTATTCATCCTGCCCACATTACAGTCACAAAAAAAATAGTCACCGTAGCACACGCACTGGGAATAAAAGTAAATGTATGGACGGTAAACGACAAAAAGACCATACTCAAGCTCTTAGAGTACGGAGTTGACGGAATCATCACGGATATGCCCCTTGAAACAAGAGCAGTAATAGATGAATTTGAGCAAAAGAGGGCTGAGAGCAATGTTTAACAAAAAAATGAAGGCTGTGACCTTCAGCTATGATGACGGCGTGACACAGGACAGAAGGCTCATAGAGATCTTTAACAAATACGGCATAAAGGCGACCTTCAATATAAATTCCGGGCTTCTTGACACTGAAAACACTCTGACATACGGAGAAAAGAGTGTGGCACACAATAAAGTAAGCCGAAAAGAGATAGCTTCCCTTTATAAGGGACACGAGATCGCTGTGCATACGCTTACCCATCCTCACCTGCCCGCTCTTTCAGAGGAAGAGATAATCCGTCAGGTGGAAAAGGACAGACTTGACCTCTCGGAGCTTTGCGGCTATGAGGTCGTAGGCATGGCATACCCCGGCGGCGGAGTGAATTTTGACCTGAGAGTTGCCGACATCATCAAAAATCATACGGGTGTAAAATATGCACGAACAACCGTGCATACCTTTGATTTTGAGCCGCAGAAGGATCTTTATATCTTCCATCCCACCGTGCATCATAATGATGTAAAGCAATGTCTGCGACTTATAGACGAATTTATTGCCCTTGAAGCGACGAAGCCTCAGCTTCTCTATATCTGGGGACACAGCTATGAATTTGATTTTGCGGACAATTGGGAATTTGCAGAAGAAATGTGCAAAAGACTTTCCGACCGTCCCGACATATTCTACGGCACAAACAAAGAGGTTTTCGGACTGTAAAAAGCATTATGCTTCACCTCCCGTTCCCCGAATTCCGTGGGGCAAAAAGGTGTTTTCTTGCAGATAATAATACAAATCAGCCGGGTGCATTTCACACCCGGCCGCTTTGTTTCTGTAATATAACACAGCTCAGAATAATTATCAAACTCCCGTCAGATCAAAATCGGGGGTGTATTCCTCTTGTGCTGAGCTTAATTCCTGCAAAAAGCCCTCCTCTATTCCCGAAAGATACATATAATCCACAGCTTTTTCATACTCCTTTTCAGTGAGTCTTCTGTTAAGGCTTTCATAGGGGAGCTTTTTTTTCGGCGGTGTGTACTGGCTCATAAGGGAGAACAGCACGCCCTCGGGGAAATTTTCTGTCACGGCATCAATAACATCATAGGTATTACTGAGATATCCCGGCAAAACGAGATGTCTTATTATTATGCCCTTTTGAAGCATCCCGTCCTCATCAAAGACTGCATTCCCCGTCTGACGGTACATCTCCTTTATGGCAGGTATGGCCTTCAGAGCATAATCGGGAGCATTTGAAAGTGCCTTTGAAACAGTACTGTCTATGTACTTAAGATCGGGAATATAGATATCAATAAGTCCGTCCAGCATTTTAAGCGTGCTTACCTCTTCATATGAGGAGGTATTATAAACCACGGGGACAGGGAGCCTTTCAGCAGAAAGTGCCCTTACTATCTGAGGCACGAAATGTGAGGGCGTGACAAGATTTATATTTGCGGCACCCTCATCTATCAGCTCGTAAAAGATCTCTCTGAGCCTTTTCTCACTGATCTCCTTGCCGACTCTTCCTCTTGAAAGGACCTCATTCTGGCAGAAGATACAGCCCATATTACAGCCGCTGAAAAATACCGTGCCTGAGCCCTCATAGCCTGATATACAAGGCTCCTCCCAGAAATGAAGACCTGCTCTGCCGAGAGTTATTTTATCCGAAGCACGGCAGAAGCCTTTATTGACGCTTCTGTCAGTATTGCATTTTCTCGGACAAAGATCACATTTTTCCATAATAAACAAAACCTGACTTTTCGTAATAAGAACGCATATTTTCCTCACAGCGAAGATAAGGAATAAGACCTCTTTCGAGGGAATATGAAATACATTTTGCCACACAAAGGGCGGCATATCCTCTGCCTCTGAATTCCTTTTTTGTAAACACATTGCTTATGAGAGCGTATTTTTCATTTACTGCTCCTACAAAAGCACAGCAGACAGGCACCCCGTCCGAATATATACCGAATACGGCGGAAAGTCCCCTGTTGACATATCGAAGCCTTGTGACATACCGTCTTTCATCGTCGAAGGTCATTTTCCCCTCACCTAAAAGACGTAAGACCCGGAGAAGCTCTTTGCCCGTAATGCTTTTTATCTCACATTTTTTTGAGGAAAACACCTTCCCCTTATCTTCATATACCATAAGGCATTTTTCATTAAAGGTCAGAAACGGGGGAAAGCTGTCGCCGAAGACCTTTATAAATTCATCCGAATTATCAAAGGCAAGGCTTTTTATATGTCCCTCTTCGTCCCTTCCTGCCCAGAAGAAGTTATCCTCTCCCGAAATAAGGGAGCTATACCCCTCAGTGCCTCCGATATTATCCTTACAAAGAGGAAGAAGCAGCTCTGACTGCTCCTTCGTCATAAGAGCAAACTCAAGCATCGGCAAGCTCCTCGGTCAGAGCCTTCGCCAACATAAAGCAAGCGTTGATATCGTTGATATCAAGAAGATTTGACTGAGAATGTATATATCTGCAGGGGGCAGATATGGCGGTACAGCGCACACCGTTTCCGCTCTTATGTATACTGCCGGAATCATTGCCGCCCGCAACGGCAGTCTTGACCTGAGCCTTTATGCCTCTTTCCTTTGCAATTGAAAGTGCCTTATCAAATACCTTTTTATCATAAAGAGTGGAATTATCCATAAATGAAAGCACGGCACCGTCACCCTGTACGCAGACTCTTTTCTCATCGCAGACACCGCTGATATCGGCGGCGGTGGTGGATTCAAGCACGACCGAATAATCGGGAAGTATCCTGTGAGAAGCGGCGGCAGCACCTCTTGCGCCCACCTCCTCCTGAACGGAGAAAAGAAAGACCGCGTCATATAAAAGTCCCTCTTCTATCATTTTAAGCATTATTGCACAGCCTGCTCTGTCATCAAGTGCCTTTGAAATAAGCTTATCGCCTGCAAACACAAAATCAGGCATAAATACGGCAGTATCTCCGGGGCAGACATACTGCATTGCATCCGCCTTATCCCTTGCACCGATATCTATATAAAGCTTATCCTCGGAAAGCAGAGTGTTTTTCTCATCCTCAGAGGAAAGATGCACGGGCTTTGAGCCGATGACACCTGCCGTACCGTTTTCAAAAACGATCTTTCTGCCCGACATAACAGCGGGGAGAATACCGCCTACGGTATCGAATTTTATAAGTCCGCTGTCGGTTATATAGGTGGCAATAAAGCCTACCTCATCCATATGGGCGGATACCATGACCTTATTTTTTGCCCGTTTTTCTCCCTTTACATATACAATAAGATTTCCGAGTGCATCAACAAAATATTCGTTTTTTCCAAGACGGGATATTATGTATTCTCTTACTCTGTCCTCTCTTCCCGAGGTACCGTTTATATTACAAAGCTCCTTTAATATATCAAGCATTTATATCTCCTCCTTTGAAGCATAAAAAAGGATATCGGAAACAGCCTCCACATCCTTTATGTCAAGAGTTTCAACAGGTGTATGCATATTAAGAAGCGGGATCGATACAAGTCCCGTAAGAATACCGTCTCCTGCAGTTACGGCAACATCGCTGTCAGTCATGGTCCTTGATGCCATAATCTCAAGTGTGTAAGGAATATTATATTTTTCGGCAGTGTCTCTGAGCTTATAAGAAATATCCTTCTGTAAAACGGGAGAAATACATATCATTGCACCCGATGAAAGAGGAGATGACATTTCAGAGGGAATGCCGGGAGCCGAGGCAAAGGAAACATCTGTAATAAGTGCAAGCTCGGGAGCTATATTATGAAATACAGCCGCCGCACCGCCCTTTCCTATTTCCTCTCTCGTGGTGAAAACAGCAATGATCCTGTTTTTCGTACCCTCCTCCTTAAGCCTCTTTACTGCTCTTATAACAGCAGTGATACCTGCGGAGTTATCCATATATGCACCCGTGAATCTGCCGTTGATAAGAGGGGTTACCTCAGAATGATACAAAACCGTATCTCCGACAGATACATACTGAGACACCTCTTCAAAGGGAAGTCCCGTATCACAGAAAAGACAGTCCATAGGTGTGACCTTTTTTCTGTCACCTGTAGTAAGATGAGGCGGTGTGCTTGTGATACAGCCGGGAAGAAGCTTTTTTCCCTGAACCGTCACACGGCAGGCAGAAAGAGTACGCATATCGACTCCGCCCGTCTTTGCAAGACTCAGCATACCCGTCTTTTTATCCACTGAAGTGACGGTAAGTCCTATCTTATCCATATGAGCGCTGAGAGCTACGGTCTTTTCGCCCTCGCTTTTTACGGTGCAGATGATATTTCCCAAGGCATCCGTTTCTATTCTTTCACAATAAGGCTCCATCAGAGCTGTTATAAGTCTGTGGGCAGAGCTGTCAGAAGCCGTCTCATAGGGGCTTTCGCATATTTTCTTAAGCACATCTGCTGTATTCATCATTCTTCCTCCGTTTCAAGCACTGTATCAAGCACTGAGTTATAGCTTTCGAGAAATTCTTTAAGAAAGATCTCTGCTTCCTCGCAGTTCATATTATGAAGAGACTCAAGTGTTGCCTCTTTTGCCTTAATAAATTCCGTGTTTCCCGCTCTTTCCTCGTGCAGACATTTAAGAAGTGCCGATATCTTGTCCGCAGCCTTTACAAGGCGGTATTCCGCACTTTTTTCATCGGGGATAAGAAAATCCTCATATTCATCTCTTAAGTCCGCGGGAAGTGTCTTCAATAACGACTTCTGTGCCGCTCTTTCGATACTGCCGAAGGCCTCTCTTATCTCCTTATTATGATATTTTACGGGAGTGGGCATATCACCCGTGATGATCTCGGGCATATCGTGATACATTCCCGTAAGGGCTATCTTTCCCGTATCATAGCTTTTTCCCAGCCTTCTGTTTCCGATCACGGAAAGAGCGTGGGCAATTGCCGCCACATCAAGGCTATGCTGAGAAAGAGACTCAGCATCCGTATTTCTCATAAGCGACCATCGGTCGATATATTTCATTCTTGAAAACAAAGCAAAAAAATGACTGCTCATACAAAAAACCTCCGCAGCACCGTATTTTCCTCGGCGCCGAATTTAATTTATAATATCATAAAGGCACATTTTTTGCAACACCGCGGATTATGTATTATCAACAAAAGAAGCGGAAGATTTTGTATGAATGGCAACTTGAAAACAGGCGGTTTTTTTATTAAAATGTTATTATCTATATACTTAAAGGCGGTGATGATTTGAAATGTCCGAAATGCGGTACGGAGATCGCAAGGTTTGACCTTGCTCCGAACTGTAAAAAATGCGGTGTTCATATCATGTATTATACTCAGGAGGAGGATCTCAGGCGGGACGCGAAAAAGACCGAGCTTGAGGCGGCCTCCGCAAGACTTCTCGTTGCAAAGCTGAAGGCGGCATTTATCGGAAACAGGCTTTCGGTGCTTAAAATGGTGCTGATACTGCTGAGCGTCGCTTCTCTTCTTCTTCCCTTGTATAATATCAATATCGCATTCCCCTCCTGGGAATACGAGATATCTGTAGGCGCTCTCGGCGTTTACGGTATAATAAGCGACTCCTTCTGGCAGCTGTTCGGAGCTTTATCGGATATCGGTCTTTCAAATGCCATAGTCACTCTGGTCATGGTATCCTTTGTGCTTCTGCTTCTTTCGGCAGTTTTTATCGTAATACTGCTGGCTCTGTGGATACTGTCATTTATAAATACCAAAAAGACCTCAAGAATTTCGGTATTATTCTCCGTTGCGGGAATGATATCCCAGCTTGCAGGCACAATTGTATCCTTTGTTGCAATAAATCTTGCGGGAGCATATGAGCATATGACAGCAAGGCCTCTTTTCGGCGGTCTCGTTTCTATCGTTATACTGGGAGCATTATTTGCCGTAAATCTCGTTCTGGGCATCAATCCTCCCGAAACGGTGCTTAAGGATGCGGACAGACAAAGGCTTGAGATCTCTGCCCGCCTGAAAAAAGGTGAGATCACCCTCGATGAGCTCTCCCTTCCCATAATAGAGGAAGAGAAAAATGAAGAGACCTCAGAGAACAAAAAGAAGAAAAGGGGGCAGAAAAGATGAAGCTTACGGAAAAAAAGCTTAATGTAAAAAGCATCATTCTGATAACTCTTATTCTCCCCGTTCTGGTAATAGGTCTTTCAAGTGCGGCAATTATTATTACGGCAAGATCCGTTCAGCCTCAGGATACCCTTGATATGAAGCTTCTCACTAAGAGTGAGCAGATTCTCCCCGAAACCAATGAGGAGGCTCTGTCGGTGCTTGATTCGTCTCTTTCTCTTTCGGCGAGATCGGGAATATTAAGATACGAAAAGATAACCGCCGCAGAGATCACGGAAATAGTAAGCAGCAATGCTTCCCTTCAGAAGGTGCTTTCCTTTATGAAGGGCTCCTTCACATCGGATATGACTTCTGATTCCGAGGATATCACCGTAAAATACGGTGAGGACACCTCGACTCTTACTTCAATTCTTCCCGGAAGCACTCCCGACAGCTTTACTTCTTCCTTCAGCGAGGATATACTCAATGCGACTCTTTGCTATGAAAAGGCATTTTCCAATATGTTCTTTACAAAGGAAGATACAGACGCCATAAAACTTTTCATCAAGGAAAACGAAACGGTATTTTCCGCGATCAACGAAAAGCTTACCCCGGGCGAAGTAAAATTTATATTCTCAGCAGATACAAAAAATGAGCATATACTTTCCCTGGAGCTTCAGCGCTCATATACATATTCCGCGCATATAGCATTCAAAAATACCCTTTCCTCAATAGGCTCATCGGAAATATCTATAGTATTCACCTTCAAAGACAGCTACAGTTTCTCTTATGCGGGAATAGATATCGGAGAGGACATTATGACTCTTTCCGAGGACGGCTATGATACACTCACCGTCACTCCCTTTGTTGAAAGCGATATCGGAAACGATGAATTCTCCCTTACCTTTATTTCCTCGGATGAAAGCATTGCAACAGTCGACGAAAACGGACAGGTAACGGCAATAAGGGAAAGCACCGCCCCCGTAAAAATAACCATAGTTCTTGATTATCTCGGAAGGAAATTTTCGGACTCCTGCCTTGTCTATGTTGTGACTCCCGTTGAAAAGGTCACCCTGAGCGAAACCGAAATAACACTTAAGGCAGGCGAGAGCCACAGTCTTAATGCGACTGCAGGCCCCGATGATGCAACAATAAAAGCTGTTAATTTTATTACAGATGACGAAAGCATACTGACGGCTTCAAAAAGCGGTGAGATAAAAGCCCTGAAGCCAGGCACGGCAAAGGTATATGCCTATTCCGAGCAGGGACTCATATGCTCTTACTGTACTGTTACCGTAACCGAATAAGGAGGTCAGACAAAAATGGAAAACAAAGAAAAAACAAATGATCTCCCCGTAAAAGAGCTGAACATATATGAGAATTTTAATTATGTAGGCGTAAAGGAATCCGTCGCATATGTTCTGAACGATGTTTCAAACACCTTTAATATCAATTCCTTTCAGGAGAGATATATCTGGGACGTTGTAAAGGTGGATTTTACGGTATCCGCCGTAGTAAACATCTTCACAAGCGCCTGGGATACGATAAACGATATACTCTTAGGCTCTCTTGTAGATAACACGAGAACGAGGATCGGTAAATTCCGTCCCTATCTTCTGGGACTTCAGGTGCCCCTTACTCTTTTAGGCGCACTTTACTGGATGATACCGCTGTTCTTCCCCGGCACCTCGGGAACGCATATCCCGAAGCTCATATTCTATTTTGCATTTTCCGTGATTCAGGAAACGGCATCCACCGCAATGAATCTTGCAAAGGGCGGCTATATGTCCACCACCACGCCGAATCCCAATGAACGAGTGCGGCTTATTACCCTTGCAGAGCTGTTCTCAGGCTATCTCGGAGAGGATATGCCCCGATATATTTTCGGTGCATTATATGACCTTATAGTAAACGACAAGCTTTCAATGAAGCTTTCCACTGCCTTTATGGCATTCGGTACGGGCTGCTCTGTCATCTCCTCCGGACTTACTCTTTATTATTTCTTCCAGTCCAAGGAAAGAGTACCGCAGTCCCTTGAAAGGCCCAATGTAAAAGAGGGCTTAAAGGCTATAGTCACAAACTATCCCGTGCTTCTTATGTGCCTTTCTGACTTCCTCGGCGGCTTCTCCGTAAGCACAAGCGAAAGCAATTACTTCATTGATGTTTTCGGCTCATATTCGCTTATAACACTTGCAAACATCCCCTCATCACTGAACGGAAGCATCTCCTACGGCTTCATACCCTTCCTGAGAAAGCGCTTCTCCTCAAAGGCATTATGGGTAGGTGCTGATGTTTACGGTGATATACTTTCCCTCGGCTTCTTCCTCTTCGGAATGATAAATAAAAATTATACCAAGATGATACCCATGGTGGTTGCAGTCGGCGTCAGAGAATGGTTCTATAAGTGGGCATTCGGCGTCAACAAGGTAATAAATTCCGATCTCTGGAACGAGGCTATGGACTTCTGCGAATGGAAAAACGGCTACAGAATGGAGGCTACGACCTCCGTTGCAAAGAGCCTTGTTCTGAAGATACAGGGCTCACTTATGAATTCCGTAAGAAGCCTTATACTTAAGAAGATAGGCTATGTTCAGGGAATAAAGATAGGCACTCAGAGCGACAGAACAAAATTCTGGCTCTTCGCTCTGTGCTCCGCAGTTCCCACAATTTCGGGAGCTCTCGGCATCATCCCCAAATTCTTATGGCCTCTTACAAAGGAAAAGAGAGCAAAAATGTACGCAGATCTCGCAGCACGCAGAAAAGAAATAACAACGATCTGAAACGAAGCGAAGAAAAACAAATCATAATTTACCGAACAGTAAAGAAGCAGAATAGCATTTTCCAAGTGACGAAAAATGTTTCTGAGGAACCCCTCTCCTACCGTAGTTCGGTTAATTTTCTGCCTCTCGGAACGGTTTTTGTTGGTACATAAATTATGATTTAGAGCGAAGCGGAAAAGCCGTCAGGCTTCCGACATTATTCATTATTCAACATTCATTATTCATTATTACTAAATCCTCTTTTCTCATTCTTTTTTGCCTATATCATAATTTACCGAACAGTAAAGCTGCAGATAAAATCACATCAGGGGACGCAAAAATCAATCTGATTGCGGTAAGGAAACCCCTCCCCTACCGTTTTGAGGACAATTTTCTGCCTCTCAAAACGGCTTTGTCTGACTCATAAATTATGATTTAGTATTCTCCGACTTCCGATCTCCGTCTTTTTACCGGACTTTCCTCATAAACAACGATATTCTCAAGGAGTGTTAAAAATGTACGATATTATAATCATAGGGGCAGGCCCTGCAGGGCTTACTGCCGCAATATATGCCAGAAGAGCCGAAAAAAGCGTCTTGCTGATCGAGAAGGGTGCATTCGGCGGTCAGGTTACATTTTCACCGAAAATCGAAAATTACCCCGGTTTTGGCGAATTAACAGGCACAGAGCTTGCCGAGAAGATGGTAGACCACGCAATTACCCTCGGAGCAGAGTTTCAGATGGAGACCGTGACGGCAATAAAGGGCGGCGATATCAAGACGGTAATAACGGACGAGGGCGAATATGAGGCAAAGGCAGTCATAATCGCAACGGGTGCTCAGCACAGACATCTCGGAGTCGAAGGTGAGGAACAATACCTCGGAAACGGCATATCCTTCTGTGCCGTATGCGACGGGGCCTTTTACAAGGATCAGACGGTAACCGTTATCGGCGGAGGAAATTCCGCTCTCCAGGAGGCAATTCTTCTGGCAGGAACCTGTAAAAAGGTCACCGTAGTACAAAATCTTCCCTACCTCACCGGCGAGGAGGCACTTCAGAAGCTGCTGAAGTCAAAGGAAAATGTTGAGATAATATGCTCCTCGGTAGTAACGAGCTTTACGGGTGACGGTGCACTCGACGGAATAAAAATAAAAAATACCGAAACAGGCGAGGAATCTCTTATCCCCTGTGACGGCTGCTTTGTTGCAATAGGTCTTATACCTGCAACAGACTTTATAAAGGAGCTTGTAGCTCTTGATAATTACGGCTATGTTGATGCAAACGAGAACTGCCGCACAGACATAGAGGGTGTTTTCGTAGCGGGAGACTGCCGTAAAAAGGAAATAAGACAGATAACAACAGCCACAGCCGACGGAGCCGCAGCCGCTCTTTCCGCAATAAAATACATCGACAGATAAAAAGGTGACGCACAGCTCACCATATTTTGAAAACAAAAAATAACTAAAGCTTGTTGCCTTCAGCAAAATTTTGCTGAGGGCGCTTTTTCTTTATCAGGACTTCCCTGCAGCTCTTCACCGTAAGGCCTGCAGAAATCAAAAAAAGGTTCTTCACGGAAAGTTGGGGAATGATGTCGGCACGGGAGTGCCGGGGAAAAGTTTTGCTTGAGCTTTTTCAAAAGCTCACGGTGTCAAGAGGCAGAGCCTCTTGTCGCACTCCGCAGAGTGCGAAATCTCTTATGCT
>JAFSGH010000074.1 GCA_017440965.1 Clostridia bacterium | reverse complement strand
CCCCGGCGAGGGTTCCCAACGAAAAACAGTCCACCGGACTGTTTTTCTCCCCTCCTGCGCTATTGGAAGCATAAGAGATTTCGCACTCTGCGGAGTGCGACAAGAGGCTCTGCCTCTTGACACCGTGAGCTTTTGAAAAAAGCTCAAGCAAAACTTTTCCCCGGCACTCCCGTGCCGACATCATCCCCCAACTTTCCGTGAAGAGGGAAAAAATAAGAAAAAATCTGTATCGGAGCTTTTATTCCGATGCAGATTTTTTTTGATCTTATCATATTATTTTTTTTGCAGAGGAAAATGACGGGTAAGCTATACGCTCAGTACATAGCATTTTGAAAGCTATTTTGCACTTATGACGGTAATGAGATTATTTTCAACCGAGCAAAAGCCTTCATCCAGCTGAGAGGAGAATATTTTTTCTCCGTTTGCAAATGCCGTGACCGTTCCGCTTGCTGTGGCAAAAAGGGAGCCTGCGTGGTTTTTATGTATTGTATAAGAGCCGCCGCCCTTACCTTTTTTGCTGTCTCTGACGATTATGTTTACGCTGTCACATTGAATAACGGGTAAAGAGCCTTCTGATGTGACGATGCTGAGTGTCAGGGGAAGGGAATTGTTTGTTTTCATATTCTGCCTCTGAAAAAATGATTTGTTATCTCAGGAAGAGCTTGCTCTACGGTAAAGGATCATATGTCCTGATAAACGGAAGATAAGCTTTATCCTTAGAAATCTTGCCGAAAATGCTTTGCCGAGTCTTTTGCCTGCATCAATAATTGCCATTTATCCCCTGAATTCAGAGGATAGGGGGCAGACGGACAGCATTTATGCGTTTCTGTGAAGCACATCGTCTATTGTGCCTGCATTGAGGAAATACTGCTCGGGGATATTGTCACAATCGCCGCCGAGGATGTATTCCATGCTTGATATTGTCTTATCTATGGGTACATATACACCCTTAATGCCGTTGAAGGCTTCTGCCACATGAAGCGGCTGACTTAAGAAGCGCTGCACTCTTCTTGCACGCATTACGGTCTTCTTGTCCTCTGCGGAAAGATCCTCCATACCGAGAATTGCGATGATATCCTGCAGCTCGTTATATTTCTGAAGCACTCTCTGTGTTTCCTTTGCCGCCTTGTAATGACGCTCGCCGACGATATCGGGAAGAAGTATTCTTGAGGAGGATTCAAGAGGATCAACAGCGGGATAAATACCGAGCTCTACTATCTTTCTTGAAAGAACAGTGGTTGCGTCAAGATGTGAGAAGGTGGTTGCGGGAGCGGGGTCCGTAAGGTCATCTGCAGGCACATATACAGCCTGAACGGATGTGATGGAGCCGTTACCCGTTGATACGATCCTCTCCTGAAGCTTACCCATTTCGCTGGCAAGGGTGGGCTGATAGCCGACTGCTGAGGGCATTCTGCCGAGAAGTGCGGATACCTCGCTTCCTGCCTGAGAAAACCTGAATATGTTATCGATGAATAAAAGCACGTCCTTGTGGGAGTTTTCTCTGAAATACTCCGCCATGGTAAGTCCTACCAACGGTACTCTCAGACGGGCACCTGCTGTTTCGTTCATCTGACCGAAAACAAGAGCTGTTTTATCGAGAACTCCCGACTGCTTCATTTCGTTATAAAGATCGTTGCCCTCCCTTGAGCGCTCGCCCACGCCTGCAAATACGGAATAGCCGTCATGTTCAAAGGCAACATTACGGATAAGCTCCATAATAAGAACTGTCTTGCCGACACCTGCACCGCCGAAGAGACCGATCTTGCCGCCTCTTACATAGGGTGTCATAAGATCTATGACCTTTATGCCCGTTTCAAGTATCTCATCGCTTGCGACGATATCTGCAAAGTTGGGGGCGGGATGGTGTATCGGCCATTTTTTCTCTGTTACGATCTCTTTTTCGTTATCAATGGGAGTGCCGAGTACATTTACCATTCTGCCGAGAGTCTCTTCTCCGACAGATACCTTTATGGGCTCGCCCGTATCATATGCATTGAGACCTCTTGAAAGACCGTCTGTGGAATGCATTGAAATACATCTTACCGTTCCCCCGCCCAGATGCTGAGAGACCTCAAGCACAAAGGTGTGTCCGTCCTTTTCAATTGTGACGGCGTGAAAAATGTCGGGGATCTCAAACGGGTCGAATAATATATCAACAACAGGTCCGGTAACACGCATTACCATACCTAAAGAGCCTTTTGCCATAGTTTTCTCCCTCCGGAAAAGCTTTTCGGAATGCTGATATATGGCAGCCTTCCGAGCTGTAAAAAATTTGACGTGTAAAAGGTTAACGCGATGTTTCTATTACATCGGCGGTGACCTCGCTTTGTCTCTTTCTGTTTATCTGAGTTTCAAGCATAGCCGAATATGCCTTCGCCGTATCATAGGCTGAACGCATTGTTGTAAGAGTTGAAGCCTGAGCTCCGAGGGCGGTCTCAAGGATTATTCCGTAAACTGCCGCAAAAATGACCTTTTCAGAGATGCTCTCCATTACAGTCGTTCTGTCGGGGAAAAACAGAAGGTCGGACTCCTCCTTTTGTTCACCGGCTTTTTTTTCGGTGAAAAGCTCCCTTATCTCGGGAATCTGCTTCATAACATTCTTATATGCGGGGCAAACGGCAAAGACTGAGGATATCTTCCCCTCTTTTCTCATATTGAGTATGTCCTCAAGAAAAGCATTTGCTTCCTCTGCCGACGGAGTGTCCGAAAAAATGTAGGATGCCTCAAAGGGCAACTTTTTTTCCGTGAAATAGCTTACTGCTTTTTTACCGCAGGGAAAAACAAGAGTACCCTCAGGCAGCTCCTTTAATTTTTCCGATGCGAAATTAAGTATCTCTGTATTGAAGCCGCCGCACATTCCTTTATTTGATGAGAAAATAAAAACAGCAGGGGGTGCAGAAGTATTCATATCGGGAAGAAAAGCATTTATCTCTTCCTCGTATTGCTTATAAAGCTTGAAGCATTTTTCGGAATAAGCGGAATATTCACCGAAAAGGCGGTTAAGCTTCGAGTATTTTGCCGCCGAGACGGTTTTCATAGCCTTTGTAAGCTTTTCCGTTGATTTTATTCCGCGAAGCTTCTTTTTAAGCTCCTGTAAAGTTGCCATCACAGCACCTCTCTGTATATTCCGTTATTGCTGCTTTTACCTTTTCTGCTGTTTCTGCGGACATCTTGTTTCCTGTTTTAAGAATATCCGTAAGCTCCTTCTGTTCATTTTCAAAGAATGTGAAAAGTCCTTTTTCGTAGATGCCGTCATCAAGTGACAGGGAGCCTGTCAGATTTTCCGATACGGCAAAGAGGATAAGGGACTGCTTCCAGCTGTCAAGGGGCTGATATCTGCCCTGTCTCAGTGTTGCAGTGAGGCGGGCACCGGAATCAAGAGTCTTTTTGGTAACATCATCTATATCCGTACCGAACTGAGTGAAGTCCTGAAGCTCTCTGTACTGGGCAAGCTTTGTTCTGAGTGTACCCGATATCTGCTTCATAAGCTTATACTGTGCCGAGCCGCCTACTCGGGAAACTGAGAGACCTACATTTACCGCAGGACGCTGACCTTCATTAAACAGCTCGCTGTCAAGGAATATCTGACCGTCGGTTATGGATATGACATTTGTGGGAATATATGCGGAGATATCGCCTGCAAGAGTCTCGATCACGGGAAGAGCCGTAATTGAGCCGCCGCCCAGCTTTTCACTGAGATGAGCGGAGCGTTCAAGCAGACGGGAATGAAGATAGAAGATATCTCCGGGATATGCCTCTCGTCCTGAGGGACGGTGAAGAAGAAGGGATAACTCTCTGTAGGCTACGGCGTGCTTTGAAAGATCGTCATAGATTATCAGAACATCTCTTCCCTCATACATAAAGTGCTCTGCAACGGCAGTGCCTGCAAAGGGTGCAATATACTGTAATGCCGCAGATTCGGAGGCAGAAGCAGACACTATGACCGTATATTCCATAGCATCGTGCTTTTCAAGGTTTTCCTTTATTTCGGAGATAAGGGATTCCTTCTGGCCTATGGCAACATAGACACAAATGGTATTTTTGCCCTTCTGATTGATTATTGTATCGATGGCAATTGCCGTCTTACCTGTCTGACGGTCGCCTATGATAAGCTCTCTTTGTCCTTTTCCTATGGGCACGAGTGCATCTATTGCCTTGATACCCGTAAGAAGGGGAGTATCAACGGGAGCACGGTCGAGAATTGCGGGAGCGGATACCTCAATGGGGCGTTTTTCGGTGAAATGAAGATGTCCTTCTCCGTCAATGGGATTTCCTCGGGGATCGATAACTCTTCCTAAGAGTGTATCTCCTACGGGAACGGAGGCTATTCTTCCGACTCTTCTTACCTTGCTTCCGCTTTCTATATGCTCATATTCGCCGAAGATGACACAGCCTATTCTGTCAGGCTGTATATCAAGCACCATACCTCTGTCACCGCATTCAAACTCTATGACTTCACCGTACATTATGTCTGCAAGTCCGTCCATCCAGCATATGCCGTCCGAGACCGTAAGCACACGGCCCAACTGATAGATATTGATTGCGGGAGCATAGTTTGCTGCAGTTTTCAGGAAATCCTCCGTGATCTCCGTTACTGCGTCATCGCTTGTAAGAGGCTCGCGGTTGAGTCTTCTCTTGAAATGGTAAAGCTCCTCCGAGACGGTACCGTCATATACGGTATCGCCTATACGAAGTCTGAGGCCGCCTATAAAATCGGGATCCTCCTTTACCCAGAGAGAGGTCTTTCCGCCCACCGTATCAAGAAGCTCTGTAGTCGCCTTGTCTACCTTGTCTACAAGCTTTTTATCAAGAGGGAAGGCAGACATAAGGGTGACATAGAGTACCTCGTGATGCTTTAAGTATGCCATATCACCGGGGGTGAGCTTTATAAGAGAGAGGATCTCGTCAACGGTTCTTTCTTCCTTCTCTCTTATCTTACTGTGATAAGGCTCTGTAAGAAAAAGCTCCTTGACCTTTCCCGAAAGATGCTCCATAAGCTCATCCTTGACCTTTACGGTCATTCTGCTGTGGATCTCTCTGAGTTCTCTGTCCTGAAATGCCTTGAGAGCCGCAAGCTTCTTGTCTGCAGCCCTTCTTTCAAGCTCTATTTCCGAAGGAAGCTCATCGTCAAGAGGTATCTCCTCCTCGGAAAAAACGGGAAGAGGGCTGTTATTTATTTCATCAGCCTCTTCAAGCTCTTTTATTATTCGTTCTCTTCTTGTGCCGAATATCCTCTTTACGGTTTTTCTTCCGGCGATCACAAGGATAGCAACAAGAATAAGAAAGTTGATTATAACATATTGAATTTCCATATCGTACTCCGTTAACGGAAAAAATAATTATTCGGAGATAAGTCTGTCGGCAAAGGCTCTTACGATAGCATCCTCTGATGCCATAAACCTTGTCACTATCTCCTCTTTTTCCTTTTCGGTTGCCTTTTTGTACTCCTCGACTCTTTCGAGACGGGAGGCTTTTGCGGCTTCAATATCCTGCTTGTTGCTGACATGTATCAGCTCAAGCTCACTTTTTATGAAGTTCTCTTTTTGTATTCTTGCATCCTCAGATAAGATGAAAAGCCTTGCCTCGTGCTCGTCCGAGAGGCGTTTTATTTCGGCCTTCTTCTCCTTTGCCTGCTTCAGCTTTTCCTTTCTTTGGTCCATAACGGCAAAGACGGGCTTGAAGAGAAGATTTTTAAGTATCACCATAAGCAAGAGGAAGCAGATCACTGTCCATAAAACAACAGGAAGCTGTATGTTCATTTTTTTATCCTCAGATCTTTGAGATGAGCATAAATGCAATAAGAAGTCCGTAAATGGTAAGAGCTTCCATAAGTGCAAGTGCTATGATAAGAGTGGAACGGATATCCTTTGCTGCGTCAGGCTGACGGGCAATGCTCTCCATTGCGGATTTAGCGGTAAGTCCCTGTGCGATAGCGGGAGCTATTGTGCTTACTGCGATAGCGATTGCTGCTGCGATTGCGATAAAAGCTGAATTTGTCATTTCTGATTATCTCCTTTGATTTTATTCTGTTTCGGTGGCTTCATCAAGATAGATGGAGACCAGCATTGTATATACCATTGCCTGCAGAGCGCAGAACAAAAGTGATAACACCATCATTACGACGGGAACGCCTATGGGGAATATTTCGTAGAGCTGATGAGTTACCATCTCTTCTCCGAAAACATTTCCGAAAAGACGAAGCGCAAGGGAGGCGGGCTTGATTATTTCATCAAGCACCAGAAGGGGAAGCATTATAAAGATGGGCTTTACAAATCTTGTGAAATAATGCTTTATTCCGCATTTAAGTCCTGCTCCCTGCAGGAAAATAAATGTGAGCACGCCGAGACCTGCCGTTACCGACAGGGAGGCGGTAGGTGCTTTTACATAGTCTGTCATGCCGACACCGGGAATAAGCCCCGAATAGTTTGCAAAGATTATGAATATAAACAGTGAGCCGAGGAAGGTGAAATACTGTCTTGATTTTTCGCCTAAGAGACCTTCAAAGAAATTGTCAAGATATTCTACGCCGGTCTCTATCATATTCTGAAATCTGCCGGGCTTTTCCCTGAGCTTCAGCTTTACAGCAAGACATATGACGGTTATCACTGCAAGAAGTATCCACATTGCGATGACCTCGCCCGTGACATCAAGTATTCCGCCGAGGCTTATGATTACTTTTGACGGTTCACCCATTCTCATTATCCTCCTTTTTTTCAGATTCTGAGGTGCTTTCCTTGTTTGTCTTCAGGAGCTTATAAGTAAAGAAGAACATCGGAAGCGTTATTCCGAGAGCGGCTCCCACAAGAAGATAAGTCCTGTCCCAGGGGAGACGGCCTGAAGAGAAAAATATGAGGACGATATAAAGCACCTGAATAAGCTGTCTTATTACGGATACCGCAGAAAATCTGTCAGGGTGTTTTTTCAGAAAAAACTCCGACAGTCTGTAGTTGCCGAAGCTTATGATAATGCCGACGGCAAAAGCCGCCAGAGCTCCGACTATATCATTTTCCACAGCTGTCACCTCTTTTTTTACTGCCTGAAAACGGCATATTATTATAATCCATATTATAGCACCCTATTTTTCGATTTCAAGTATAAAGAAGTATAAATTTGTATTGTTTTTTTATTAAAAGTTTTGTATATTATTTTTTAGAATAAATATATTAAGGAGCCTTATGTAATGATCGCTTATGAAAATATCAAGGGAGAGTATCCCGTATTTGATTTTGAAAGCTTTATCCCCTCGGCTTCAGAGCCTTTTCCCTCCAACAGAATTCTTGATTTTCTGACTGTCGGTCCCTTTGTGCTTCATACTGACGGCTCCTTTGAGGCTGAGCATATGTATGAAAGGGAAAAGATACTTAATGAGGATTATCTTCTTTCCGACGGCGGAGAAGGAAAAGCCCTGCCCGTGCTTGGCGGTAAGGTCAGAAATAAGTATTACGGCGATGAATATCTTTACTGGAAAAAGGGCTTCATAAAGTGGGACTGTCTTCGTTTTGACAATGACGCGGATGCCTGCGATCCGGCTTTATATGTAACTCAGCAGAGAAATGCAGTATATTATGCCGCTTTTTATGTCAGATGCGAAAGGGAAAGCGATGCCGTTATCTGCTATGAAAATTCAGGCTCAGCTCTTTTTATAAACGGTGAGCAGGCGGATCTCAGGCCTTTCGGCAGAGTAAAGGGTTTATGGGGCTTAGGTTATCAGTGCCCCGTTCACTTCAGAAGGGGACTGAATCTCGTAATGTTCAAGATCCGCCCCGGATATATTGCCGACAGTATGGATATCGCTATGTCAAACTGCTCGGTCTTCCCCGTGCTTCTCTCTGACAGGGAGACGGGACTTACATCTTCGTTTATTACGGCTGCATATACGGGAGAAAAGGGTGCGGAAAAGCAGGTTTTTCCCGCTTTTGTAACCGCTTTCAGCGATGCTGCCGAAAAGACTCTTTCATATTCCTTCGGAGAAATAAAGCTTCCCGCCATGAAAAAGGGAGAGACTCTTCCCGTGCGCTTTGAGATCCCCTCTGACGGCAATAAAACGGTTGAAGCAAGGGTATCATTGAATGATGCCGAAAAAGCATTTTATTTCCCCGTAAGTCCCTATGATGGCTATGAGGGATATGAGCATATATATTCCGATTTTCATTTTGATACCACATATCATCAGGAGCAAAGGACCTATGCTCTCGGAGCATTTCATATAACAAAATCAATTATTGAAAGACTTATAAGCAATCCCGATTTCAAGGCAACCTTATCCGAGATAGATTATCTTCACCCTTATTATTCTCTTTATCCCGCTCACAGAGAGGTGATGAAGGAAAGCTTCAGGCTCGGAAGGGCAGAGGCTGATTGCTTTTATAATCAGCCAAATGATCTTACCTCGTCGGGCGAGGCCTTTGTAAGAAATCTTGTTTACGGACAGCTTTATCACAGGGATGTGCTGGGACGGCTCAGTACGGTATATGCTCCCGGTGATGTTTTCGGACATTTTTCACAGATGACTCAGGTATGTAAGAAGGGCGGCTGTGACTATATCAAGTGGGGTAAAATGATGCTCGGTGTTGACAGTCTTTTCAGACACGTTTCTCCCGACGGCACAAGCCTTCTTCACGATAAGGGCATGTCAAGAGTTGCCGCAAAAAGACTCGGAGTCACCGGCTGTGATTCCTCATCCCAGGCACTTTCTTATATAGATACCTTCCCCAGAGAGGGTGATACCTCCTGGATGAAAAAGACCGTTACAAAGGCATCCTTTTCGGTGTTCTCCGATCTTGCAAAGAATGTAAACGAGAGTGCCGCAAGAGGACAAAGGAGCGGGGAGAATACGGAAATTCAGTATTCCTCAAGAGATATAACCCAGCATCATTCGGGTGTTATTCTTACAAGAACGGATTTCAAGCAGGCAAACCGTCTTTGTGAAAATCTGCTTGTTACTGCTGAGAAATTCTCCGCAATAGCCTTTATGCACGGAGCCGATTATCCCGATAAGGCTATAGATAAGGCAACAAGACAGCTTCTTTGCGCTCAGCATCACGATTCGATAACGGGCACCAATAATGAAATATCCTTTGTTGATCTTATGATAGAATACCGAGAATGCGCTTCTCTTCTTACGGATATCATTGAAAGAGCCTGCAGTTTTATAGCCTCAGGTGCGGATATTTCTGACGGAAGCGATGTAATATTCGTATTCAATCCCGTTACCTGGGACAGAGGCGGAAAATGTTGGTTCAGGCTGCCCGAAGGCTTTACTGCAGAGGGACAGCAGGTGCTTACCGACATTAAGGGCAAGGAATATCCGGCATTTATTGAAGGAAGAAACGGCTGGTTTATTGCAGAGAAGCTTCCTGCAATGGGCTACAGTATATTCAGAATAAAAAATACCGATAATGAGCTTTCTGTCACAAGGGGCAGAGATAACACAATAGAGAATAACCGCTTCCGTCTTGAGGTGGATGAAGAAAGAGGCGGTACGATAGTTTCTCTTTACGATAAAAAGGAAAAGAGAGAGCTTATTGATAAAAATGCTCCTTCTCCCGCCAATACCGTGTATGTAATGAAAGAGATACACGACAGAATGGAGACTCAGCACGAGCTTTATACTTCGGGACACAAGCTTTTATCCTCCGAATATAAGGCTTTGGTAGTCAGTGAAAAATGTGCTTCATATCAGAAGCTGACTGTTACCGTGAAGCTTGATACGGTGGCAAGGCTCATTCAGGAGATAACGCTTTATAAAAACAGCAGCACGGTGGATTTTAAGACGGTTGTCGAGGATTATCAGGCAGAGGACGATCTGTTCTCCGTTACCTTCCCGATGGATATTAAGGGCGGTGCAGTCATATTTGATGACCGCTTTGCTCCCCATGTTTCGACACGCTCAAAGAAATATATGTCTTTCCAGACTCATCAGTATGCCTCCTTCTCAGGCTGCAGGGTGCTACCCTCCAATCAGTGGTTCGGTGTAGGTCCTTCGGTTACCGTTGAAACGGGAAAAACGGGAAGGGTCAATCTCGGAATGACCGCAATTATCAGAAAAGAGGAAAAGGCGGTAAGGGATATTGCGGACCGATTCCTGTTTGCTCTTACCAAAAAAGCAATTCCCGTTACTCTTTACAGTGATAAAGAGCAGCATGGCGGAATGAAGATCATTCATTTTAATGAAGATATCTATTCCACCGATACCAGGATAGTTATCTCTCTTTCCGGAGACGGCAATGAATATGCAGAAAAACTTCTCACCGGACTCGGTAAAAAGGACAGTGAGAGACTGGGAAGGCTTCTTGAAAAGAACGGCAGTGCTGTTTTATATTTCAAAGACAGTGAAAATGCGTATAATAAAGCCTGCGATGTCTTCCTTATTATAGGTAATTCCGTAAGCGAGCTTGAAAAAATCACCTCGGAAACGGAAAACGTCCTTAAAAAGGGTGCAGAAATAGCATTTCCCGACTGCATTACGGTCGATGCACCCGATATTTCGGATGATTACGGCTGTGTGCTTATCAATAACGGCACACCCGCTTCAAGTGTTGAGGGAAGAGCAACACTTAATATGATGCTTTTCCATACGGCGGCATTTTACGGAAATATGGGTAAGGTGACGGGCGATAAGGAAATGGTGCCCGAACAGAAAAACCATATATTCACATATTCTCTCTATCCCCATAAGGGCTCCTACAGAGAGGGCGGAGTTTATAAAAAGGCTCAGGAATTCAATGATCCTCTTTTCGGTATTACAGATGTTAAAAAGGGAGCTGTAACACCCTTCGGAGCAGAAATGTCATTCCTGAGATCTCCCGATAATTTCACAGTTACTGCCTTTAAGGCGGCAGGCTATCCTTATGCTTCTCTTAAAAAAGCACCTGCATCCCCCTTTGAAAGAGGCTTCACGGTAAGAGGTTTTGAAAATCAGGGACTTTCTGCAAAAATCAATCTTAAGACCGGTTTTAATGTTTTCGGTGCTGTATCCACGGATCTTCTTGAGGAAAATCCCGTTCCCCTGAAGGCAGGCGGCAATTCTGTCTCACTTATGTTAGAGCCTCACAGTATTGAGACAGCCGTGATAAAGGCTCCTCAGGGAAAAACCATAGGAAATGCCGTTATCGGTAAGACCGACGAGGGACTTAAGAGCGTATATATCAGAAGCTGGGAGCACGATACGGGAAGCCTTCCCATGGGAAATCTTACCTTCTGTGCCACGGTGGAGAGGCTTCCGAGGACGGGAAATACAAGTCAGACGCTTTATATAAATGCGGTCAATAACTCCCTTTGTGAGAAAATAAGCACAAATATCAGAGTGGTATGCTCAGAGGGGATTACTGCCGAAAGAGACAGTATTTCCCTAAGTCTTGAAAAGGGCGAAAGCAGGAGAATACCTCTTGAGATAGTATTGCCTGAGAAGGGATATCAGGGACAGGTAAAGATATTCTATGAATATGACGGTATCGAGTATTATGATGTTTATGAGATAGGCTATTTTGAGCCTGAGGTATCATTAAAGATATCGGATGATGAGATCATATGTACTATGTATAATCCTACAAAGGAGATTCTTACGGGTGCGCTTTATCTTGCCGTTCCCTTTGAAATGTGGGGAAGTGACATTCCCTGCGATAACCGTATCGGCAATATCTCTCCCGACACACATTTTGTTGAGCTTTCTCCCTTTGAAGAGAAAAAAATAAATATTCCTCTTACGGCGGATCCCGGGCTTGTAAGGTCATTCTGGGCGGCGGCGAAGCTCTGTGTCAACGGCAGAATTTATTTTGCATTTGACAAAACGCAGGGGGAAAGGCATAATGTATGGGCACACGAATTTTTCAGTGAAATAATAAATTCGGGCGGCTCCATTGAAAAGCTCATAACAATGTAAAATTTTATGGTCCTTTTGCGGCTGTCTTACGGTATACGGACGCCGCAGAAGGGAAATTTTGAAAAAAATAATTCCCTCTTCACGGAAAGTTTTCACGGAAAGTTAGGGAATCATATTACTCACTTTAATCATTTTGTGCTTCGCACTTGGTCCGCCCGGCGAGGGTTCCCAACGAAAAACAGTCCACCGGACTGTTTTTCTCCCCTCCTGCGCTATTGGAAGCATAAGAGATTTCGCACTCTGCGGAGTGCGACAAGAGGCTCT
>JAFSGH010000006.1 GCA_017440965.1 Clostridia bacterium | reverse complement strand
GTTCTTCACGGAAAGTTGGGGAATGATGTCGGCACGGGAGTGCCGGGGAAAAGTTTTGCTTGAGCTTTTTCAAAAGCTCACGGTGTCAAGAGGCAGAGCCTCTTGTCGCACTCCGCAGAGTGCGAAATCTCTTATGCTTCAAATAGCGCAGGAGGGGAGAAAAACAGTCCGGTGGACTGTTTTTCGTTGGGAACCCTCGCCGGGGGTTCCCAAGTGCGAAGCACAAAATGATTAAAGTGAGTAATATGATTCCCCCAACTTTCCGTGAAAAGGAAAAAAAAGATAAAAAACACTTTTATTTTTCCCGCCCCCACTATTACCTTAATACCTTATTATCTAACATTATTATATCTTTATTATCTATATAATGTAATGTTTGCGTGTTTTTTTCCGTGCTGAAAAAATTGGCTTTGCGTGCTGTTTGCGTGCGATTTGCGTGTTGTTTTTCGCATTTTTCAATAAAAGGCAGATTGCCCTGAAGCCTTTATACATAAGGCCTCAGAGGGTTTCGGCGGCAGAAAATTTGCGTGCTGTTTGCGTGCTGTTTGTGTGTTGAATTTTTGGTGTTTGCGTGCTGTTTTCCGTGCGGGCAATGAGAAATGAGGAATGAGGAATTAGGAATTAGGAATTGGAAATTGAGAATTGGGAATTGAGAATTGGGAATTGAGAATTGGGAATTGAGAATTGAGAATTGGGAATTGGACTTTAGGCATCAGGCGCTTTCAATTAGTTTGAGAGAAGAGGTTTTTTTGAGCGAAGACGGGTTTTCCGGGGATAGACTGTTTTTCAGAATCAGGGACATATAAGCTTTTTCATTTTGTAAGTAACCTCATATAATCCAAAAAAATTGCAGGTATTTTTTTGTACCTGCAATTTTTATCACTTATGATATAATTTTTTAGTCTGACTCTTGGGCTCGCATGTCATATTGATGCCCAGCTTCTTGAAGGTCTGGATATCAACGCTTGCAAGCATAACAGAGGAATGAGCCTCAAGTCCTTTGAGCTTCGGGAGCTGCTCGAGGGCTTTTTTTGCAACGGGGTTTGTTGCTGCACAAATTGAAAGTGCGATAAGCACCTCATCCACATGAAGTCTGGGATTTATACTTCCCATACAGTCAGTCTTAAGCTTCTGGATAGGCTCAATGATCGCGGGAGATAACAGAAGTATCTCATCGGGGATATTGGCAAGTGCCTTGATAACATTTATAAGCATTGCAGAGGACGCACCGAGAAGAGCGGAGGTCTTACCCGTAATTATCCTTCCGTCGGGCATCTGCAAGGCGGCGGCGGGATCACCCGTCTGCTCAGCCTTTGTAAGTGCGGCATTTACCGCAGGTCTGTCCTCAGCGGAAATTCCCAGCTGATTCATAAGAAGCTCTATACGGTGGACCACTGCACTCTCGCCAAGTCCCTGTCTTTCAAGGCAGGCTGCCTCATAATATCTTCTTATGACCTCCTGCTTTGATGCATCGCACACGGCCTCATCATCGAAAATACAGTTTCCGACCATATTCACGCCCATATCCGTGGGAGATTTATATATACATTCACCCGATATCTTTGTGAGCATAGCGTTAAGCACGGGGAATATCTCAACATCTCTGTTGTAATTTACCGTTGTGACACCGTATGCCTCAAGATGGAAGGGATCTATCATATTTACATCGTTAAGGTCAGCGGTTGCCGCCTCATATGCTACATTTACGGGGTGCTTCAGAGGAAGATTCCATATGGGGAAGGTCTCGAACTTTGCATAGCCCGCCTTCTGTCCCTTTTTATATTCGTGATAAAGCTGAGAAAGGCAGACAGCCATTTTTCCCGAGCCGGGGCCGGGAGCAGTGACCACAACAAGAGAGCGCTGAGTCTCAATAAATTCATTTCTGCCGTAGCCGTCATCACTTACTATAAGGGGGATATTATTGGGATAATCGGGAATGAGATAGTGTCTGTATACCTTCATACCGAGGCTTTCAAGTCTCTTCTGAAAGCTTATTGCGGCAGGCTGCTCTGCAAATTGAGTGATACAGACACTGCCCACAAAGATTCCTATCTCTCTGAAGGCGTCAATGAGTCTGAGACAGTCCGTATCATATGTAATACCGAGGTCGCCTCTCCTCTTATTCTTTTCAATCGCATCAGCAGAAATAACGATAACCATCTCCGCCTCGTCGCGAAGCTCATAAAGCATCCTTATCTTGCTGTCAGGCTGAAAGCCGGGAAGCACACGGGACGCGTGATAATCATCAAAAAGCTTTCCGCCGAATTCAAGATAGAGCTTACCGCCGAACTGAGCGATCCTCTGCTTGATATGCTCCGACTGCATACGAAGATATTTTTCGTTATCAAAACCAAGTCTTGCCACAATACCCACCTCGCTGTTTTACAAACATACTTGTTATTTTATCATTAAAATAAAATAAAGTCCATAGGAAAAAACATTATTTTACAAAAAACATTATTTTTCCGCGAGTCTGATAAGCACCTCGGTCATCTTCTCAAGGCTTTCAACTGAAATAAATTCTCTTACGCTGTGGAAATTCTCTCCGCCCGTTGAAAGATTGGGACAAGGAAGTCCCTCATAGGAAAGCCTTGCTCCGTCCGTACCGCCTCTTATGGGAACGGTAACGGGGGTGACTCCTGCTTCGGAAAAGGCATTCTTTGCGTTTTCTATAAGATACATAAAGGGCTCTATTTTTTCCTTCATATTATAATAGCTGTCCTTAATTTCAACCTTAAATGTGTCCTCGCCGTGAACCGAATTCAGGTAGCTTACGAGATTTACGAGAAACTGCTTTTTACTCTCAAATTTCTCCCTGTCGTGATCTCTTATGATCATTCTTATCTCGCCCTCGGTCTCATTTGCCTTTATATCGTGAATATGATAAAAGCCCTCATAACCCTCTGTTGCGGCGGGGATCTCATTCTGCGGCATCATTGACATAAATTCCTGCACATATAAGGCGGCATTCTTCATTTTATTCTTTGCAGAGCCGGGATGGATGATAACGCCATTTATATCCACCCTTGCACTTGCCGCATTGAAGTTTTCATATTCGATCTCGCCAAGCGTTCCGCCGTCTACGGTATAAGCCTCCTTTGCGGCAAAAAGACCGTAATTGAAATGATCCGCACCTCTTCCGATCTCCTCATCGGGAGTGAAGCAGACGGCTATAGTCTTATGGGGAGCTTCGGGATTATTGATGAAATATTCGCACATTGACATTATCTCGGCAACACCTGCCTTATCATCTGCACCGAGAAGGGTTTTTCCGTCAGTTACAATAAGTCTTTGTCCCTTATAATTCTCGATAAAGGGAAATTCCTTAACAGTAATGCTTACTTCATCGGATAAAGCGATATCACCGCCGTTATATTCGACAACAGATGCCTTTACGGGGGAATCGGGAGCATCGGGTGAAGTGTCCATATGAGCGACAAAGCCCACTGCACCGTCGATATTTCCCTTTATACTGCCGTAAACATAGCCGTATTCATCCATTACGGCATCTGTGACACCGATGCTTTTTAATTCCTCTGTAAGATACTCTCCCAAGACCCTCTGCTTAGAAGTGGAGGGGACAGTCTCACTGAATTCGTCGGAGGCGGTAGGAAAAGAAACATATTTCAAAAATCTTTCTGTTATATTCATAATTATCACCCTTAAAAACGAAAGCCGCAAGAAGCGGCCCTCTGAATTTTTATTTGTTTGCTGCAAGGAAGCTTAAAGTAACCTCTGCAGTCTCTGCAGCCTTGTTTTCAATAAACATATGTCCGCCGCCCTCGACTACATAATCAACACTTCCCTCGGGAAGGACCTCACGGATGGAATTCTTTGATGCATCGGGAATTACGCTGTCTGCACTACCGTTTACGAAAAGCACGGGCTTACCGTTTTTTATAGCCTCGTAATCGGTGTTTGTAAGCATTGAGAAGCTGTAGCAGGCACCCTTGCCCGTTCCGTCAATGCGAAGAGGCTCAGTAATCTTTGCCACATCATACTGTGCAGCATATTCATCGTCATTAAGTCCCATTCTTAAGAACATATTGACAAGGAAATCAAATCTTGTCATAAGCTGCATAAGAGGTCCCATAAGAGCAACAAAAACATCGTTACCCATAAGAGCTGTCATTGTAGGATCATTGTCATTTCCGCCTGTTCCGTAAAGAAGAAGATTCTTCACGGATTCGGGATACTTTGCAGCAAGTGCCTCGGCAACATAGCCGCCCATTGAGTGACCTGCCACATACCAGGGCTCATCAGAAAGGCTTACCATAAGCTCGTGCATTATATCTTCTCTGGGAAGCTTATCCATGCCTGAGGTCTCTCTTGTGGAATAACCGAAGTCAGGAAGGTCTGCCATAACACAGGTGTAGCCTGCATCACAAAGAAGAGAAGCAAGCTCTACCCAGCAATAGGAGGAAAGAGCAAAGCCGTGGATCATAAAGATCTGTCCGATCTCGTTTTCTGCTTCAAACACTCTGTAGTGGATAGAATAATCGCCGTATTCAAAAAATTCGCTGTCCTCAAAGGGAGTTTCATATGCCGCAAATGCAGGCATAGCCAATGCGAAAACCATAAGAAGGCTGAGAATTACCGATAATACTTTTTTCATAGAAATTTTCCTTTCCGAATAATTTATTCACCGTTTATTTTACCATCTGCGAAAGGCTTTTTCAAGTTAAATATACCTCAGATACTGTCTCTTCGGTAAAATTTTTGCAGTTTTTCCGTTTTTTTTCAAAAAAATATATAAATCAGTAGAAAAATTTATATTTTAATGTTAAGATAATGTTAATAGGGAGGTAATACTATGGATATTATGGATTTAGCCTCAAAGGGCATTATAAAAATAACAAAGAGCTACGGCAAAAAGGTACAGAAAACAAAGACCGCTTATCCCATTCCGGAGGAAAGCCCCGTTGAGATCAAAGGCAGCTGCTTCAGGGCAGGCTTTTCAAGAGATGAGATAATGCCTGACCTATCCCTTGACAGAACATACTGGATAGCAGGTCACGGCTCGGGACATAAAATGGAAGGTATACTCTCCCCCGTATACATCCATGCCTTGTGGCTCGACTGCGGAAATGACGAAGGCATCATCTGGATAAGTGCCGATATTGTAGGACTTACAAATATCGAGGTAAACAAGATAAGAAAAATGATCCTCTCCCGCCCCGAGATGAAAAACTGCAAGGCAGTAAATTTCAGCTGTACGCATTCACATTCGGGAATTGATACTCTCGGCTATTGGGGAAAAGCAAACCTCGTAAGCATCCCCTCAGACGGAAAGGTCCCCGAATATATGGATATGCTTTTCGAAAAGGCAGTAAAGGTCAGCGTAGAAGCACACAACAACGCAAAAGCGGGAAAGCTCTATACAGGAAGAATCTCTATTGAAGGCGGACTTTCAACAGGAAGAAGGCTTCCCGAAAAGCACGAATATCTCACAAGACTTCGCTTTGTTCCCGAAAATGAGGGAAATGAGATATGGATAATGAATATAGGCGCTCATCCCAATTCCTTAGGCGGAAATAACCGTCAGCTTTCAGGAGAATATCCCTACTTTATGCGCGAGCAGATCAAAAAGGAAAAGGGCGCGGATGTTATCTTCGGCATCGGTGCTATAGGCGGAATGGACGCAAAGGACTTCGGAAACGAGGACAGAGTTCAGGAAATAAAGCTGCAGGCAGAGTATTATGCAGAAAGATCCTTTGAGATCACAGATGAAAAGGAGCTTGATGCAAGCATAAAATTTATTACTCAGCCCTTCTATCTTCCCGTTGACAACAATGTGCTCACCCTTCTTGCAATAAGAGGAACAATGAGCTTCAATGCCTTTCCCTCAAACTGCTCCGAAACGGGCATTGCAATGAAAACAGAGATCACATATATGACGATAGGCTCACAGAAGATACTTCTTCTTCCCGGCGAAAACTTTGTATCCACCGTTTACGGCGGCTATATGGATAAGGAGAATTCCACAACGGGACTTTCCCCCGAGGTCAACGCAGAGCCTCTTTGCGAGATAACGGGCGACAGCGAAATGATAGCCTTCGGCGCAACAAACGATATGACAGGCTACTGTGTACCGAAAAATGACTTCGTCCTCCACCCCACACAGCCCTATCTTAACTCCACAAGAGACCGCTTCGACGAAAACCACTACCACGAAACAAACTCCATGGGCCCCAACACCCACAAATTTATCGCAGACACACTTAAAACAGTGGTTAAAAATTTCAACAAGTAAAAAACCTTCAGCTTCACCCCCGTCCCCCAAACTTGGGGGACGAAAGGGTGTTTTTTTGATATAAGCAAAAATTTCCCTCTTCACGGAAAAAAAGGCGTTTTTGCATATGCTCAGACAAAAGAGGACTCAGATCTGCTCTGAGTCCTCTTAATATATGCTTTGGTATTACAGAAGGTTTATCATATTGAAGTGCTGAGCGTAGAGCTCTCTTATCTGTACATTTGTTTTTGTCATACCGCCCTGAAGGGACATATGGTCACCGTAGTAGGTGGGCATAATGTTCCATACACCGGGGGTGACATTTCCTTCCTCGTAGTCCTTTGAAGGAGCTGATGAGGGAGCTTTTGCTGATATTGTATTTACAAGACCGTCATTTTCAAGCCAGCTCTCATCAAATACAAAGCCGCCCTGAGTTACGCCCGTATATGCGCCCATCTGATCGGCTGAGCTTGTGAACATTCCCTCCATATATTTTTTATCTGCCTTATATGTGCCGTCCTCTGCCTTTTTTGTGGCTGTGCAGGCAAATGAGAAATAATAGGTATTTTCATCGGTAACTATTCTTTCGTTAAGAGCCATAGCATTATCGATATACATATCGTAAGCGGCGGTATCCTTATCCTCAGCGGGTGCTTCATAGGCTGTTGTGCCGTTATGAGGTGCGGAAAGTGATGTAAGAGAATATATCCAGTCTGCCTTATTGCCCGTAAAGAGTCCCGATATTTCATTTTCAGGAGTAGCGGCTCTTTCAGCCTCGTCACCTGCCGCCATAAGAGAAGCAAACAGACGCATTGTAGCACCGCCGAAGGAATGGCCGAGAAGATTTATCTTATGCTCGCTATCCCACTCGGGAATAAGAGCCTTGCCCGTAAAGTCCTTACCGTATCTTTCGTGGCCGCAGGCCTCGGAATGAGCCTTACCGTAGTCTACTACCGTGCCCGTAAGCTGAGCATAAAGCTCGCAGGCTCTGTCCCAGGCACTTGCAGTGCCTGCAACCGAAGCCGCATAGCAATCAAAGCCCTGTCTGTCAAGATATTTCATAAGATCTCCGCCGAACATTCCCCAATAGGGCATCAGCTTATACTGAGCATCATAGCTGCCCCAGCCCATAAGTCCGTGCACAAAAACATATGAATAGTTTGTATTCCAGCTGTCCTTTGAAAGCTCTACCTCTGCCTTCGGAAGATAAATACCGAATATTGATAAAAATGAAAGGAACAGAGAAAAAGGAACTGCAATTATCTTTGCCATAAAAATTACTCCTTTTATTTATTTTCGCCCTTACATATTATCATAATTATCCGCTCTTACAATACTTATACAAAAAAGTTTACAGAAAGTGTATCTGCAGTTTATTTTTCATAAAATCGGCAAATGCCCCGTATTTTTCGCCGTTTCCCTTTACGATGCCTTAAAGCTGCCCTCTGCATCGCCTACCGTGATATTATATTCTTCACCCTTTATTATTTCGGGTGAGCTTAATATGATGACTCCGAAGGAAAGCCCGGGAGTATGATCGATAATTACACCGTGCTCCTTTGAAGAAAGAGTAATTCTTGTTCCTGCACTCTGATTACCTACACTTACGGCAATCACACCCTGAGTGCCCTCAGAGAAGGTCTGAGCCATTCCCGCGGCTCCCGTGCCGATAAATGTACCGCCTGAGATCACCGCCGACTTATCATAGTCAAGCGTTGCGGTATCTCCCTGAGTGGGACCTGAAACTACCGTATAGCCGCCTGTTATTTCAAGGGTGCCGTTTGCATCAATGCCGTCACCCGAGGCCTTTATATGAATGTTTCCTTCTGATATTACTATACTTCCGTTGCCGCTCATTCCCGGCATACCGCCGAACATATCATTTCCTCTGCCGCCTGCACCGCTGTTATCAGTTCCGCCTGCCGCATTAAGTCCGTCATCAGAGGAAATTATATTTATATCTCCGCCTGAAATTCTGATATCAAGAGCTTCAAGCCCCTCGTAGCTTTCGGTCACTTCTACAGTGCCTGCACTGACTTCGAGAGCTTCATCAGCGTGAATACCGTCATCCCCTGTCTTAAGACTGAATACACCGCCCGAAATACTGATATCCGCATTTGAATGAAGGGCATCATCTGCCGAATCAATGTTAAATGTACCGCCGGAGATACTGATATTTCCCTGTGCCTTGATTCCCTTGATGCTTTCGCTGTCAGAGAAGTCACTTTCTGTCTGTGAGGGTATTTCTTGCTGAGAGGGTATTTCTTGCAGAGAGGGTATTTCTTGCTGAGAGGGTATTTCTTGCTGAGAAGGTATTTCTTGCTGAGAGGGCATTTCGGAATATCCTTCTCCGGGACTATAGGGACGGCCGCCCATTCCTCCCATACCGCCTTTGCCTCCCATATTGCCTTTACCGCCCATAAAGCCGCCCCAATTATCGGACTGCGCCTTGGTGCCGTTTTCACTGCCGCCGCCTGAAAGTATATTATATTCTCCGCCGAGGATATCAATATATGCACCTGCAGATATTCCGTCACCCTCAGACACTATATCAAAGCTGCCGCTTTCAAGATAAACAAATCCCGCTTCGGCATTATCCTCGTTTTCACAGTGTATTCCGTCCTTGCCTGCGGCAATATTTATTGAAGCATTCTTTATTCTTACGGAATCATTCACATCAAGACCGTGAGAAGCGCTGTTGAAGGTATAGCTTCCGCCTGTAAACACCAGATCATCCTTGCATACGACCGCGTGTCCCGAGGGAGACTCAACGGTAAGAGAGCCGTCTGAGTTAAAGGTAAGATCCTGCTTTGAGAATACTGCACCGTCAATATTATTATCGTCTATCGCAGTAAACTGACCGCCGTTTGAAAGCTTGTTTTCACTTCCCGCTTTAAGAGTAACGAACACCTTATCGCAGGAAAGAATATAAAGAGCGGCAGAGGTCTTATTCTCGATGCTTACGCCGTCAAAAATCAGATGAAGCTTTGCCGTATCAGGGGCATTTACATATATCATTCCGTCTGAAAGAGAGCCCGAAATAACATACTGTCCTTCCTCTGAAAGCGTTATCACCGATCGGGATATTTTTACGGCATCGCTGTCCGATACGGCAGAATCTCCCGTAAGAGTGATGCTTACGGCATTTTCCGTGACAGCCGTATTTTCATCACGGGAGGAAAACATATCATCTTTTGTATCATTTTCATCTTCGGCATTATCATTTTTATTTTCTGCTGTCTCATCTGCCGTTTTTGTTGTCTCATCTGAAGAATTCGTTACTTCCTCTTTACCGCCTTCTCCTGTAATTCCGCCTTCATTTACTGCCGTCGTTTCATTCACCTTCGGCATATTCACGCAAGAGGTCAGAATCAGAATAAAGGAAAGAAGAAGAGCCGATAATTTAATACTTTTCATAATTTTCACTCCGTATCACAGCTCAGTTGCATTGGCGGTCTGCTTCGACATGCTTATTTCAAGATTTCCGTTTCGTATACGAAGCTTATCAATAAGCTCCTTTTCATTGGCATCCGCCTTCATAATAAGCTCATAAGTGAGTCTGAACATACTGCCCATATTTGTAGTTTTTACATTTGTAAGTTCATAAGAAGTACAGTATTCACTGAGTATACCGTCAAACACACCGGGATAGTCAAGATCCTCGGGGACAGTTATACGAAGAGACTTATAAAGCGAGGCCTTCCCTGTTGATATAAGTGCAGCACGGTTATATATTATCAGCACAAGACACATGATCACCGTAAAGACCGCGGCAAAGGCAAGATAACCCATTCCCGTTATCAGTCCCGTGCCCATTGCAAGAAACAGTGTGCATATCTCCTTTGCTGAGCCGGGAACGGAGCGAAAGCGGACAAGTGAAAACGCACCTGCCACGGCAACGCCTGCCCCCACATTTCCGTTTACCATCATTATAACTACGGCAACCACCGCAGGAAGAAGTCCCAGTGTCAGAAGAAAGCTCTTTGTGTATCTCGACTTATACATATAAGAAAGAGTGAGAACAAGTCCCAGAAGCAATGCTGCTCCGACACATAAAAGAAAATCAGCAATGCTGATAACAGATGTAAGCTCTGTATCAAAAAGTCCCTTAAATAATTGCACTGTCATAATTTGTCTCCTTAGGGTGGCAAGTATAATCCAAACCCGTTTTTTGCGGGGCGGATTTCCGCCATCTCTTCGTTAAAATACTCGTAAATCCGAAAGGATTTACTGCGTTTTGTGCCTTGATATGACAAAAATCCGCTGCGCAAAAAAT
>JAFSGH010000025.1 GCA_017440965.1 Clostridia bacterium | reverse complement strand
CGCAGAGTGCGAAATCTCTTATGCTTCCAATAGCGCAGGAGGGGAGAAAAACAGTCCGGTGGACTGTTTTTCGTTGGGAACCCTCGCCGGGGGTTCCCAAGTGCGAAGCACAAAATGATTAAAGTGAGTAATATGATTCCCAAACTTTGCGTGAAGAGGGCTTTTTTCAGAGCTTTCTCCCGAAACAAATCAACTGCCCCTCTGCACATCAAAAGCAGAGGGGCAAAAAGCTATAATTTACAAAATCAGACAAGAGGAATCGTTACATCATAATCGGTATACCAAACATCAGAGGTAAAGCTTCTTGCTCTTATGAGCACCTCTTTTTCATAGACCTCGATGCTGTAGCCGAGACCGTTGAAAACTCTTCCGCGGATTCCCATATACATATAAGAGGGAAGATTGATGCTGTGGAATGAGCCGTCGGATTCAACGGAGGTATAGCCGTATATATCAGCCTGACGGTCATTTACAAGACCGTTATGAATATGACCTGATATCATAAATACATTTTCGTAATCCTTAAGGATAGCCTCTACCTGATAGTTCTGATCACCAAAGCTTCCGTCAAGAAGCTCGGGCTCCTCATCGCCCCAGGTCACGGGGAGACCGTGAGTCTCGGCAAGAGGCCAATGTGAAACAACAAAAATCGGAAGCTCCTTTTCGGCTGCCTTATCCATTTCTTCTCTCAGCCACTGAAGCTGAGTATCACTGATATAAGCAGATGTGCTTGTACCCTCACTTGCCATTACGATAAAGGTATAGCCGTTGATTTCAGTTGTATAATAACACTCGGTAAGCTCTCTGCCTGTTATTTCCTTTGAATACCTTATAAAGTTTTCCTTTGCAGGCTCATATCTGTCATCCTCATCAGTCCAGGTATCGTGATTTCCGACAACCATAAGGATCTCCTTTGCAGGAGTATAGGGTTCAAAAGCCTTTTTGAGATTCTCATATTCCTCTTCAAGTCCGTGATCCGTAAGATCGCCTGCAAGAACAAGTGCATCAAGCTTATCGGCAGCATGATCCATATCCCAGAGTCCGCACTTAAGCACCTGAACACGGGCAAATTCATCTGTCATATGAATATCGGATATTGCCGCAAAATTGAGCTTGATATCCTCAGCATCCTTGACCTGATAATTATCCTCACCTGCAAAAAAACCGAAGATCGGAAAGGTAAAAACATTCAGAAATGTAAGAACAACAGTAACGAACATCTTAAAGAAAAGTCCCATAATATAAACTCCTTTATGCTTTTTCTTTATATTAGCACAATTAATTTTATTTTGTAAAGTATATTTTTAATTAACGCTGACAGCCGCACAAAAAAGCTCTTTTCCCGATTCATAGAGAACATATACTGTCTTATCCCCGTCACTGCAGGCAATATCGCTGTAGCCTGCCTCCTCACTTATAAGAAACGACTCCGTCAGCGAAAGCTCACGCGAGAGCTTTCTTAAGGTCAGCATTTTTCTTGCTGATGCATCTGCACAGTTAGAAAAGAATATACTGTCCCCTGAGCTGCACATTCCCGCACAGCAAACGGGATCGGGCAGAAAATCTGCGAAGGTAACATCACATATTTCCATAGCCTCATTAAGCTCCCCCACCGCGCGGCATCTTTCGGGATTTTCGTGCCGGATATTTACAACAAGCTTCCCTGAGGGAAGCTGAGCTACCGCAAATTCACTGGGATCAGAAAGACCGCCAAAGGCTTTTCCGATATGCCAACTGTCCCCGTTATCATCTGAGTAAAGCACTGCTATCACCGAGGGGTGGTGGCTTTTTTCATCCTCTTTATTGTAAGCAAGCCATAAAGGAACAATCAGCCTTCCCGATAAGGTCTTTATCCCGTGAGTAGGTCCCGTAGCGATACACGACCAGAAGTCATCTCCTGTCTGTGCTTTTATACTGTCTGTAAGCTCTCTGCTTTGGGACCAGCTTTCCCCTGCATCCTCACTTTTCATATAAAAGACTCTGCGGTAATTAAGACAGTACAGAAAATGAATACAGTTGCCGTCTGCTATCATAACGGGATTATTGACGGTATTCACCCCGTCGGAGGAAACAAGAATCCTTCTTTCGCCCCAGCTTTTTGCTCCGTCTGAGCTTTTTTTCATTCCTATATCAATTACGGCCCAATCCCCGGGAGCTCTTCGCAGCTCACAGTAAGCAATAAGATCTCCGTTTTCTGCTCTTACTATTCCCGGAATCCTTGCTCTTTCATAGTTTTCTGCATTCTCGAAAATGCTTGTATGTATGATCTTCATATCTTTTTACCTAAAAATTTTCCCCTGCGGCAGTAACCGCAAGGGAAAACAGACATTATTCTTCCGAATCAATACCGTACTTTTCTTCGAGATCCTTTATAAGCTGAGAAACAGCACCGTCAGAGGACTTATCAAAGAAAATGAAAAGCTTGATGATCTTAACAAGAATTTTTACAAATGTTACCATATTGACCGCTCCTTTTTATTCTGAATCGGATATGGAGATAAGACCGTTGAATACGCCTACATATGCTGTGCCGTTAGGACCGATGGTGATGGGGCCGTAGGAATTATTCCAGTTCTTACCCGTACCCGTAAATACCTTATAGACGGTTTCGCCTGTTCTGAAGTCAACAGCTGTGAAATACCATGCTACTGCATTGTCGGGGATGCCGTTACCGTACTCTCTTGTATATAAGTAAACAAGACCGTTCTTTGTGGATAACTTGGGAACGACCGTGCAGGATGCCTCTCCGCTTTCCCATGCGATGAAAGCATCAGTGCAGTCATCATTCATATCAATTCTTACAACACCGGGCTCGCTTCTGGGATCATTTACAAGGAATCCTGAGCCTGATTCAGAGTAGTTATTTTCAACAATAAATGATCTGCCGTGGGCAATAAGGCTGTTTTCGCTTACGCTCTTTCCGGGGGTAAATACGGGAACAGATGCAATTACCTCTCCGTCCTCACGGTCATAAATAACAACATGAACCTGCTCGTCAGCATTATCTGTAATTGCAACAAGCTTTCTCACACTGCCGTCTGCGCAGGGAACATCAAGAAGAGTAGGTGTTGTGCCTGAGCCCTGATTGATAGCACCGGGCTTGAGTGTTGTTCCTCTGTCATATTCTGTTCTCCATGTGTATTCGGGTGTGCCGTCCTTGCCGATCTCAAAGCGGTACATTGCATAGTCGGAAACGATATAGATACCGTCTGCACAAATAGCAAGTGTGTTCTGGATCTCCTCATTTTCGAGAGTCATCATATGAACGCTGTCATCCTTAATGTCAATGTAACCAACCTCACCGGGGCGTGTTACAAACCAGATGTTGCCTTCGAAATCAGGGATAGCGTCTGTGATATATGAGCCTTCGGGAAGCTCATCACTGATATTCCATTCCTTCTCGACCTTCCATTCGGGAGTGCCTGAGGATTCATCAACATAGTATATCTGAATTACATTGTCGGAGTTACCGATAATAGGTCTGTCGCCTGAAAGAAGATGACAGTAAGCACCGCCTGATGTATCACTTGAAATAGCTGCAAAATTGAAGGTCTTGATCGCTTCAACCGTTGAAGGACGCTGAGGAAGTCTTGTTTCGCAGAGGATCTCAAGAGTATCTGCATCAAGAAGAAGAAGTCTGAAGCCGACAACATTACCGCTGATGCACATAATTCTGCCCTGTGAATCAAACATAAGAGTTGCAACAAGACCGCCGAAAACATTCATTGAACGGGACTTGACAACGGGATTGACACCG
Source organism: Clostridia bacterium (assembly GCA_017440965.1). Classification (GTDB taxonomy): domain Bacteria; phylum Bacillota; class Clostridia; order Oscillospirales; family Acutalibacteraceae; genus RUG806. The sequence goes on along the minus strand of JAFSGH010000025.1, from coordinate 5,134 downwards.
AGAGGTCCCATATAGTTATATGAGCCTGTATTGTATGAGTTACCGTGCATACCGTTTGTTCCTTCGGGAGCAAGATAGGGATGCTGAGGCACCTCAATGGGAGCAAGTTCATTTGCCGTTGCAGCCTCGCCGAAGAAATCGGGACAGGACTTATCGTAGATCGATGTGCCGATATGTCCGCCGGGGCTTAAGAACAGCATAAGAAATGCTGAAAAGAACGACAGTATCTTAATAAAAAATGCATTCATAATTATTCCTCCTGTAAGTTTTATAATACAATAATAAACGGATAAATACAAAAATTTATGAACAAAAAACAAAAATTATGTAAATCTCTTATTTGAGAGTATCAAGAAGAGAGAAATACTCACCTACAAGGAAGGAGCCTGTGTGCTTTCCTACGGAAAGGACTTCGTCAGCGATCTCTTCGCCTATAATATGACCCATAAATGCAAAGTTATTATCTGTAAGAACATAACCTATAGCATCGTTTGCAAGGCTTATGCAGTAAACATCAACACCCTCAACGGAATTAAAGAGACTGTCATACTGCCATTCGGTGCCGTCCCAGTTTGTGTTGTTTGTGATATCTGTTCCCCAGAAGGTTTCGGGATAAAACTCACCGGGGAAGAGAGCAAAGCCGACCTTGTTGCCGAATTCAATATAACCAAGCTCTGTTGCCATAGCAGGATCGGTATATACGGGGCCTGTAGTAAATACTCTGTTATTTACGAGATTGATCTCACAGGCAAGTGTAAGGATGCTGTTTTCGGGCTCTATGAAAATATCTTTATGCTTTACATTGAGAACGGGAGCAAGCTCGCAGGAATAATCGCCGCCGAGAATAAGCTTTGCAAATGCCTCACCGAGATATTTTGCGGAAGCGCCCTTTGCTTCCCATTCGGTAAGTCCTGTTTCATCAACCTCAATATCTCTTGAAAGCTGACCGATAGCACCTGCAACCATAATAAGATTACCGCCTGTCTGAGCCTTGATGTAGTTATCAAGATGATAAATATAGTCAGAGCTTACAAGACCGTTGCTTGCCGAGAAGGATGTGGGATGACAGCTGATATCTGCGATATAAGTATCCTCACTGCCTGAATCGGGAGTGAAATATAATACTGCTGTTTCGGGAAGATCCTCTTTTGAAATAAGATCTCTCTTATCGTGTACTACCGAAGAGCAGTCTATCGAGGAATAGAAAAGTCTGCCTTCCTCCATATCACCGATAGCATCAATTACTGCAAGAGCGGATTCATTTATAAAGTGCTCCTTGAATTCATCTGCCTTTTCAAGTCCGGGATATGATGCTGTGATACCGAACACATTATAAACACCTGCAAGAGCAAGCTTTGTGAAGAAGCCTGAGCTGACACCCTGTGTATCAAGAGCAGAATGAGAATGTGTAGCCATAATATTTATGCTTGCAATTTCAACATCGGTATTTTCAAAATGAGAGAGAACAAGCTTTCTGATAGCTCTTATATCTGTAGATGTCACACCGAGAGAGTCGATAGCACCGAAAACAACTATTCCGTTGCCGCTGTTATCATCAATTGCACTGACTCTTATTCTCATATCGTCATATACGCCCTCAGCATACTTATTCATAAGATCTCTTCCGAGATTATACTGACCGCAATCGATATCCGCGGGAACAAGAGTACGGGAGGCATAGCCGAGAGACCATTTGTTACCGGCTTCGGCTTCAGTCTGATAGGTGTCTCTTCCCTCAAGGAAGCCTATCTCCTCACGGCTGTAATTATCGATCTTTTCCCATGTTGCGGGATTGGGATATATAGTACATATAACCTTTACGAGTGCTTCAACAACAACATTAAGTGTATCGTAAAAGCCCTTTGCAAAGAAATCGCCTACATTCTGCATTATATCCTCCTCAGGTGCCTGCTCAGAAGCAGAAACTGCTGTCATTGAGCCGCCGAAAAGAAGAGTAACACAAAGAATGAGTGCAATAATACGGTTGAATTTTCTTTTCATTTGTAATTCCTCCATAATTTTTTCCTTATATATATTATAGCAGAATATCGTTTTCGTCAAGTTTTTTATTGCGAATAATATTTTTCGGTGATATACTGAAAACACGAAAAGGAGGGAATAACAATGAACAAGGAGCCTTTATATATTCTTACATACGATCACGGAGGCTATGTACTCTGGGAAAAGGAGGTAAAGCCCCGTCTTAAGGATATTGCGATATGGATGGAAAAATATCCCCGTCTGAGGATCGGTCTTGACTATGAATCCTTTGCTTTTGACGAATTCGACCGTTGCGATCCCGAGGTCATTGATATGATCCGTGAGCTTCTCAGAAAATATCCCGACAGAGTAGGTCTCGGAGCCACCACATACGGTCAGCCGCTGTCATTATATATATCCGAGGAATCAAATATCAGACAGCTGACCTATGCCGTTAAAACAAATCTGAGCTTTTTCGGCATAACCCCGGATGTTTACTGTATATCCGAATTTGCCCTGAACAATCAGACTCCTCAGATGATAAAAAAATGCGGCTACAAGGCGGCAATACTCCGCTCGCATGTTATGGGTTACGGTTATACAAAAACCTTCGATAAGTCCTTCGGAATGTGGGTAGGTAAGGACAAAACAGGAATCCCCGCAGTGCCGACATACGATAAGCAGGGCAGAGGCTATAACTGCACCACCCTTGATAACTGGATACTGTCACGCTGGCCCCGCGATACGGATATTTCTCTTGAGGATTTCAGAGAAATGTTCGGAAAATACTCACCGCTTCTGGCTTCACGCTATGACGATCTGACACAAGGCATTGAGCAGGTAACTGCAGAGATCGAAAAGCACGAGGACTATAAATATGTTCTTTTAGAGGATATCCCGTCTCTTTTCGGTGAGCCGACAGAGCTTCTCGAAATGACGGATAATGATTTCCATTCTCAGATGCCCTGGGGCTATTGCGGCAACGAAATATTCCGCGGTTGCAGAGAGGGTGAGATCAGGGCTGTGCAGGCGGAAAAAATCAATGCACTGTCTGTCATGCTGGGATACCCCTCTTATGAAAAGAAAAATGAAGAGGCATGGAAATATATTCTTGCCGCTCAGCATCACGATGTGACCATCTGCGGACTTTTAGACCTTTCAAGAAGATTTATCCCTGCATCCCTCGGCTATTCTCAGGAGATAATCGAAGAGTCACTCAAAAATATTGCCGCCGATTTTTCACATAAGGACTGCTCTTCGCTCTTTGCTTTCAATCCGCTCTCCTTCCCCGTTGATACTTATATAACACTTGACAAAAATGAAGACGGTATCACCTGTCAGGAGGACTGTCTTTCGGATGAAAACGGAAAGACTCTCTATTATAAACGCGTAAGCCTTCCCGCTCTTACGGCAAAAAGCATAAAAGCTGAAAAAGATAACGCAAATACCAAAAAGGAGACTTTCAGCTTCAATGCAGATAAAAAAGAGCTTTCAACTCCCTATTATATTATAACCTTCGGTGATAACGGCATTCTTTCACTGTACAGCAAGGAAACAGAAGGCTTTATAATTAAAAATCAGACTCAGCGTCTTCTCTCAGGCTTTATAAACGGTAAGGATGAGGATTTCCGCGGAAAGGCTGTCTGCAAAACGGGAAAGGATTTTGCTTTTATCACATTCAGCGGATTTACGGGCAGTATTCCCTGCCGCTTCACTATGACCTTCTCATCATTCAATCCGAGGATAGACTGTGAGATCAAAAACAGTGTCAGGGATACCGACAGAATAGGAAGAACAGATATCACGGAAAACAGACCTGTTCCTCTTACTCTCAACGGCCATCATCACGATGACAAGCTCTGCTTTGTTGCAGATATATCCCTTGCAGATGACCGTGAGATGTTCCGCGATCTTCCCTTCTCTGTTTCACAGTGGGACGGTCAGCTGAGACTTACCGAGGAATACTGGTATCCCGAGGACAGAATTCTTGTGGACACTCCCGTATCAAAGGAGGAGTCCTTCAATGCAAAGACACATCTTCAGGGAATTTACTGGATAGCATTGAGAGATAAGAATAAGGGACTTTCTGTGATGAACAAGGGAACAATGGGAAGTGTTGTTCAGGGAAACAGGATCTTTATTCCCATTCTTTATTCAAATGACTATATGTGCGGAACAAAAATCCTTAACGGAGAATATTCAAACGAATTTTCACTTCTTCCCTTCGGCAGCAGCTTCAGCTGTACCGATATCCACAAAGCGGCTATGACATATAACTATTCGCCTGTAAATACGCTTCTTTCTCCGAATGAGGGCAGGTTTACAGAATATACCCTCGCTCAGATATCCTCCGACAGCGACAGTGTCATACTGACAGCCCTTCATCCCGAGGACGGCGGCTTAACAGCAAGATTCTGCAATTTCTCCGATTGCGAAGCATCTGTGAAATTTACACCGTCAAAGGGAAATATATCTGCCGAAACAGATCTTTTAGGAAATCAGACAGGTGTGATTTCTGAGAATACCCTGTATTTCAAGCCCTGGGAAATCAAAACCGTCCGCGTAGATAATATTTTATAAAAGCCGATTGATCTGCTATACCGTTTTCGGAAAGTCCGTCGCCGGGGGAAGGTTGCTTCCCGTCAGGCAGGACATATAATCTTTCCCTCTTCACGGAAAGTTGGGGAATCATATTACTCACTTTAATCATTTTGTGCTTCGCACTTGGGAACCCCCGGCGAGGGTTCCCAACGAAAAACAGTCCACCGGACTGTTTTTCTCCCCTTCTCGCAATTGGAAGCATAAGAGATTTCGCACTCTGCGCAGTGCCACAAGAGGCTCTGCCTCTTGACACCGTGAGCTTTTGAAAAAGCTCAAGCAAAACTTTTCCCCGGCACTCCCGTGCCGGCATCATTCCCCCAACTTTCCGTGAAGAACCTAATCTTTTGGCTTTCCGGAAGGAATTTCCTGTAATACAAAAAAATCGGACTCAGTCTTCTTTGTGACTGAGTCCGTCAGACTGCTGACAAAGTCCATTCCAAATAGGAGTGGGCTTTTTTTCTGTACAAAAGCCAAGAAAAATGGTATAATAGAAGCAGAAAAAGGGTGATAAAAATGTTTAATGAAACAAGAAGTCAGCAATTAAAATACGAAT
>JAFSGH010000031.1 GCA_017440965.1 Clostridia bacterium | reverse complement strand
AGGATGATCCCGATATATTTGTGGAAATTCCCGTTAAGGTCAACAAGCCTGTTATCCCTGTTGATGAAATTAAGGTCAATAAGGATAAGATAGAGCTTACCGAAGGTGAAACAGATAAGCTCGAGGTTACTGTTACTCCTGATGATGCTACAAATAAGGATGTAACCTTCTCTTCAAGCGATGAAACAGTTGTTAAGGTTGACGAAAACGGTAATGTCGAAGCTATCGGTGACGGAGATGCTGTTATCACTGTTACCTCTAAGGATGATCCCGATATATTTGTGGAAATTCCCGTTAAGGTCAACAAGCCTGTTATCCCTGTTGATGAAATTAAGGTCAATAAGGATAAGATAGAGCTTACCGAAGGTGAAACAGATAAGATCGAGGTTACTGTTACTCCTGATGATGCTACAAATAAGGAAGTAACCTTCTCTTCAAGTGATGAAACAGTTGTTAAGGTTGACAAAAACGGTAATATCGAGGCTGTTGGTGAGGGTGAAGCTGTTATTACAGTAACATCCAAGGATAAATCTGAAGTTTCCGTAAATGTAACGATTAAAGTATCAAAAAAATCGACTGAGCCCGAGGAACCTGATGAGCCCGATGCTCCTGATTATTCTGTTATAGTTCCTGATTCGATTTGTCTGATTGTCGGCGAAAGCAAGAGCTTGGAGATTCAAATCAATCCCGACGATGGCTGCATTGTTCCCGTATTTAAGAGCAACAATGAAAATATTGTTAAAATCGATGCTGACGGTAAGATAACAGCTGTGGCAATCGGCAGTGCAACAATAAGTGTTGATCTCGGAAACGGTGATATCAGAATTATTAATGTTACAGTGCTCGCAATACCCGATCCTCCCCGTAAGCATTACATCTGCTTCGGCAAAACAGACGGAATCGGTTGGTATGAGGTTTCCGTAAACGGCGGAGATTTCTTCCCTCAGGGACCGAACTCTACTCTTGAGGTTGACGAAGGTGCTGTTCTTGTAATCAGAATTCAGGATATGTGGATCGACGATGAGTTTGATTTCTATGTAAACGGCAAAAGAATTGAATGCGAAGAAGCCAATACGATAACTGTTGTTGTGGACGGTTATATGCTCATAGGTGCTCTTTCAATGGATATGCAGGTACCTGATGTTGAAGAATCACTTAGTCTTCTTGAGAAGATTATTCAGTTGTTCAACAGCTTTATCAACTGGCTGAAGAGCTTATTCAGTTAAATTTAATGAAGGCCGCCGGAAAAACCGGCGGTTTTCTTTTTCTTAAATAATGATATTTATGTATAAATGATAATAATATGATCACAATATAGTTAAATACAGAAATAAGGTGATCATATGATAGAAAGCGATACAATAAAGCTTCTTCGCGAATGTGACGCAGGAACGAAAATGGGAATCAGCTCAATTAGCGAAGTAATTGACAGAGTAAGCTCAGAGGATTTTAAGAATATTCTTATTGAAAGCAAAGCAAAACATGAGGAGCTTGAAACCGAGATACAAAAAGAGCTCGTAAAATTCAATGATGACGGAAAAGATCCTGCTTTAATGGCAAAAAGTATGTCATGGCTTAAAACAAATGTGATGATAGGAATTAATGACAGCGACAAAACTATTGCAGATCTGCTGACAGACGGATGTAATATGGGAGTAAAATCCTTGAATGAATACCTGAACGAGTATAAGGCAGCAGAAGAATTCAGCAAGGATATTGCAAAAAAGCTTATTAATCTTGAGGAAAGATTAGCAGTAGATATACGCGATTATCTTTAATTCATTTTAACATCTTAAAAACTAAAGAGAAAAAAACAGCTGAGCGACAGCTGTTTTTTTGTTCAGAATAATTATTGCCAAAAAATCGAAAATAAATTATAATTAGTTATCATTGAAAAGGAGAATCCAAATGACAGATAAAGAAATCAGAGAGATAAGAAGACGTTTCCGTGCTTCAAAAAATAACATTCTCAGTATAAAAGGCTGTATAGTTGATAAAGAAAAGAATATAAAGGCATACATAGATCAGTCACTTATTAATACGGTATCAGACGACTGTGATAAGCTTTTATCTCTTCTCAAAAAGACATTATCGGGAACTGCAGGCACAAATCTATATGACATTGAATACACCGCAACTGAAGTGATGAGCAGCGAGGCACACAGACTTCTTATGACTCTCAGAGATACCGGTCTTAAAAACGATGAATGCTTGTCAATTCTTTATTCAAAAATAATCGACTCTGTGCAGTTTGACGGTGATTATGCAATTCTTGCGGCTTCCGATAATTACGATGTTTTTAATTATAATGAAAACGGCGAAAAGGAAGAGGAATCAACCTCTGTGTTCAGCTATTTTGTCTGCTGTGTGTGTCCTATCAAACAGTCAAAGCCTTCACTTTATTACAGCAGCTTTGATAACACCTTCAGAATGACAGACAACTTCTCACTTATTGCAAATCCTGAGCTTGGATTTATGTTCCCCACCTTCGATGACCGTGCTACAAATATCTATAAAGCACAGTTTTACGCAAAGGATCTTTCAGACAATCACCCTGATTTTATCAAAAATATATTTGATCTTGATCCTCCTAAGCCCTCTGCAGAGCAAAAGGAAAGCTTCAATGAATGCCTTAAGGAAGCACTTACAGATGAATGCAATATGTCAGTTGTTAAATCAGTCCACGAGCATATTGCTGAATTGGTCGAGGAAAGCAAGGCTGAAAACAATGACGAGCCCTTAAAAATCACAAAAAACACCTTCAAGAATGTTTTTGAATCCTGCGGAATATCAGAAAATAAGGTCAACGACTTTGAAAAGCACTTTGATGAACAATTCGGCGAACACGCCAAGCTTGCTCCTACTGCCGTTATGGATATTAAAAAATTTGAGGTAGCAACGCCATATGTTACCATAAAGGTTGATCCCGAAAGAAGCGATCTTATTTCAACGGAGATAATCAACGGCTCAAAATACATACTTATAAGAGCAAATGACGGCATTGAGGTCAACGGCGTCAATATTGATCTCAGCTGACATAAAGCTCAACAGATGTTTATCCCTATATGCATTAATATGTATATAGGGATTTTCTATATAATAAAAAAGAGAGAAGCAGCGCTTCCCTCTTCAAGAAATATTTAAGACCTATGTCAGATATGTGCCTTGACATTATTCTCATAATGTCCTGTGTCCTGGAAGCCGATTTCGGTTCTTATGCATTCGCCCCATTTTCTTGCAATTTCTTCATATGAATCAGTTGCAACCTTTGCACGGTGGAAGCCGTCCTTACTGCCTCTGAGACACCAATCCGACTGCCACATCATATGACCCGTTGCTTTATATGTCCACAAACACCAATTGTAATTGATCTTATTCATAAATGTAAAGCAATTTTCCCAGGTTGTTTGCTGATGCGGAAAAAACTCTCCCATAAACATCGGAACATCACTGTAAATGATCTTTGTAAAAAGTGCAAAAAGGTTGAAAATAAAGTTTGAATTGTTATAGAAATGAACCTGATAAACTACATTTTCCCAACCCTTAAGAAATGCCTGAGGAAGAGCAATTGCAGTCCATATGCACTCGAGTGTAATGATATGATCAGGGTCGGCAGCTCTTACAGTATCATAAAGTCTTGTATAGATAAATTCATTATTGATCCTTCTTGTTATTTCGCCGCAATCAACATCACACATGGGTTCATTAAGAAGATCATACATTGCAACGGCAGGATTACCCTTGAATCTTGTTGCGATAGCTGTCCAGAGCTCATCAGTAAGCTGTCTGTAACGCTCTCCCTGTTCGTTTTTTTCATAAAGTCCGCAAGAATCGGCCTTGCCGTTATGAGGTGCATCACTCTGATAGCCGACAGCACCGTGCATATCAAGAATTACATAAAGCTCTCTTTTTGAACATTCATTGACAACCCAGTCAAGTCTTGAAAAATCCCATTCTCCGTTTTCATCAAGTATCTTTGTTCCGTTATCATCATAATAAAAGTTTCTGTACCAGAAAGGAACACGGACACAGTTAAAGCCCATATTCTTGATTTCATCAAGATCATATTCGGTTATCCAGTTATCCATATAGGTATCCATAAGTGCATATGCACCTTCAACACCGAAGCGTTCAGTCAGGATATCAAAAACATTGGCGTGATCTGTTGCCTCTTCATAAGGACAAAGCCAATCCTCCCAGATAAGCCAGGCACCTAAATTGACACCCTTCAATTGGATCTTTTCACCCTTACGGTTAACAATATCCTGACCGTCAGTCGTCAGAAAATCCTCATCTGTAAAACCGACAGGCTCAGTTGAAGCAAAAACAGAAAAATTAAACAGTGTGATCAAAGTCACTGCTGTCATAAATAATGAAAATAATTTCTTTACGGATCGTTTCATATTATATCACTCCTTAGGTATATTATAGTATTAATTAAACAAAAAATCAAGCAAAGAAAATAACACGCATCCCTGAATATATCTCACAATAGCAACAAAATATTTTGTGATATTTTGTCACTTTTTAATATTGATTATTATTCATATTGTGTGATATACTATCACACAAGGGAGGTGATAATATGATTACAAAAGCAGAAATAACAGAAAAGCATATCGATACAACTGTATTATACGGCTTACTTATCGCAACAGAAAACCAGACTTTGAGATTTGAAGGCCTGACCGCTATAAGAAGTGAGGTTGAGGAGCTCTCTTCACGGCTATTGAATACAGACATAACAACAGAGCATCTGAAGGATATAATAAGAGATTTCATTGTCGAAAAAGCATATGATACAATAACAGCAAACAGCATATAAACGTGATGTAAATTCTTAAACAAGTGTTTACTATTCACACTGCTGAGAAAAGCTCTCATCAATCAATTAAAGTTTTAGCGATTTACATCAGTTAGTATTTCTGTAAGCAAACAACAGCCTCCGCAATCAACGGAGGCTGTCTGTATAGAAAGAATATGATAATTAAAGAAGTTTACATAAGACTTCTGTAGATAGCAATAATATCCTCAACGCTTGTCTCTCTGGGATTTCCGGGACGGCAGGCATCAGCATAGGCAGACTCAGCAAGAGCCTGAATATCCTCTTCCTTTACAACGCCCTTGAGAGAAGAAACAATACCGACATCCTCAGAAAGTTGACGTACTGCATCAACTGCAGCCTTTCTGTATTCATCCTGAGTCATAGCATCAGTTCCCTTGACACCCATTGCCTTTGCGATATCTCTGTACTTTTCACCTGTGTAATCTGCATTATAAGCCATAACAGCAGGAAGAAGAACTGCACAAGCCTTACCGTGAGGCATATCATAGTAAGCTGAAAGAGTATGTGCCATTGAATGGTCAACACCAAGACCTACATTTGAAAAGCCCATACCGGCGATATACTGACCGAGAGCCATACCCTCTCTGCCCTCTGCTTCATTATTTACAGCAGCGCGAAGAGATCTTGCAATAACTTCAATTGCCTTGATATGGAACATATCAGATAATTCCCAGGCACCTTTTGTAATGTAGCCTTCAATTGCATGAGTGAGAGCATCCATACCGGTAGCCGCTGTTAGAGCCTTGGGCATTGAGGACATCATATCAGGATCAACAACAGCTACAACGGGAATATCATGAACATCAACGCAGACAAACTTTCTCTTCTTCTCAACATCGGTAATAACATAGTTGATAGTAACCTCTGCTGCAGTACCTGCAGTTGTAGGAACAGCAATAATAGGAACGCACTTATTCTTTGTGGGAGCAACACCCTCAAGAGATCTGACATCTGCATATTCGGGATTTGCAATTATTATTGCAACAGCTTTTGCTGTATCCATTGCAGAGCCGCCACCTACGGCAACGATACAGTCAGCACCGCTTGCCTTAAAGCAATCAACACCATTTTTTACATTCTCGATAGTAGGGTTAGCCTTTACATCTGAAAATACTTCAAAAGCAATGCCTGCTTTTTCAAGAATGTCGGTAACCTTTGTTGTAACATTAAATTTAATAAGATCGGGATCGGTTACAACAAGCACCTTGTTAAAGCCGCGGGAGCTTACTTCATCGGCAATTGCGCAGATTGCTCCGGCACCGTGGTATGAGGTTTCATTAAGCATAAATTTGTTCATTTGAATCATCCTTTCTTTTTAATAATAATATATCATTTAAATTAATTTTTCAATAATTTACACAAATTTTCTTTATAGTTATATATAAAACTATAAAAAGTGAGAAATGCTTAAAAAATTTACACAAATTGAAAAAAAGACTTGATTTTTTCAAATCAGTATGATAATATATCTTAGCGCCAAACGAAAAGCGTAGATACTTGAAAGGTGATTTATATTATGATGCAATGGTATGAAATTCTCATAGGTGCAGTGCTTGTATTAACTTCAATATTAATAATTGTTCTTGTGCTTATGCAGCAGAGCCGCAAGGCCGGACTTTCCGGAGCAATTTCAGGCGGAGCTGAAACTTTCTTCGGCAAAAATAAGTCACGTTCAGCAGATGCAAAATTAAGTAAATTTACAAAGATTGCCGGTGTGTTTTTCTTTATTATTTCTTTATTCTGCACTTTCTTGCTTGCGTTTATGGTTTCCCGTTGATCCAGTAGCTCAGTCGGCAGAGCACCTGCCTTTTAAGCAGGGTGTCCGGAGTTCGAATCTCCGCTGGATCACCAAAAAAGCACTTCCCTTCGGAAGTGCTTTTTTTTCTTTATGTAGCTACAGACTGATATATTAAAAGCGGGATGACTGCTGCTGCAAACAGTTTGTTGGCACCTATAACCAATTCATTCATCCAGTAAAAGGCTGTATTATAATCCGGCAGAATCTTATCATTTAATGCAATTATCATAAGTGCCGAAAAGTACATTATATTAATTGCAGCATAAAATATTGACAGTAACAGCTTTATTTCAAAATCGGCCTTTCTTATTTTTTCAATAACAAATTCTGTGTATTTCATTTTCATCACCGAGATTTATTATATAAAATCTTATTTCCTTCTTCAAGAAGTAAATAATTGAGGAGTTGACAGATAATGGTTAAACCGGGTATTTCATCTGCTTGTTATTACCCCTTGACAACAGAGGAATCTTTTTTACGAATATGCAAACGAGATATAAAATGCATTGAGCTGTTTCTGAATTCTCCCTCAGAAATTGAAAGTGGCTATATCAAAGAGCTTATTAAGATCAAAGAGCATTACGGTGTTACAATACCGTCTCTTCATCCTTTTATGTCTTTTGCAGAAAGCTTTTATCTTTTCAGCTCTTATGAGAGAAGATTTTACGATATTCTCGATCTTTACAAGCGCTTTTTTGAAGTGATGAATGAAATCGGAGCAAAGATCTTTGTTATTCACGGAATAAAAATACCCGGCTCGATATCAGATGCAGAATACTGTGACAGGTTTCATAAGCTTATTACATTAGGCAAAGAATATAATATAAACGTCTGTCACGAGAATGTTGTAAATCACCGCTCCCAAAGCTCATCATACTTGAAAATGATGAAGGATACCATCGGTGAGGATTTCGGTGTGGTGCTTGATATCAAGCAGGCAAGACGAAGCAATGAAGAAGCAGATACTTTTATCGATCTTCTCGGAAGCTCAATAAAACACGTTCACATAAGCGATTATAATGATGTCTCCTCCTGTATTCCTCCTTTGGAAGGATTCTTTGATTTCAGTCATTTTTTTAAGAAATTAAAGGATATTTCATATGAAGGTCATTATATCATTGAATTATACGATCACTCATACAATGATGAAAATCAGATATATAATTCGTTTAATAAAATTCATCAAATTCTCGTTGATTATTAATATTTCTTGTGGTATCATATACACATTATTATGAACGGACGGTACAGATTATGAAATGCCCCTACTGCCTTTATCCCGAAAGCAAGGTTATTGATTCAAGACCTGCCGATGACGGTCAAAGAATCAGAAGAAGAAGAGAATGTATAAAATGTAACAAGCGCTTCACTACATATGAAGCTATTGAAGGTCAGCCCGTAATCATCATTAAGCGTGATAAATCAAGACAGGTATTTGACAGAAACAAGCTTTTAAGCGGCATGCTCCGTGCCTGCGAAAAGCGTCCCGTTTCGTTGGATACTCTTGAAAATGCAATTGATGAGATCGAAAGCCAGCTTCAGAATTCCCTTGAAAGAGAGGTTCCCTCTGTTCTTCTCGGTGAAATGGCTCTTGAAAAGCTTAAAAATATCGATGAAATCGCATATGTCAGATTCGCATCCGTCTATAGAGATTTCAAGGATATCCAGTCATTTATGGATGAGCTTAAGAAATTTTTGGGTGAAAATAACTGAAGATTTCTTTTCTGTCCGCAACAAGTTAACAAAAACAGCCCTCACACTGTGAGAGCTGTTTTTTTACTTTATAGGAAATTCCTTCCTATAAAGTAAAAAGATTATATGTCCCGCCGAACGGGAAGTAAACTACCCTCGGCGATGGACTATACGAAAGCGTTTCGCCGCAGTCGTACGGCGAAGCCGTTTTCTTGTCAAGTTTATTGATTGCGCAAATAAATTGAACGAAGACCGTATAGAAGAAGATCAGGGCTTTTTATTATATCCCGTTTGCAGCATTTTACTATACTGTCGGCAAAACCGCCTGTGGCTACAACAGAGTTGACCTTCTCACCGAGTTTTTCTTCAATTCTGTCACACAATCCGTCAATCATAGCGGCAGTACCGAGAATAGTTCCTGCTTGAATGCTTGCAACAGTATTGGTACCGAATGCGGGACAATCCTTTGCGGAAAGCTCTACCGCAGGCAGCAAGGATGCTGAACCTGAAAGCGCTTTCAGAGAAATGCCGATTCCGGCACTTATGGTGCATCCAAGGAATGCACCGTTTTTATCGATCACACTAATCTTTGTAGCAGTACCGAGATCTATAATAAGACAAGGAAGCTTATATTTTTCAATAGCCCCTACTGCTCCCGCGACAAGGTCTGCGCCGAGCTGAGCCGGGTTATCTATTTTTATATGCAAACCACTCTTGACGCCGGGCCCGAGAATCAGAGGCTCAACACCCGTTAATTCAATTACCGCCGATCTGAAGGCTGAGGTTATTTCCGGAACAACAGAGCTGATAACAGCTCCTTTGACATCACATATATTAAAGCCTTTAAGCTCCGAGATACCTTTAAGCTCAAGAGCAAACTGATCACCTGTTTTTGAGTGATCGGACGATAAGCGAGCAACACAGGATAATCTGTCGACATCAAAAATACCTATATTAATATTGGTGTTACCGATATCAGCAACAAACAGCATTGCTTATCCCCTCCGTAAATATTCGCCGTCAAGAAGCTTTATAAACAAGCCGCCCTGAACGGATCTGTGTCTAAAGCCGACAACAAGAGAGGTTACTGTATCATACCAGTCAGTCAGCGGAACTCTTGAGGGTGTTACATTATAGCAATTCCATAAGGGAAGCACAAATTCCTCAAATTCTTCCTTAGAGGGCGCAAAGCAGGCTGTCCACACAAGCCAGTCAGACTTTGTATAGTCCTTACGGTTGTCAAGAGGCATACCATATGCATTAATGTGCTTACAGTTAGATCTGAATTCAGAATAATATACGCTCGGGGCAAAAAGTCCTGTGTTCCATATTTTATCCCATACCATATTGTATTTCATACTGAAGGTATCGGGACGGTCAAAGGTAAGTCTGAAACTTCCGTCATCATTTGCTGCGGTTTTACACCAATTATCCGCCATACTCTCAGCAACACTGAACCAATAAGCCGCCTCGTCGCACTTCCCTTTCATTTTAAGCATTTCAGAATATCCTGCAATACCCATGATCGCTTTCAATGAAAGATTACAGTTATGTGCAAGGTGTCCCGCAAAGTCATCAGTGCAAAGCTGATGCTCGGGATCCATTCCGTATTCTTCCAAATATTTTACCCAACCCTTAAGAGTATCTTCATATGCATCAAAAAATTCCGTGTTTTTTTCTGCAAATGCGATATTAGCCATCATAATAAGCATATTTCCGCATTCTTCAACAGGCATTTGAAAATCACGGTATCTGCCGTCTGCTTCGTGATTTTTACCGTATACCTGTCCGAGAACGAGAGGATACTGACCGACATCATGGGGAGCAAAATCAAACTGCCATTCATCAGAGGAAGCAAACTTAAAGATCGGTCTGAGCATTGCCTTAAGAAGCTCTGTATTATAAAGCAAGAAGAAGGGCGAGGAGGGGTAAGTAACATCAACTGTTGCAGCGCAGCCGTTACTAAAGCATTCTTTAGAGATGAATACATTATTTCCCTCATTGTCCACACAAAGCTTATGTGCAGCAATTACCTGTCTGTAGGCGAGAGCAAGAATATCAGCATATTTATCTCCGCCTGCTTTTTCAGCTTCAACTCTCAGCTTATCGGAATATAAAACACATCTGTTAAGCATTTCTGAAGCCTCTGAATAGGCTTCGGCTATAACAGTTTCTATTGCTTTATTCTTCTTTTTCCAATAGGCTTCAATAAAGTCACCGAAATAATTAATAGAATAAACGTCATCATAAGAAAACAGGATGAAATTATCCAAATTCTCTTCTAAGGCAAGCTCACATCTCAAAAATGTCATATCATCATAATTTACAACAGACATTTGAGATTTATCTGATGCAGTAAGGTAGAAATATCCCCAATCGATTCTTAAATCATCACCTGAACAGGAAAGAATACTCTGCTCCTTGCTGCCGATCTTTGCAAAATTGAGCCCTTCAGCAGTAGATATCTCTGCCGAAACAGCCTTTTCGTTCTTTTTATTGATACATATTTCTTCGGATACATCAATCCTGATCTTAACATCAGCTTCATTTTTTCCGTGAAGAGAATAACATACACTAAGATATGATACCGGTCTTGACAGCAAGTAAAGATCCTCTGCAAAAAGAGGTGTATAAAAAGTAAGCTTCAGATCTATTACATCGTTAGAAAACTTATATTCTGTAACAAGAGATGACACATCAAGCTGAACCTGAGGAATAACCTCTGTCTCCCCTTCTCCCATAAAGCGGTATTCCTTTCCGTCTACAAAAACAGAGCCGTTGATGGTGTTTGGAGAGGCTGTCCAGTGCTCAGTAAATCTGTCATAGAGCCTATCGGCAGATGACCAGACGGAAAAATAAGGGTCTACGGTAATTAAAGGTACTGAAGGCGGTCTGAATTTCATATTTATAATTCTCCTGTAATTTTGATATTTTTATTTTATCATCTTATTGCCCCATTTTACAATACAAAATCAAAGAAATTGCGTTGCGATATTGATATTTTTATGATATCATAAAATTTACGGAGGGATAATTATGCAACATTTATATAATAATGAATTTATACAAAAAGATATATTCCCGATAAAGATCATAGAAACACAAGGAAGCATTACAAATGCGGATTCACTGCTAAAAAATAAAGAGCTTCAGATCACAACAAATGAAGAGGATGTTACAAGTCTTAAAAATTCTACTTTGCAAAAAAATGCTTATATTGTTTTAGATTTCGGCAAGGAAATTCATGGAAGAGGCAGAATTCTTACTTATACCGTAGAGGGTGAAACACCCGCAAGGATGAGAATTACTTATGGTGAGTCTGTAAGCGAAGCTATGAGTACACCCGGAATCAAGGGAGCAACAAACGATCATTCGATCAGAGATGCACAATATCTGTTTCCCGATTACAGTGATATGTCCTTTAATGATTCAGGCTTCAGATTTATAAAAATTGAATTATTAAGTAAGAATACGGAAATAAAAATTAAAGCGGTAACTGCTGTATCTGTTATGCGTGATATTCCCTATCTCGGAAGTTTTCATTGCAGTGATGACACTATAAACAAGATTTTCGATACCTGTGCATATACCTGCCATCTTAACATGCAGCAATATATCTGGGACGGAATAAAACGAGACCGACTTGTATGGGTTGGTGATATGCATCCTGAAATGCTCACCGTAAAGACCGTTTTCGGGCCAAACGAGATAATAGACAAAAGTCTCGCTTTTATGAGAAAAAATACCCCTCTTCCCTCTTGGATGAACGGTATGCCCACATATTCTCTATGGTGGCTTCAGATACTTTATGATTGGTATTTCTATACCGGAAACGAAGAATTCCTCGAAGAAAATAAGGAATATGCAATAGGGCTTATAAAGATCGTTTCAAAGCTTGTTAACGAAGACGGAAGTGACAATCTGCCGTCATATTTTCTTGATTGGCCCTGCAACAATAAGTCGCAAGGCATAAGCGGTTCAAGAGCTTTACTTGCATTGGTTCTAAAAACCTCGTCCTTGCTTGCCGAAAAGTTTGAATTGCCTGAGCTTAAAGAAAAGCTTACGGAAAAATACAAAATACTTGTATCCAGCGATATAAATTCATACGGAGCAAAGCAAGTAACAGCTTTTCTCGGACTTTCCGGTTGGAAGGATATCAGCTTGTGCGGTCAGGAGATTTTAGCAGACGGCTGTTCCGGTTGGTCCACCTTTATGAGCTATTATCTTCTTAAATCTGCATCCTGCTATGATATGAATAAGACCCTTTCAGCACTTCGTGATTATTACGGAGGAATGCTTAATATGGGGGCAACTACCTTCTGGGAGGATTTTGACCTTTCCTGGACAGAAAACTGCGCACCCGTAGACAGATTACCTGTAAAAGGTGAAAATGATATTCACGCAGATTTCGGTGCATTTTGTTATAAAGGATTAAGACACAGTCTTTGTCACGGTTGGGCTTCAGGACCGACAGCCTTTTTAATTGAAGAGGTGCTCGGCATAAGGGTAACAGAAGTCGGTTGCAAAACAGTCGAGATAAAACCGTCTCTCGGCTCTTTGGAATTTGCTGAAGGCTCTTTCCCCACACCATACGGCAATATATCAGTAAAATGTACTAAAACAGACGGTGATATAAAAATTGAATACTCAGCACCAAATGAAATCAAAGTAGTATTATAAAGGAGTTTGCTATGAATTTCAGTGAATTGGCTTTAACAAGACAGTCCTGCAGAAGCTATGATAAAAACAAAGAGGTTGAACAGGAAAAGCTTGATGCAGTGCTAAGCTCTGCAAGATTGGCTCCGTCAGCCTGCAACAGTCAGCCGTATAAAATTACTGTTTGTAAAAATGACTGTGCATCAAAAGTAGCAGAAGCAACAATGGGAATGGGAATGAACAAATTTACTGCTGATGCCCCGATCATGATAGTAATTTCCGAGGGTGAATATTCAGCTTCTGCAGCACTCGGAGCTAAGCTTAAAGCAAATGATTACCGTTCAATCGATATCGGCATATTAGCTTCATATATCACTTTAGAGGCCACCGCACAGGGACTCGGCACATGTATACTCGGTTGGTTTGATGATAAAAAGATAAGAAAGCTCTGCTCATTAAATACAGCCGTGCGGTTGGTTATATCTCTCGGTTACCCGTCGGAAGCTGACAAGCTCAGAACAAAAAAAAGAAAGAACACGGAAGAGTTTATTGATTTTGAAGGATAAGGCATAATATAAAGCTGCTGCATCAAATGCAGCAGCTTTTCTGATTGTAAGAAATCTTATTCTGTTAAGTCACTTATATTTCACGGTAAATAAAATTAAGACTATATTAGCTCTTCACAAAACTAAGGCTCTAAGAAATACTTTTAAGAAGCAAATCTTATCAAAACGCACATGTACCCGCCTTAACTCCTCTTGTTTTGGAGAGATAGCAATATTCATTACCGCTGAAAATTATATGTTCACATAAAACAATATTAAGCGTTTTGCAAAGAGCTGATAATTTCTCTGTCAGCACCTTGTCCTCTTTTGATGGAACTGCAAAGCCGTCGGGATGATTATGAGCAATTACGATACCTTTAGCATCAAGCAGCACGCAGGATTTAAGTATCGCACTGAAATCTGTATTCACCATACTGTCAGAGCCCTGAGTAATTTCCGAAACCTTTATGAGACCGCCTCTGCCATCGAGATACATAATAACGAATTTTTCGTAGTTCAAAGCAATAAAATGATTGGCAAGATACTTTCTTGCTTCATCGGAATTTAAGATAGTTTTCTTGTCCTTGGTCTTACAAGCTTCATAATATCTTAAAAGCTGAATTATAAAGGATATAAGAGTTGCAATCTCAGGACCTACACCCTTGACCTGCATAAGAGCTTCAGGAGATGCTTCAAGCACAGCAGGAAGAGAGCCGAATTTCAGCATCAATTCATGAGCAATTTCGTTTGTATCCTTACGGGGCATTCCGTAAAACAACAGCAATTCAAGCACATTATGATCCTGAAAATTAGCGAGACCTTCGTTTTTCAGTCTATCGCGAAGTCTGCTTCGATGATTTGCATGAACATTTCTGTGTTCCTCGGGTTTAATCTCATTTTTCTTAGCCATAAAAATACCTCTGAATCAATATGTAATGAAATAATTATTAATACCTTCAGCAATAGCCCTTGCAATATAATCCTGATTGACAGGATTTGCAAGCACATAGCCTTCAACTTCATTGGTCAAAAAACCGGTTTCAACGAGAACAGAAGGACAGTTATCCACTCTTGTCACATAGAAAGGATAGTATTTTATCTTGCGGTCTGTTTTTGCAAAATTCTCATCTGCTTCAACATAAATATTAGTAAGATAAGTATTTACAACAGAATTATGAATAGATAGAGCCAGCGGCTGAGAATAGGGAGTATAATAGAAGCTGTGCGTACCGCTTTCATATGAGGACTCAGCACCGTCGCAATGGATACTTACAAAAATATCAGGATCAGCTTCTTCGCACATAACTGCGCGCTCGTAAAGATCCATACCTATATCCGCAACTCTTGTCATAATTACCTTTGCTCCCATCTGTTCAAGATAAGTCTTTGCTTTTTGCGCAATATTTAATGTTATCTGAGCTTCCCAAACGCTGTTATCAGCTAAAGCAGTACCTGTCATAGAAATACCGCCGTGTCCGGGATCAAGCATAACGACCTTACCTGAAATTGATTTATTTATTCGCTTTTTAAAGGTAACCTGAACATTACCTTCTTCTGTTTCGAGAAGATCATAGCCGTAAAACTGACCGGGAACCCTGAGATACAGTCTTACGATTATATTATCTGACTCATCCTTAAAAAGAGCATAGCTTGTGAATACACAGTCTTCGGCAAATGTCAGCTCATTTGCAAAATTGACTGCATCAGCATAGTAAAATTTCAAATCAATATATTCGGCATTGAAGCTTTCGATGTTATATGAAAAGTTCTGATATCCGACCTTGTAATCAAGCATCTGAGGCGTTACGGTTACGGGAGAAAGCCAATCAAGACCAAAGGTCAGAACGGTCTTATCCTGAGCAGAGTCATCCGAGGAAATAAATGTAACATTGTTTTTAGGCATAGTATAACCGCCGTTTATCAGAACGCAGTCAGTGCCGTATACATTAATGCCGCTTTTAAGTTCATATCTGAGATAACCTTCACTCGAAACATTTATGCTTTCTAAATAATCTATCGTTCCTTTAAGTAACGATGACTTATAGGGATGATATGTATCATACTCACCCTTTTCGCTTATCTGCTCAGTGTTATCACAGTTTAACATGACCATAAGGGATCTTCCGAGACCGTTATCGGAATACGGAGATATCGCACCGAGACCTTTATTGCTGTCGGTCGGTGAGTGTTCATCCGAATAAATATCACAGCACTTTACTTCTGAGCATTCTCCGTTATAAAAACAGACTATCGATAATTCATTGTTATAAGCGTAATCATCGGTAAGAGCTATATCAAAGGAATACGGACAATATCCGCGAGGAATCTCGACGGAATCAGAAGTACATTTTTCCATTTTATAATAATTTCCGCAAAATACAGCATAAACATCAGAATTTTCAGGACATACGGCTAAGACAGTTATGTTGGTTTTATCCGAAGCATCAATATTCTCAGAGGGAGAATAAAAATGAATTACAGAAGAATTATTAAAAATTCTGTATGTATATTTACCGCCGTTGCTAAAAAACTTAAAGGTATTTAATCCGGGAGTCAGATGAGCAGTCTCCTCAAATATATTTTCATTAACGATAATTCTGTTGTCATTAAGATAAAGATTATAGGAATCGGCAATTGCATGACCTGAGAATGTTACACGGCTTTCGTCAAGCGTCAGCGAATCAACAGAGAAGGTATCCTGAGCAGATGCGGTAACATCATTTACAAATATGGAGAGGTCTCTTGCAAGAGCCTTTTTATTCTTTAATGAGTTAACACCGTAAAAACAGCTGCCGTCAAAGTCCGGACAGTTAAAAAGGGCTTTAAGTTGTAAATTAAGCTCTGTGCTGAGTCCCCATAATGTACTGTCGGTAAAAATCAGATCCGCTCTGTGCTCACAGTAAAACGGAACACCGTAATATGAAGCAAAGGAATTCCACCAAAGAGCAACATCCTGAAAGGTATTAACTGCAGCAGCAGTTGTTGTTTTACAATCAACATATCCAAAATCACAAAGCCTCGACTCAAATATATTAATTACTGTCTGATCAGCAAGCATCGCATCAAAATCAGATGCAACCTCAACTCCGAAAGGAATATGCGGGAAATTCTGCTTCATAAAAGCACTGATCTCCTTTGCGGCAAAAAACAGCTTCTCATCACCGCCCAGCGAAGGAAGAGACAGTAAAACGCCCTTGAAATCATAGCTTCTGAGATAAGAATCAAGCCGGGCAGTAGTAAGTCTTTCATTGTCATCAAAAACAATACTGCTGTCAATCACAAGAAAAGGCTTGCAATCAATATCCCGTACATAATACAAAAGATAAGCAAGAACATCAAAGCGGCTTCCGTCAGGCTCCTTCAGAGCATCAAATTCACCTTCGGAATCAGGCTTGATAAAAAATGTGTTCGGAACAAAATTTCTGTAATAATTTATATCTGCGTATATTGCATATTTCACGGCATCGGTACCTTCTGAGGCGTCAGCACCGATATCATTATTTATATCTATCCATAATGCCTTCATATCTTCAGGCAACAGTTCATTTTCAGTGGAAGAGCTGTAGCTCGCCTTCAGCTGTGAAATAACAGTATCGTTACTAACTGAAACAACAGGCTTCGGCTTCTGCGGAAAATCAATATTTATAAGCTCAGCAATATTGATCTCAGGAAAAACTCCTGAAGCCGAAAAGCCAAAAAACAGCACGGGTATCGTCAGGACAACGAAAAGTACTGAAGCTAAGATTTGCTTTGAATTATACATTAAAATTTCTCTCTTTCCCTGTGTATATCAGCTTTCATCAGACGGATTATCATCATTCTTTTGCTTCATTTCTACATAATTTGTTCGCACATCTATCCTGTCATAATACTCCTTGAAACGAATTGAAAAATTAATAAGCCTCTCGCATTCTCTGCAAAAAAACATAGCAGAAAAGGATTGATTAACCACCTTCCAGTCACTCATTCTGGACATGGGCTTATTACAGACAGAGCAGTCGCATTTCATCCGACTTTTGTCGACCTTAGGATTATTAATATTTGTAATAACCGAAGACTTGAATAAAAGCTTCTGATAAAATGATGTATCGCAGATAACTGCAGTGTTCAGAAGATGGTCTCTGTTAAAGCACTTTTTCAAGCATCTGAGACCTAACAAGGAGTCCTCAAGAGCTCTGTGAAAGCTGCATTGTGAAACATCAATACCCATATGAACTGCAGCATTGACAAGTCCTATCTGCTGATTTGTGACACCTACAATAAACTCCTGACAGTATTTCTGCAGATCTACATACTGAGTAAGAAAAGGTATTCTGTTCATACCGCAGAACATGGAAAAATTATCTACCAATACCCTGATATCGGAATTACCCCAGGACATAAACACACAGTTTCTTCCGCCTATCCACTTTGAAAAATCTGCTATTGCCTTCTGAAAAGAAACACCTGAGCTCATATCCTCATTGGAGATATGGGTAAGATTCTTTACTCTTCCGCTTAATTTCTTGATAAGCTGAGAACGGATGATAACGGAGAAAGTATCAATAACCTCCAATTCCTCATCAACGAGAACAGCACCGATCTCAAGAACCTCATTAACAAAGCACTTTTTGATCTTATTATATGAATTGTTCCATTCAAGATCCATTATAACATAATACATATGATCACCGAAGAAATAATACTTTAAATTTACATTAATATGTATTATAATACATATTAATTGATTATTCAATGTCAATTATATGAAAAATCTTATCTTTTATAGAATTAATTGATAATATTTTAATCAAATGACAGGATGTGTAATATGAAGATCAGAAATACTCATATATCCGAGCTCGACACCGTAATGGCTATTTATGATCACGGAAGGCAGTATATGAGACAAAACGGCAATCTCCTTCAATGGGACAATGGCTTCCCTCCGAGAGAGCTTATTGAAGAGGATATTAAAAATAAGGTGTCCTTTGTTGTAGTTGACGATGATGACAAAATTCTTTGTGTTTTTGCATTTCTTAAAGGACCTGATATAACATACGCTAAGATCTACGACGGTGCCTGGCCTGATGAAAGACCTTATTATGTAATACACAGAATTGCAGTAAGCGAACACCGCAAGGGCGTTGCCAGCTTTGTGTATGAGCAATGTCTTAAAAAGTCCCCGGTAATCAGAATAGATACTCATAAGGATAATATTCCCATGCAGAATTCCCTCATAAAAAACGGCTTTACTTATTGCGGTATCATTCATCTTCTTTCCGGAGATGAAAGACTCGCTTTTCAGAAAGGATGAATTTAATGAAAATCCCACAGATACTTATTGAATACGCAAATGAGCTTGAGAAAAAAACCGCTGAACGCTTCCCAAAGCTTGCTCCTCTTGCAAAACAGTGCTATCTCAATACTATTGAAACAACGGTAAAGGAATGCGATAACGGAGATTATTTTGTAATTACGGGCGACATTCCTGCTTTATGGTTAAGAGACAGCTCTGCCCAGCTTCGTCCCTATGTAAAGCACTGTAATAGCTCTCAGGAATTATGCGAAATATTCAAGGGAGTAATCAGACGTCACGCTTTTTATGTAAATCTTGATCCCTATTCAAATGCCTTCAATGAAATAATGCACAATGAATCTCATAAGGATGATACCGATTTCGAATCTCCTTATATCTGGGAGAGAAAATATGAGGTAGATTCACTCTGCGCTTCTATATATCTTGTTTCAGATTATTATGAAACTACCAAGGACAACAGCATTTTTACTGAAGAAGTGCATAATATGCTCATTGCAATACTTGATACATTTGTAAAGGAACAGAATCATCCTGAAAATTCAGCATATTATTTCAGACGCACCGACTGTCCCGAAACAGACACTTTGCCTTTGGACGGAAAAGGTAATCCTGTCGGTTATACCGGCATGACATGGTCGGGCTTCAGACCTTCCGATGACAGATGCTTATACAATTATCTTATTCCTGCAAATATGATGGCTGTTGTTGCAATGAAAAAGGCGGCTTCTCTTTTTATCGACGGCTATTCGGACAAGGCAAATTCCGACAGATGCCTGAGCCTTGCCGCTGAAATCAGAAAAGGCATTGAGGAATTCGGCATATATAACCACGAGAAATACGGCAAGATCTATGCTTATGAGACTGACGGTCTCGGCAACTACCTTCTAATGGATGATGCTAATTCTCCAAGCCTTCTCGCAATGCCCTATCTCGGATATTGCAGTAACGACGATGAGATATATAAGAATACACGCGCATTTATTTTGTCTGAAGACAATCCCTATTACTTTACAGGAAAAGCAGCAAGAGGCATCGGCAGTCCGCATACCGGCAAGGATATGATATGGCATATTTCTCTAATTATGCAGATAATTACTTCCACAGATGAAAAAGAAAAAGAAATGTGTCTTGAATTCCTCGCAAATACTCATGCAGACACAAACTTTATGCACGAATCATTTAATAAGGATGATCCCGCTGATTTTACACGCACCTGGTTTGCCTGGGCGAACTCTTTATTTGCACAAATGCTTTCGGGGATCTGATAAATAATAATTTTTTTTATGCTGCTTATTAAAAATCTTATTAAAAAAATGTTATTTTTTTGTTGCATAAAAATATTTCTATGTGCTATAATTAGTCAGTATTTCCAATACGAATAATCGATACGGATCGGAGTGTAATTAATCATGAAACAGCTTTATGAAGGAAAAACAAAAAATGTTATGCTTGATGAAGAAACAGGTATTGTACATCTTTTCTTCAAGGACAGCGCAACAGGTGAAAACGGCGTATTTGATCCCGGCTCAAACACAGTCGGCGGAAGCGTCGAGGGCAAGGGCAAAGTAGGACTTGAGGTATCAAAGTATTTCTTCGAGCTTATGGAGAAAAACGGTATTCCCACACACTATCTCGGTGCTGATATCAGTGAAGGTCTTATGAAGGTCAGAAACCTTACAGTACCCCGTCTCGAGTTCATCGTTCGTTATTTTACCGCAGGTAGCATGTGCAGAAGATTTACTCTTGAAGAGGGCATCCCCTTTGATCCTCCCTATTCAGAAGTTACACTCAAGGACGATGAGCAGGGCGATCCTCTTATCTCTGAAAGAATCTGCCTTATGAAGGGTATTCTTAAGGAAGGTCAGTATGAAGAGGCTCAGAATGTTGTACTCAGAGTCGGCGAAGTATTAAAAGAAGAGCTTGCATCAATGAACCTTACTCTTATTGACTTCAAAATTGAGGTCGGTTATGACGAAACAGGAAAGATCTTTGTTGCCGATGAGATCACTCCAGATATCTGGAGAGTAAAGGATCCCGACGGAAACATTCCCAATCAGATCGATTGCGCTAAGCTTATACTCGAAAAAATCAAGTAATACTATGGGGCAGTAATTCAGACTGCCCCGTTTTAATTATGGAGGCAAAATCAAATGGAAAAATATGCAAGATTCAGATATCAGCCCTGCCTTCCCTTAGGAAAAGACGGCAGACGCGTTACGGCATCAAAAGAACATATTGAGCTTTCAAGATCTGCAGCTACTGAAGGTATGGTATTATTAAAAAACAACGGTGCCCTGCCTTTAAATAAAAACTCGACTGTTGCTCTGTTCGGCAAGGCTACGATAGAATATATCAAGGGCGGCGGCGGAAGCGGTGATGTTCACTGCCCTTATATCAGGAATATTTACGAGGGCTTTTCTGAAAAAGAGAACGAAAACAAAATCAATATATATAAACCTCTTGTAGAGTTTTATAAAGATTATGTAAAAAAGGAAAGTGTAAATGTACTCACTCAGGAGCAGATCAATGCAAGATGGGACATTGTAAATAATATGGACTTCTGCACCGAGCGTGACGATATGACATATGACACATTTGCCGCAATGCACGTAAAAGAAGCTGAAGTGCCCGACTCACTCATAGTGTCCGCCTCGGAAAATGCCGATACAGCAATTATTACAATCAGCAGATTTTCTGCAGAAGGCGTAGACAGGCGTCCTATTAAGGGAGATTACTATCTTTCTGATCTTGAAACCTCTCTCATTGACCGTTGCACTGAGCTTTTCAAAAAGGTAATTATCGTTATAAATTCAGGCGCAGTTATAGATTGCGAATACTTTGCAGAAAATGATAAGATAGATGCTGTTTTATTCGCCTGGCAGGGCGGTATGGAGGGCGGAAGCGCTATCGCAGATATTCTGACAGGTGATGTCAATCCCTCAGGTAAGCTTTCCGATACAATAGTAAGATCATATGATCATTGCCCGACAAAGGACGATTTTTGGGAATGCTTCGATCATCTTGATTATTCGGACGATATTTATGTGGGCTACAGATATTTTGAAACCATCCCCGGTGCAAAGGAATATGTAAGATACCCATTCGGCTTTGGCTTATCATACACATCATTTGAATTAAGCGAGCTTTTGACATTCAGGCATAATAACAAGATCAATGTAGTATTGAATGTCACAAACACGGGAAAATGTGCCGGCAAAGAGGTCATACAGGTCTATTACTCTGCTCCCGACGGAAAGCTCGGAAAGCCTGCAAAGTGCCTTGCTGCCTTCAAGAAAACCAAGCTCTTGAAGCCGGGAGAAACTGAAACACTTCATCTTTCCTTCCCCGTTTCTCAGATGGCAAGCTTTGATGATCTCGGAAAGCTTCAGAAATCTGCATATGTGCTTGAAAAAGGAAGCTATAAATTCTTTGTCGGAACATCAGTTAGAGATCTTATTGTCAGTGACTACGCTTTAGCTATAGAAGAGGACACTGTTGTCGAACAGCTCAGCAGTCAGATGAGACCGTTTAAGCTTGAAAAGAGAATGCTGAGTGACGCAAGCTTCGAAAAGCTTGAAATTTCGGATGAAGAATACTTCTACGGCATCAATCAGGAGACCGAGGCCTCAAAGCCTGAAAATGATACAGTATTTGATAAGGTATATGACGGTATATCAATGGCTGAATTTGTAAAGCAGCTTACTATTGATGAGTTAGCTTATCTTGTTGGCGGACAGCCTCCTACGGGAGTTGCAAATACCGGCTGCTTCGGAGGTCTTGAAAGACTGAGAATTCCTGCAGTCCCCACCGCTGACGGACCTGCAGGACTTAGACTTGATCCCAAGACAGGTATTCCCACAACAGCCTGGCCCTGCGCTACCTTACTTGCCTGCACATGGAACACTGATCTTATTGAGCAAGTCGGAGAAGGCGGCGGCAGTGAGCTTAGAGAAAACAATCTCGGAGTATGGCTGGCTCCCGCACTTAATATTCACCGTGATCCCCTTTGCGGCAGGAACTTCGAATATTATTCCGAGGATCCCCTTGTAGCGGGTAAGTGTGCTGCAGCGGCAGTCAGAGGCATTCAGTCGCAAAAGGTCGCTGTATCTATCAAGCATTTTGCCTGCAACAACAAGGAAGCAAACAGATTTGCCTGTGATTCAAGAATATCTGAGCGTGCATTAAGAGAGATATATCTTAAGGGCTTCGAAATCTGCGTAAAGGAAGCCGATCCCTGGACAATAATGTCCTCCTATA
This sequence comes from Clostridia bacterium, assembly GCA_017440965.1. GTDB lineage: Bacteria > Bacillota > Clostridia > Oscillospirales > Acutalibacteraceae > RUG806. The sequence goes on along the minus strand of JAFSGH010000031.1, from coordinate 29,285 downwards.
ACCTTATTAACGGACTTCATACCAGCGAAAGCTATGAGCTTCTTACAGAGATACTCAGAAATGAATGGGGCTTCAAGGGTATGGTGGTTACCGACTGGGGTGTAAAAAACAGACCTGTAGTTGAGGTTAAGGCCGGAAACGATATGAAAATGCACTGCGGTTACCCCGATGAGTTAAAGGAAGCCTACGAAAAGGGTGAGCTTACAAGAGCCGATCTTGAGCTTTGTGTATCAAGAATTCTTGATATGTTTACAAAGCTTGCCTGATAAATTTTACACTAATAGGAAAAGCCTGTCATCCCGACAGGCTTTTTTGTTATCTGATTATTAAAGATGTACCGTTATCCTTCAAAGAGAAAAATGCAGGCCGTTCATAAGGCTGTTCATTGGGACAGTGAAGAGTCAGTCTGAGTTTCCCGTCCAGATCATAAAATACCATTCCGTGTCTGCCGTCTTTTGTGAAAATAGGCTCAAGCTGAATCCATTTACCGCTTATATCACCGTTATCAGAAACGGCAATGCACTGATAATACTGTCCATTAACGCTTGTAGACCATATCATATAAAGCCTGTCATTTTCCCCTCTGAACATAAAGGGGCCGTCGGTAACATAGCGGTTTCCTTTTATCTCCGTTACACCGTAGGCATCCGAACCGCTGAACAGACAGACCGGCTCACCGACCGAAGCTGAAAGCTCGTCATTAAGTCTTACATAGCAGACAGTTCCGTTAGTTATCTGTACATGCTCGTGGCAGAATACAAGATAGGGAGCTCCGTTTTTATCCACATACAAAGTTCCGTCAAGACTCCACCATTCATCGGGAGTAAGCGCCTTCTTTGAACAAGGAACAAATCGTCCGTCGGGCGTATCTGATACAAGAGAATATGTACCTCTCATACCGTTTTCCTGCTCAAAGGTAGCAAAAATATAATATTTTCCGTTGAACTTATGCACCTCAGGTGCCCAGTTAGCACTGTTATTAAGTCCGAACTCAGCAGAATCAAAAACCTGCTTTGCCTCAGACCAGTTTTCAAGATCAGTTCCGATATACACATCGAATCCGCCTGTTCCCTGACCGAAATTATTACCTCTTGTTCCGTACATATAGTACTTTCCGTTTTCACATACGATAAAGGGATCGCGGATATGGATATCCTTATTTTTCATAATCAAAGCTCCTCTGTAAGAAATTTATTCCTTAATCTTTCAAGAGTGGCAGACGAAATATTAAACTGTTTCAAGAAGAAATCTTCAACAGAATCATAATTTTTTTCAATAGTATCAAACAGACGAAGCATATAAACGGGCTTTACACCCATGAGAATAGCAAGACACCTTCTCTGCCAACGGCTTCTCAGAACAAGCGGAGCAAAAAATCTTGTCTTGAAGATATCGCCTGCAACAAATCTGTTGGTTGCAATAAAATCATCAATAATAATTTCCTTTTTTACACCTAATGCAAGAAGAATAAGCATTGCGACAACACCGACACGGTCCTTTCCCGCACTGCAATGCCATAAAACAGCTTTTTCAGATCTTAAAAATATATCGAATATCTCGGGAATCAGCTTTTTTGAACGCTCACCGAACACCAGAAGCTCATACATATCATAGAAAATATCCTCAGGTGTCCTGCTTTTATCTTCAAAAAGATTAAACCACGATCTGATGGAATATTCATCGCGTGTTATTCCGAGATAAGCCTTATCAAGCAAGGGAATGTTTATATACTCTACTCCCTCAGGCAATGTGTATGACTTTTCCCGTATTTCTGCTTCTATTCTGAGATCAATAACCGTTCCGAGCTCATATTCATTAATAAGTCGGTCGATATCCTGAGGTGCTGCCTTTGCAAGCTGACCGCTTCTTATAAGACAATGCGGTCTTATTACCTTACCGCCGTAAGCAGGTAAACCTCCGAGATCACGGGTATTTTTCAGTTTTTTTAATTTTATCCTTTTTATTTTCATAAAATTTATTCCTTATAGAATAATCTGAATAATTTTCTTACAAACGCGGGACTGCTGAAAACAAAAACACGCATAATTACCGCTCTCCTTTCAGGTCTTGAGAAGGATAATCCCTGCACCTATCAGAAGTATTGCAAGAGCAATGATAAGCACCTTTGACGGAAAGCAGTATGCAAGAAACAGTCCTGCACCGAAGCTGATAACAATAAGACCTTTGGAACAATTGCGTTTTCTCACATACTCCACCCCGTAAAATTATCCTTGGCAGTAATATCTCTGCCATACAGTATATAATACGCAGTAAAGCATTATGATGTGCTTATCCGTGAAAATTAATCCCATTTATTGAAATTCTTGACTTCATTATACATTTTTACATAGCTTTCATGACGCTCCTTAGCTATGAGACCGTCATCAATTGCCTTCAGTATTGCACATCCCTTATCCGCTGTGTGCGAGCAGGATGAAGTAAATTTACAGCTGTCCGAAAAATCGCTGAACTCAGGGAAGCACGCAGGAAGTTCATCCTTATATATTCGTTCCGATATTATCTCAAGATCAAATGAAGAAAAACCCGGAGTATCCGCCACATATCCGTCACATAATTTATAAAGGCTCACGCTTCTCGTTGTATGCTTGCCGCGTCCGAGCTTCGAGCTTATAGAATTGGTAGGTAAAGCAAGCGAAGGATCAATTGCATTAAGAATACTTGATTTTCCAACACCGGAATTTCCCGTAAATGCACAGGTTTTTCCTGCAAGAAGACTTTTTATCTCATCAATTCCCTCATTGCTTTTTGCTGAACAGGAAATAGTTTTCAGTGTACTCTTTTTATATATCTCAAGATAATCTGCGCAGCTGCCAAGATCTGATTTAGAGAACACAATAACCGGCTCTATATTATGAAATACGGCAAAGGCACTGAGCTTATCAATAACATACTGATTAGGCTTCGGATCATCGATCGAAGCAATAATAAATAAAATATCTATGTTTGCAACAGGAGGCCTTTGAAGAGAATTTCTGCGTTCACTGATATCGGTTACGGTACCCTTGAGATCATCAGAAACTTCAATAGTTACAAAGTCTCCGACTACGGGCGTAAGGCCCTTTTTTCTGAATGCACCCTTAGCTTTGCACTCAAAAACCGCATCAGCGGCTTCAACATAGAAAAAGCCGCTGATCGATTGTATTATTCTGCCATTAATTAAAGACATTATTTTTCCCCGTTTACTGTTAATTTCAACCTACTACCTCAGGCTGACCGCCGCCTTCAGGAGCAGCGGTGGGGGCTTCGGTAGCATCTGCCGCAGTGGGTGCTTCAGTTGCGGGAGGCTCAGGCTGAGAGGCTGTAGTGTTCTCAACGGGAGGAACTACAGCTGCGGTAGTATTCTCTTCGGGTGCAGTTGTGCTTTCTTCGGGAGGTAATGCTATGGTAGTATCCTCAACACCGCTTGCACCTTCACTTATAACAATAGTAATAATAGTCTCTGTAGAATACTTTGCTGTTTCACTGTAGATAGGAGACTGAGAAATAACAAGACCTGCCGCTACAGTATCACTGGGCTCAGTCATAACTCTGACCTTATTGAAGCCTGCAGCAGAAAGCTGTGCTTCAGCTGCACTTTCAGTAAGACCGACTACATTCGGGACAGATTCCTTTGTGGAGAACTGATATCCGTGAACATTTGAGAATGTGGGAGGTGTGGTTGTAAAATCTATATTACCCGTATAAATAAGAACAGCATCGCAATAGATCTTAAATGTATTTTCTTCATCCGAGCCCGTAAAGCTGAGCTGGTAGCTCTGACCGCTCATATTGACACCTGAAATAGTATCATATGCAACATCATTAAGATATGTTTTGATAGTGCCCTGAGCTGAACCGAGGGAAGGAAGAGATACAGTAAATACTGCAGTATTGGTTGCGGGAATACCGTTACCGATAACAAGGTTTACATTAACGCCTGAATTTACGGGTGTAGTAGCTTCCGGAGTCTGACTTATAACAAAGCCTTCAAGAGAAGCGGGACTTGCACCCTGAGTGATCGCACCGACGGTGAGACCTGCATTGATTATCTTCTGCTTTGCGGCTTCGAGCTCCATACCTACAACCATAGGAACTCTTGCAGAGCTGATACTGTTTTGGCCTGTAGCATAGTAAACATAAACTGTGCTCTTATACTGAGCATATGTGTTTGCGGTAGGCTTTGTATAAATTACTTCACCTTCAGCTCTTGTCTCGTCAACAAGGGGAATAAGCTCAACAACAAGACCTGCGGCACGAAGTGTGGACTCTGCTTCAATAGAGGACTTACCTGAAACATCCTGAACAAGCACGCTTTCACCGCTTGTGGCAACAGTAAGCTTGAATACGGTATCCTTCGATACCTTGTCCCCTGCATCAGGATACTGATTGCAGACAAATCCGTCCTCGTATGTTGAATTGTACTCGTACTGAGGAGGATTCTCAATAGCAAGATCGGGATACTTCTCAAGCACCTCTTCAAATTTCATATTGATGAAATTCGGAACCTCAATGTCATCCTTATTAAAGAGACCGAAAATATCAAGCTTATCCCAGAAGCTTCCTTCTTCAGAGGAAGAGGATTCACCGAAAATTACTTCCTTGATGGAGCTTCCGAAAACTCCGAATATTATGAGCGCGACAACAAGCACCAAAGCAATTGCAACACCGATAAGCACGGGAAGTGCTGAGCTTCTGCCGCCTTCCTCGTCGCCGTCATCATCCTCATAATCCTCATCATATCCGTCTTCATCAACGGGTGATGAATCTTTGGGTAATTCGTTCTTTGTGGAAATAAATTTTGTAGGAGTCTTGTCTATGAAATAATGATAATCAAAAAGTATGTCAGGATTTCTTCTGAATTCATCAAGATCCATAAGAAATTCCGAAGCAGACTGATATCTGTCCATAGCATTCTTCTGCATGGCACGAAGTGTGATCTGTTCAAGTCCTACGGGAATAGAGGGGTTGATCTCAGTAGGTCTTACTGCTTCATTCTGAAGCTGCATAAGAGCAACATTTTCCTCATATTCAGACTCAAAAGGCATTTTGCCCGTAAGCATCTCGTAAAGTACGACACCTACAGAATAAATATCGGACTTTTCATCGGTGTAATCACCGATAGCCTGCTCGGGGCTTACATAATGAACAGAGCCTATAGCTTCAGTATCCTCAGGTGAGCTGAGATTTCCTCTCTTGAAGCTTGCAATACCAAAGTCTGTTACCTTAATGGTTGCATTTGATAAAAGAAGAATATTCTGAGGCTTGATATCCCTGTGAATAACTCCCTTATCGTGAGCATGCTGTAAAGCACGAAGGATCTGAACAACGATTATCAGCGCTTCCTTCCAGTCAAGCACCTTCTGCTTTTCAATAAATTCCTTAAGAGTAATACCCTCAACATGCTCCATAACGATGTACTGAAGATCATCACCGAAGCAGACATCATAAACCTTTACTACATTAATATGATTAAGTAAAGATATAGCACGGGACTCATTCTTAAAGCGTACTCTGTATTCTTCGCTTGCAAGATATTCGTCCTTAAGAATCTTGACAGCCACAATTCTGTCATCAACGCGATCGTATGCCTTATAGACCTTAGCCATTCCGCCTACGCCTATAATCTCTTTGATTTCATATCTGTCACTAATGACCTGATTGATATAATTATCCATAGACGACCACACTCCTTACATTTTATTTGTTAAGACAACAGCCGTGATATTGTCACCGCCGCCGTTAGTATTTGCGCATTTAACCAATTCCGATGCAATATTATCGCAGGAAGAACCGTTTACAATTTTTATTATTTCATCGGGAGAAACAAAATTTGTAAGACCGTCTGTGCAAAGAAGAAGACTGTCTTCCTTAGTCAATATAACATCGAAAAAATCTATATCAATATGCTCTTCAATGCCGAGAGCACGGGTGATAACATTTTTATAGGGAAAGTTTGCCGCATTTTCATAAGAAAGCTTTCCCTTAGAGAGCATTTCCTGCATTAAAGAGTGATCTGTAGTGATCTGGCTGAGACTCTCATTAACAATATAAGCTCTGCTGTCTCCGATATTTGCGACAACAGCATTCATTGAGCTGACATACACAATAACAGCTGTAGTTCCCATTCCTTCAAGCTCATTATTGTCCTTAGCCTCATCGTAAATGCAGATATTGGCAGCACTTACAGCAGTTGTTATAAGGTTTTTTACAGATGAAAAAGAGATTCCCTGCCGCCAACCTGCGACAAAACGTTCAGATATGATCTTAACAGCCATATCAGATGCAATATCTCCACCGTTCATTCCGCCCATTCCGTCACAGACTACAGCAAAGCACGATGAGTCATCAAAGGCAGTAACAAAATATCCGTCCTGATTTGACTCACGGACCTTACCCTTGTCGGTTTTCATTGAATATTGCATATCGGCATCTCCTTTCGTTTATTTTTTAACGGTGCTTCTTCTCAGCTGACCGCAGGCAGCATTGATATCTGAGCCCAATTCACGGCGCACCGTGACTGCAAAGCCTTTTTTTGCAAGAATATCCGAAAAACGGCGTACTCTCTCAGGCGTGCTTTTCTTGCATCCTGTCTCCGTAACCTCATTCACGGGAATAAGATTAACATGGCAAAGCATTCCTTTAAGAAGAGAAGCCAGCTTATAAGCACATTCCTCTGTATCGTTTACTCCGTTTACGAGAGCATATTCAAAGGATATTCTTCTTGAGGTCTTTTCGAAATATTCCTTACAGGCAGCTATAAGTTCTGCTATATTCCATTTTTTGTTAACAGGCATCATAGATGAGCGGATATTGTCATCGGGAGCGTGAAGAGAAATAGACAGTGTAAGCTGAAGATTCTCTTCCATCAGCTTATATATACCGGGGACGATACCGCAGGTTGAAAGAGATATATGACGCATACTTATGTTCAGTCCGTTTTCATCGGATATAAGCCTTAAAAAACGCAGAACATTGTCATAATTATCAAAGGGCTCACCCATACCCATCATAACTATATGAGATACCCTGATATCATTATCGCGGCTTATGGCGTATATCTGAGACAGAATTTCGGATGCATTGAGGCTTCTTACAACACCTGCGAGAGTTGAAGCACAGAAGGTGCATCCCATACGGCAGCCCACCTGCGAGGAAACACAGACAGTATAACCGTATCTATATTTCATAAGCACGGACTCAATAAATTCTCCGTCATGAAGGCGGAATAAATACTTTATTGTATCATCATACTCCGAAACAAGCTTTTTTTCAATAGAACAACCAAATATGACAAAATTGTCATCAAGAATCCGACGCAATTCAAGAGAAATGTCCGACATACTGTTAAAATCTGTTACCATAACCTTATGTAACCAACGGTATATCTGTTTAGCTCTGAATTTCGGCTGGCCCAAAGCTGTGATCTCTGCGGTCAGCTCATCAAGATTCAAAGACAGTATATCCTTTTTCATACAGAACCTCTGATAAATTTAGCAATAAAAAATCCGTCTGACCCGTTTTTATCGGGTAAGAATGTAATAAACCTGTCAGTTAAGCTTTTATAATCGGCATCATCTGAGATATAAAAATCAGGATGATCTCTGAGAAAGCCTTCACATATCTCCTCATTCTCTTTTTTATTCAATGTACAGGTTGAATAAATCAGAACGCCGCCTTTTCTTACCATTTCCGAGCAGGAATAAAGAATATTTTTCTGAATTTCGGGAAGAGAAGAAAAATCAGCCTCATTTTTGTATCTGATCTCGGGCTTTCTTCCCATAACACCTATACCCGAGCAAGGCACATCGCAAAGAACTCTGTCAGCCTCGGAATACAAAGTATTAAGTCTTACGGCATCAGAGCAGACAGCATCAATAACAGTGATACCAAGGCGCTTTGCTCCTGAATTTATGAGAGATATCTTATGCTCATACATATCACAGGAAATAAGAGAACCGCAATTTTCCATATATTGTGCAACGGTAAAGGATTTTCCTCCGGGAGCAGCACAGCAGTCAATGATCCTTTCACCGCCCTTTGCGCCTAATAGCTTACAGCATATCTGAGATGCCATATCCTGCACATGAAAATAACCGTTTTTGTAGGCAGAAAGCCTTGAAATGTCACCTGTATCCGAGATTGAAATGCAACCCTCAAGCTCCGTTTCCTTAAATGAAACACCGTCCGCTTCGAGAGAAGCTTTTAGCTGTTCTCCAGTACATCTGAGAGTGTTATGACGGATATATATAGGTCTTCTGCCTGAAAATACATCAAGAATATTCTGAGCCTTTTCAAAGCCGTAATCTCTTATAAGCATTCGGGCAATAGAAAGGTCCACCGAAAACCTGACACTGAGATACTCCTCCTGATTGCTGTCATCGGGCAAGATAAGACCTGAAGAAGCAATCTTTCTCAAAACAGCATTCACAAGGCCTGAGGCAAAACTAAAGCCGAGCTTTTTAACGATTCTTACAGATTCGTTTACTGCCGCACTCTGAGGCACCTTATCAAGATAAAGAAGCTGATAAGCACCTATGCGGAGACAGTTAAGCACAACAGGCTTCAGCTTTTTGACAGAAGAGGTAAGATACAATGAAATGTTATAATCCAAGGTAATCTTATGCTCAAGCACACCGTAAACCAATGAAACGGCAAAGGAAACATCCCTGCTGTCAGCGAAATCTATGTTTTTCAATGCCTCAGATAAAGCAATTGCAGAATAAGAAGCATCCTTTTCAAATTTTGTCAGAAGCCTTACAGCTTCTGTTCTCGGATCGGGCATAATTAATCCTACTTCCCCTTATCTGTCCCGTCTGCGGGTAAAAATAAGAATAAATCTTAAGAGGTTTGCAAGTGCTGAGATCAAAGCGGCAACATAAGTCATCGCTGCGCATCTGAGCACCTTTTTCGCACCCTTGAGCTCAATTTCATCTCTCAGAAGCCCCGTTGCCTCAATAACCTCGAGTGCTCTTGAACTTGCATTAAGCTCAACGGGTAAGGTAGCTAACTGAAACAGCATAATAAATGAATAAAGAAGTAAGCCTGCGAAGATCAAGCTCTCAAAGCTCAGAAGCATTCCGATAAAAGCAATAGGCAAACCGAGATAAGAGCCGATATTGCAAACAGGAATAATTGCATTTCTGATCTTTATCGGCAGATACTCGGATGCATGCTGAGCCGCGTGACCTGCTTCATGGCAGGCAATTCCGATAGCGGCAATAGAAGTTGAGGAATATACCCCCTCCGAAAGCCTGATGACCTTGTGCTTAGGATCGTAATGATCGGACAGCTTGCCTGAGCACTGTTCAATGCGCACATCAGTAATTCCGTAATGTCTTAATACGGCAGAGGCTGCCTGAGCACCCGAATAGCCGCTCTTTGAATAGACCTGTGACATAGAGGAATAGGCTCTTTTTACTGCTATCTGAGCCGCAAGAGCAATCAGCATTGCAGGGATTATTAACCAGATATAACTGAAATTATAATATAAAGATGAACCTAAATATAAAGGATATATTTCCATTATTTACGCCTCCGAACTGAATGTAAATCCCTTATCAAAAGCGTGACCGCGTAAAAAGTCTGCAGCAGACATTCTCTTTGAGCCTTCAAGCTGTAATTCTTCGATCTCAACAGCTGTATTTTCGCCGCAGCCCACTAAGATGCAACCGTTTTCCGAAGAGACCTCTGAAACACCGAGAGAGACTTTCTTATCATAAACGGAGGTCCTGTAAATTTTTAATATTTTTCCGTTAAATACTGTTCTTGCAACGGGCCAGGGATTAAGACCTCTTACAAGATTATGAATAGTATCGGCATTATTATTCCAATCAATTACCGACATATTCTTATCAAGCACGGAAACATATGTGGCTTCGGCATCGTTCTGCTTAACGGGAGTTACCGTACCCTCATATAAGCCGTTCAGAGTTTCAAAAAGAAGCTCGGGACACATAGTTGCAAGAGAATCAAATACCTCACCTGCTGTTTCATCGTTTCTGATAGTCTTTGTCTTTGTAAGCAGAATATCTCCGGTATCAAGACCTGCATCCATCAGCATTGTCGTTACACCGGTAACACTGTCACCGTTGATAACACTCCACTGAATAGGTGCGGCTCCACGGTATTTCGGAAGAAGAGAGCCATGAAGATTGACACAGCCAAAGGCAGGAATATCAAGAATTCTCTGAGGTAAAAGCTTTCCGAAGGCTGAAACAACAATAAAATCAGGCTTTAAGGAAGAGATCCTTTCAAATGCCTCATCACTTTTAAGAGTTGTCGGCTGATATACATCTATATTATACTGTAAAGCTAATTGTTTTACAGGTGGAGGTGTCAGGATCTGCTTTCTGCCCTGAGGCTTATCGGGCTGTGAAACTACTAACTTTACATCATATTCATCGGAATCAATAAGCGCCTGAAGTGCGGGAACAGCAAAATCGGGAGTTCCCATAAAAACAACTGTTTTCATATTATCTCCTTAGTCATAATCGCGTGTAAAGTAAACCTTTTCACCGGGAGCAAGAGCGTCAATATAAAGCTTTCCGTCAAGATGATCAAGCTCATGACAGAAGCATCTTGCTTCAAGATCGGTTCCTTTATAAATGCACCAATTACCGTTTCTGTTCTGAGCACGAACAGTTACGGATTTAGGTCTTAATGTCTTTCCTGCCTTATGAGGAATTGAAAGACAACCCTCTGCTTCGACCTGAGAGCCTTCCCTTTCAATTATTTCGGGATTAATAAGCTCTATTATCTTATCATTGAACTTTACGAGAACTACTCTTCTGAGAATTCCGATCTGCACGGCAGCAAGACCGATGCCCTGAGACTTGATAAGAGTATCTCTCATATCATCAAGTAAAAGAAAAAGTCTGTCATCAAAGTTTTCAACCTTTCGGCTAACCTTTCTGAGAACGGGATCCTCTTCTGTTCTTATATTTCTGATTGCCATATTACACACCTTTTTTTAATTCAAATTTTCAGGATTTATATCAGCAGAAATCATAACATTTCTGAATCCCTTATCAGAGCTTATCTCCTTAAGTATAATTCTGATATATTCTCTGAATCTGAGAGAATTCTTACATTTAATAAGTATTCTCTGTCTGTAAAACTCATTTATCTTTGATACTCTGGGAGCCATTGGTCCCAGAATTATTATCTTAAGATCTTTATATTCATTCTCATTAAGACTCACAAGCCGCTCAAAAAAAGTTTTTGCACAGAGATTTACTGCTTCCTGCGATGCGGCGGAAAAGAATATTTCACAAATATCACAAAACGGCGGATATATAAGTGCTTTTCTGAGATTTATTTCCGAATTAAAAAAACTTTTATAATCCTGCTTTGAAGCAATTTTTATAATATTATTATCGGGGGAAACAGTCTGTATTACTGCCCTTCCCTTTTTCTTACCTCTGCCCGCACGCCCCACGACCTGTGTTATAAGATCAAATGATCGCTCGGAGCATCTGAAATCATTATTATACAATTCCTTATCGGCAGAAGTGATACCGACAAGAGTAACATCAGGAAAATCAAGCCCCTTTGCAACCATCTGCGTACCGATAAGAATATCATATTCTCCCGAGGCGAAAGCCTTGAGAACCTTGCTATGTGAATTTTTATTTGCTGTGGTGTCAGCATCCATTCTTATAACTCTGGCGTCGGGAAAACGGATCTTCAGCTCCTGCTCGACTCTTTGCGTGCCGAAGCCTGAGTATCTGATATTTTCTGCGCCGCAGGAAGGACAGCTGACAGCAAAAGGAATTGAATAACCGCAATAGTGACACATAAGTCTGTTGTTTGCCGAATGGTATGTCATTGATATACTGCATTTCGGACAGGTTACGACCTTTTTACATTCACTGCAAGCCACAAAGGTATTGAAGCCTCGTCTGTTAACAAGAAGAATTGACTGTTCATTGTTATGAAGATTCTTCTCTATTTCCTCTGCAAGAGGAGCACTTATTGAAAAGAAGGCAGTTTTATTGCTTCTGACTGTCATATCCACAGTATGGACATCCGGCAGCACGGCATTTCCGAAGCGGCTTTTCAATTCACAAAGAAGCATCTGACCGCTCTTGGCTTTTGCATATGATTCAACTGAGGGAGTGGCAGACGCAAGAAGCAGAAATGCATCGTTATACTTACAGCGAAAGCGTGCAACATCCTTTGCATTATACCGAGGTGACATTTCAGACTTATATGTATGCTCCTGTTCTTCATCAATTACAATAAGTCCGATATTATCTATTGGCGCAAATATGGCACTTCTTGTCCCTATAACTACCCTGACCTTGCCTTCATAAATGCGTTTCCATTCATCATGCCGCTCGCCCATTGAAAGACCGCTGTGAAGAACGGCTATATCATCCTTATACCTTTGCTTGAAAATCGAAAAGGTCTGAGGGGTAAGAGAAATCTCAGGAACAAGAACTATAACATTTTTATTATCGGCAAGCACCGAATCAATAAGCTGAAGATACACACTTGTCTTTCCGCTGCCGGTGACACCGAACAAAAGCGCCGATCGGTGAGATTTAGTCTTATAAGACTTATAAAGCTCATCAAAGCAAGCAGACTGCATATCGGACAGCACAGGCTTTTTATAAGTAAACTGATCTGTATCAATATCAACTTCGCGTTGAACGGGAGCAGAAAAAAGCACACACACACCGTTTTTTATAAGTGTTTTAACAACAGATTCGCTGACACCGGTAAAATAACACAGCTCCTTAACTGACGCGGCACCGATATCAAAAAGTGCGTCAACAACAGCCTTTTGCTTATCTGTAATACAATCATATGTATCACGGGTAAAATCATCAGAGAGCTTTACCAATTGTACCGAGAGATCGCGGACTCTTGAGAAAGCATCGGATGATTCGAGCAGAAGCTTTTTCCGAGTCATTTTTTTTAACAGCACAGAGCTGCTTTCAACGCCGATACGCTTAAGTATCAGGCTTTCTCTGACAAAATCTCTTTTTTTTCTGAGAAGATCTATTACTGCCCTCTCGTCACCCGAAAGATTATTATAATCCTCAGGTAAAATATCCGAAGCACAAGAATATATGCGCTCTGTCTTCATACACATTCCGCCGGGCAATAAAGCCTTTGCCGCAGAAAAATATGTGCAAAAGCACCTCTCCTGCAGCCAAAGAGCGAGTTTTATATGCTCTTCGGAAAGTATCGGCCGGGAATCAATAACGGATGCGATGCTTTTTAATGTGACATCGTCTGTAGTTTTATCAGAAATTTCGAAAACAAAGCCCTGTCTTAATTTATTGCCGCTTCCAAACGGCACCATTACCCTAATTCCCGGGGATATAAACTCTTTATAATCCTCAGGAACAGCATATGAAAAAAGATTGTCAAATGAATAACTGCAATTTTCAACACCGATAAGTGCAACGGCAGGAAAGGTCAAAACTTAACACCTCAAGATTATTCGTTCACAGAAGGCTCCTTGATAGTAAATTCGCCGTCAAGAAGCTCGCCGACAGCAATGCTTACGGGCTTTTCGGTAAGATCCTTATCCTCGCTTGCTACCTCATCAGCAATCTCTCTTGATCTCTTTGCAACACCTACTACAAGTGAATATCTGCTGATACCGCCCTTGAGAAGAGGCTTCATGTCAATGTTTATCATAATAAAAACTCCTTTGGTTAATTATTTCTGTATTATTGCATTGATCTCATCAACGCAGGTCTTAAGATCATCGTTTATTACACAATAATCATAATTGTCCTTTTGCTTCATTTCATCCATAGCAATGCTGAGTCGGATGTTGATATCCTCCTCAGAATTCTGTCCTCTGCTTCTCAGACGCTCTGAAAGAACCTCAACAGAAGGAGGAAGAAGGAAAATAGAAGTTGAGTCGGGAAAAGCTCTCTTGATGTTGAGTGCTCCGCACACCTCAATAACCATTACAATGGTCTTTCCCGCTTCCAATAAACGGTTTATCTCACATTTGAGTGTTCCGTAATAATTTTCTCCGTAATTGACATACTCAAGAAACTCTCCGTTGTCAACTCTTTTAAAAAATTCCTCTTTAGTGACGAAATAATAATCCTTTCCGTCGATCTCGTTTTCTCTGGGAGCTCTTGTTGTCATAGAAACAGTCTGAACAACATCGGGATTTATTTCACACAATCCGTCATATACAGTATTCTTTCCGCAGCCTGAGGGACCGGATAAAACAAACAGTCTGCCCGCAGTATTTTTTTCATTCATCAGTACAAATCCTCCACAACAGCACTGTCATCGGTAAAGCGGTCGGATATTTTTTCAGGTTTAAGATAAGAAAGAATGACATGCTCACTGTCAGTAAACACAACAGACATTGTTTTTCTGCCCTGTGTAACATCAATAAGACGTCCTGCATCCTTTGCATTCTGAATAATTCTCTTTACAGGTGCAGAATCCGGCACCACTACAGCAACCACTCTTTCGGCATTTACAAGATTGCCGAAACCAATATTAATAAGCTTCATCTGAAATCACCGATTATTCTACATTCTGTATCTGCTCACGTATCTTTTCAATATCTGACTTGATATCTATAACGCGGCGTGCGATTTCAATATCGGAAGCCTTTGAGCCGATAGTATTAGCTTCTCTGTTGATCTCCTGAACAAGGAAATCAAGCTTTCTTCCAATGGGCTCGTCAGACTCAAAAAAGCTTCTGAGCTGATCGATATGACTTCTCAGACGCACTGTTTCTTCAGCTACAGCAATCTTATCTGCAAAAACAGCAGCCTCAGTAAGAAGTCTCTGCTCATCGACATTTGCATCATTTATAAGCTCTGCTATACGGGCTTTCAGCTTTTCATTATATTCCCTGACAGTCTCGGGAGAGCGCTCCTCTACAAAAGCCACGCTTTCAATGATGGAATCAGCCCTTGAAAGAATATCCTTTTTAAGCTTATCGCCTTCAACCGTTCTCATTTCTATAAATGCTTTTACGGCCTCCTCAGTTACCTGACGCACAGCCTCCCATATTGCATCTTCATCGGCGGGAGCCTTTCTTACCGTAAAAATATCCGATTTAGATACAAGCATCTCAAAAACATCGTCTGATTCTATACCGTGCTTTTCGGATATCTCCTTGAAAGCATTTACATATCCCGCAACGAGAGAATGATTGACCTGAACGATACAATCCTCAATATCATCGGTTTCAATCTGAACGAAGCAATCAACCTTGCCTCTTGATATAAACTGCTGTAAATATGATTTTAATTTCTCCTCAAGGAAGGAATAGGCTCTGTATACCTTGGGGGTAAACTCAAAAAATCTATGATTTACGCTTTTGATCTCAACGGTAATAGTCATAGCACCCACGGTGCCTACGGCTCTTCCGTATCCTGTCATACTTTTGACCATAATCCTTTGCTCCTTACATCAATAGCATCCTGATTGTCTCTTAAGAAGACTGATCTCATCGTGGGTAAGATGACGGTATTCGCCTACCTTCAGACCGCCGAGAGTGAGCTGACCTATGGAAAGGCGCTTAAGTCTTGCAGTCTCAAGCCCTGCTTCCTCACAAAGTCTTCTTATCTGTCTGTTTCTGCCTTCATATAAAATAATCTCAAGAGTAGTTTTTTCTGCTTCTCTGTTAATTATCCTGACTTCAGCAGGGAGAGTCTTTTTACCGTTGATCATAAGAGAAGAAGTAAGCACGGTAAGCTGATCCTCTGTAATCGCAGGCTTAACACTGACTCTGTAGGTTTTTGAGATGTGTCTTGAAGGATGGGTAAGTGCATTTGCAAATTCACCGTCATTTGTAAAGAGTAAAAGGCCTTCAGAATCTCTGTCAAGCCTTCCGATGGGATATATCCTCTTTCCCACATCGGCAACAAGCTCAGCCACACATTTTCTGTCCATCTCATCGCTCATGGTAGTGACATAGCCTCTCGGCTTATGAAGCATCAGATAAACATAGTTTTTATCCTTTGTAAGCTTTCTTCCGTTTACACTGATGGTATCATTTTTAGGATCCACCTTATCGCCGACAGAAGCTATTACGCCGTTTACCTTTACCTTGCCTGCGGCAATCAATTCTTCTGACTTACGGCGCGAAGCCACACCGCAATCTGCCATATATTTTTGTAATCTGACTAATTCAGCCATATTTATACCTTTCCGGAAATAATAATAACAACACTCTAAAGGCTGCTGATATCTCTTTAATTAAAACAGACATCATCAACCTTTAAGTATATTATTAAAATTTACCGATTTATTTTTCTGATGATTTAACCTTGCCGACAACATCGCTTACCTTGTCAATAACCTCGGGAACCATATTAACAAAGCGCTCAGCTGCATTGTCATTAGAGGTAATGTGCTTGAGCGTAACCTCACCGTTTTTGAGAACAAGGAATGCTACGGGATTGATGGTGACACCAGCACCGCCGCCACCGCCGAAAAGCTGTGTATTGTTCTTTGACGGGAAATCGGAGCCGCCTGAAGCAAAACCGTATGTAACCTTTGATACGGGAATTACGGTGATCTCATCGTTAAGAGCAATAGGCTCACCGACGATGGTGCTTACATCTACAAGATTGCGTACCTTTTCAATTGTTGTAGCAAGAATTCCTGCTGCTGACTGTTCCTTCATTCTGAACACTCACTTTCTATATTTATTTAATATTTGCCTTTTTGCTGACAGCAGACTTTTCCGCTGTCGGTTGTTTATTTTTAATCAGGGGGATGCATTTTACAACAAGCCTGAATAAAACCTTGAATAAAAGACGCATTACAAGAAGAATGCTGATTCCGACAACATATATCGGATAAAGATGCAGCGACACTGCGAAATTTGCTGAAGAATGCTTAGCTAAATAATCAGGATAGACATTTATATCATATTTTCTGACTTTATATTTAGTAACCAATGCACCAAGCATCGGAAATAATGCTGAACAGACCTCTCCGTAATAAATAGCTGTGGAAGCGGCATCATTTTTATTACACATCACATCTATATACAATTCATCAATAACAATTGATCTTGAAAGACCGCCGAAAAAGGAGCCTAAGGCATTGAAAAGTCTTCTGACAATAAGAAGCAGTCCGTCAATTCCGTGTGCAGAATATATAAGCTTCAGAAGGCTGTTATCGGGCTTCGTTGAAGCTTTTTTGACTGTTGAGTCTTCAGTGTTCTCTGCTGAAGTTTCATTTACTTCTTTAGAAGAAGCCTCATCTGAAGATGAGTCAGCGGTTGTCGTCTCAGTGCTTTCGGCATTTTCCGCTGATGCTTCGGTTTTTTTTGCATTCTTACTTGTATCTTCCGAATTTCCGGTTTTCTCTTTCTTTTTTCCCGGGTACAAAGGGATCTTAATAAAAAGCCATTGAAGTCTTACATTTGTGTCAACATCGGAATACTCTGCAAAAATTCTGACTTTCACACACAAAATAAGAATGATAAGTGCAAGTATTGAGAGAATAATACCGCCTATAATCTTTAAGACTATCATTTCGGCACCCCTTTCAAAATAATTAAAGAATGGACATCTGTCCGGCTATGACATTTTCCTCATTATGTATATTTTCAAGAGCTGCTGCCGCCGCTTTAGTATCAGGAATATCGGGTAATTCCGCTAATGTAGTCATACAGAAGCACTTAAGAAAATCAGTTGTAGTACAGTATAGCAAAGGTCTACCCGGTAAGTCAAGTCTTCCGCACTCTTCAATAAGACCTCTCTGACAGAGAGTATTAATTACACCGCTGCAATCAACTCCCCTGACCTGCTCAATAAAAGCCTTTGTTACAGGCTGATTATAAGCAACAATTGCGAGAACCTCAAATGCGGCAGAGGATAACGGCTGATTTTTCTTCATATCAAGTACATTTCTGACAGCATTTGCATATTCCGTTCTTGTTGCAAACTGCACTGCAGAGCCGAGCATCAGAAGCTCTACGGCACTGCCTCTCTCAGAATAATCCTTTGCAATCTCATTAAGAATACCGTCAAGACGCTCAGGACTGCAGCCTAATGCTTCAATCAGCCTTATTCTGTCAATAGGCTCACCTGAAGCAAAAACAATTGCTTCAACAGTATTCTTCAGATTAATAGTTTTATCAGTCAAAATCCAATTCTCCTTCCGGAACCTTGATAAGCTCTATATCAGGATCACTTCCCTGACCGCTCAGAATAATATGCTTTGTTTTGGCAAGCTCAAGAATAGCAAGAAAGGCAGCCACCATATCCGATCGGCTCTCCGATGCTTTTAATATATCCGAAAAGCTGTGCTTTCCGCCTGATGAAAGAACACTGACAATATTCTTTATCTTGCTTGAAACAGAAACGATTTTTTTGACAACGATCGTTCTGAAGGAATCAAGGGGCGGCGGTATTTTTCTGAGCCGTTTTCCCACAACTCTCATATAGGCATTAAGAAGCTCAAGAGAGTCATGCACTCTTGTATATGTCATATCTACCTCAAACTGCTCCTGAGGTCGGGAGATATGATCAAAGCCTTCCGTTTTTGTAGAAAGCACCTGAGCAACTCTCTTACATTCTGCATATTCAATAAGCTCGCCGCTAAGCTCCTGACGAAGCTTCTCTCCCTCATCATATACAGGAAGCAGTGAAACAGTTTTGATATATACAAGTCTTGCAGCCATTTCAAGAAATTCGCTTGCGATCTCAAGATCAGCTTCCTTCATGCTTTCGACATAAGAAAGATACTGTTCAACCAGCTCAACAATAGGAATATCGTGTATATTTAATTTATGTTTTG
Organism: Clostridia bacterium; assembly: GCA_017440965.1. Lineage (GTDB taxonomy): Bacteria > Bacillota > Clostridia > Oscillospirales > Acutalibacteraceae > RUG806. The sequence goes on along the minus strand of JAFSGH010000031.1, from coordinate 10,532 downwards.
TAATAAGATGCAGCAGAAGATCCATAGGACCTTCAAATACCTCTATCTTATAATTGATCGAAGACATAGATACATCCCTTAATTATATAAAAATACTAAAAAGTGAACATACAGCATTAAATAAGATATCAAGAATAGATGATGATATCAAACTAAGAGGCGAAAAACCTATACGGTTAAAAACGAAGAGTAAAATGAATAAAGCGTAGAAAAGATATCTTTCATACTCAAACATCTTATAATAAAGATGATCGGGAAGAACAATAGCGAGAATTCTTGATCCGTCAAGAGGCGGAAGAGGTATAAGATTAAATACCGCAAGAGCGATATTATAATAAGCAACATAATAAAAGAACATATGGGCGATCTCAAAAACAACCGAAGAGGTGTCAGTAATGAAGATCATAAAAATGCAGGACAGTACAACAAAGATAAAGCCCAATAAGAGGTTAGATACAGGGCCTGCAAGAGCAGTAAGTCCGAAATAGAGCTTTCTGTTTTTGAAATTTCTTATATTACAGGGAACGGGCTTTGCATATCCGAAGCCGAATACAGCGATCATCAAAGTTCCCTGCCAGGAAAGATGAGCCAAGGGATTAAAAGTAATCCTGCCGTGCAATCTTCCCGTAGGATCACCGAGCTTATCGGCAACAAAAGCGTGAGCACATTCGTGCACGGGCATACAGCAGATAACAACAAACATAAGAACACAAAGGTCAATCAAAAATGTAACAAAATCTGTCTCACCTGCAAGCAAAGCCAAAAACTCACTTATCATATTGATCTCCTTTCAATATTTTTTTCCTATAACAAAACGGTCAAGACCGTAAGCATCATTCACAGCATAAGAATCAGCAGAAGCCGAAAGCAGAGAAACGATATCTTTTGTCTGCCCTTCACCGCATTCGACTGCAATAAAACCGTTATTATTAAGTAAAGGAAGCCATTTTTCTGTAATAGCACGGTAAAAATCAAGACCGTCAACTCCTCCGTCAAGAGCAGTATGAGGCTCAAGACAGACCTCCTTCTGAAGAGAGGAAATTTCATCGGATCCTATATAAGGAGGATTGGAAACAATAATATCGGGTTTAGGAATATCACGGGGAGAAAAATTCAGAATATCAAGCTTAATAACACTTACATTCTGAAGCTTCATTCTTTCACAGTTTTTATAAAGATAAAACAGAGCATCATCGTAAAGTTCAAATAAATAGCAATGTACATCGGGACATGCCTTTGAAATGCTGAGACCGATACAGCCTGAGCCTGAGCAGAGATCATAAACTGTCTTACAGCCGTTTTCTCTTATCAGAGAGATCACTCTTTCTACAAGCTCCTCCGTTTCGGGACGGGGAATCAGCACACCCTTTCCCACGTAAAACTCAGATTCATAAAAAGACCATTCACCGATTATATACTGAAGAGGCTCACCGTTGATCCGCCTTTCTATCAGAGAATAGAATTCACAAATTTGTTCCTCTGAAGCATTCTCATTACTTTTAAGAAAATACTCTGAGGAAGATAAATGAGTGATCCTAAGAAGAAGCTGCATTGCATCAAAGCGTGCATCATCAATAAATGCATCATTTAATTTATCAGCACCTGCATCGTATAGCTCCTTCAGTGTACTCATTCAGTTTTTTCCTCCGGGAGCTCATCAATTACAGCTTTAATTGATGCAATTGCAACCTCTATCATATCATCAGTAGGCTCTTTAGTGGTAATTCTCTGCATCCATAAGCCGGGTGCGGACAAAATTTTAGTAAACACATTATCGTGGCGTCCTGCATATCTTATAAATTCATAGCTGATACCGGTAACAAGAGGAAGAATTGCAAATATTTTTACTACAGTCCATATGAGCCTTAATTCTGGGGAATTAAGCACAGGGAAAAGCAGAACTATAAGAGAAGAAACGACAACATTAACAATGAGAACTATAAAGATAAAGCTTGTACCGCATCGGGGATGAAACCTTTTGCATTCTCTTACATTTTCAACAGTAAGAGGCTTTCCCTTTTCATAGCAGAAAATACTCTTATGCTCAGCCCCGTGATACATAAACACACGCTTTATATCCTTCATCTGAGATACGGCAAGCATATAGCATACGACTATGATCATTTTGATGATGCCCTCAAAGAAGGGATGAAATTCACTTATAGCACCATGAAGAAGATATTTGTCAATAATATCAACAAGATAAGTGGGAGCATAAAAGAAAAGAAGAACACATAAAGCAACTACAAATACAGAGCAAACAAGAGTTATTGCCGTAACTGCTTTAGGACCGAGATGAGAATTCAGCCACTTATCAAGCTTAGACATCTCCTCTGTCTCCTCTTCGGCATCAAGCTGACCTGATAATTCAGCTGATCTCATAAGAGACTTATATCCTACTGTCATGGATTCTATAAAGTTTACAATTCCTCTGATAAAAGGAAAACCAAGAAACTTTATCTTATCTTTAATATGTTTAACTTCAGTTGTTTCTGTAATTATATGTCCGTCAGTATGTCTGACAGAAAGTGCGGCTCCTTTGGGACCGTTCATCATAACACCCTCGATAAGTGCCTGTCCGCCTATAGATGCCTTTGTATTTTTAACTTTTTCGCTCATCAGCTGTCTTTCCTTTCTGATAAATTAACGGGAAGCGTGGGGATAGTTATACAAACCTCTGTGCCCTCTCCCAGCACACTTGTGATATCAAGAGTGCCCTTATGCAATGAGACTATCTCATCACACACGGCAAGTCCGATACCTGAACCCTTTGCAGACAGATTTGCCTTATAAAACTTCTCCTTGATCCTCGGAAGATCCTCGGCAGAAATTCCGCATCCTGTGTCTGCTACTTTAATTTTTATACTGTCCGATCCGATCATTGCAACAATTGAAATTCTGCCGCCTGCCGGAGTGTATTTAATTGCATTATCAATAATATTAACAAATACCTGCTTTATTCTGTCAGGATCTGCATTGACGGGTGCAGGATAATCGGGTGATGAATAGAAAATTTCCTTTCCTTCTCTTGTGGCTCTGTCCCGCAAAACATAAACGGCATCATCAAGCTCGGCAATAATATCTATCTTCTGGAGTCTCAAAGTGATTCTTCCGCTCTGCATACGGGAGAAGTCAAGAAGATCCTCAACCAATGAATAAAGGCGTTCCGTCTCATTCTGAATGACCCTGAGACCGCTGTTTATTGTCTCATCCTGAGACTCATTTATGCAAAGAAGCGTCTCCGTCCAACCTTTAATTGCAGTAAGAGGAGTACGCAATTCGTGGGAAACCGTTGAAATAAAGTCATTTTTGATTTTATCGGTCTTATCGATCTCCGCAGTCATATAATTGATAGATTCGGCAAGCTCGGCAAGCTCGTCGTCATATCTTTTATTAATTTCGATCTTCTGAGAATAATTACCTGCGGCAATCGTTCTTGCGGCTGCATTTATCCGCTTCACCGGGGTAACGATCGAGCGGATAAAAAAGAGACCTGAAATAACAACAAGCATAAGAGCAAACAAACAAACAATGCTGACAACAAGAACTATCTTCCAAACCTGAATGTCTACAGCTTCAAGAGATATAATATATCTTATGGCACCGTTACTATTGCCGTTGGTTTTAGGAAGAAGCACGGAAAGCGCCATAACCTTTTCTCCGCTGCTCATTGCCCCCTGCCATAATGCTCGTCCCGAAACAGATTGGAGAGCATCTTCATAATCGGGATATATCTCACTTTCGGAAATAAATCCTGTAGAAGAAGCAATAATATCTCCCTGTTTGTTGATAACCCAAAGCTCTGCAACATTAATATCCTGAAAATTGTCAACATATTCCTGAGCACGGGAGGAAAAAGCATCATCGGCGGAATCAAGATAAGAGCTGAAATAATCAGCAATTACTCCGCTTTGTCCTAAAGACTGAAGCTTACCTTCAACTGTATCGTAATAATAATCGCGAAGTCCGAGCACGATAGTGGCAGAAATACAAGCCAGAATAAGCGCTATAACCAATATGGTCGTCAGAAGCCATCTGACAGTAATACCGCTTTTTAACATACCGTACTCTCCTTTTCTGTTAGATCAACCATTTATAACCGATTCCCCATATGGTTGTCAGATGATGGGGACTTGAGGGGTCATCCTCAAGCTTCATACGAAGCCTTCTTATATTTACATCTACGACCTTATCATCACCGTAATACATATTGCCCCATACATGATTTAATATCTCACTTCTTTCAAGGGCAGTATTGGGATGAGTAAAGAAGAATTCCATAATCTGAAATTCAACCTGTGTAAGCTCTATCTGCACACTGCGCTTTGTAAGCACTCTGCTTCTCAGATCAAGGGTAAAATCTCCGAGCGTGATAACACTGCTCTTGTCCTTGCTCTTTTCAGCAAATTCCCTGTTAATAGTAACACGGCGGTAGATAGCGTCAACTCTTGCCATAAGCTCAGAGGGAGAAAAAGGCTTTGTTACATAATCGTCAGCACCAACAAGAAGGCCTGTTACCTTATCCATCTCCTGAGTTTTTGCTGTAAGAATTATTATACCTAAAGTACTGCTCTTCTGTCTTAATTGCTTACATACCTCAAGCCCGTCAACACCGGGCATCATTATATCAAGAAGCGCAATATCAAAGCAGCCGTTATATTCTTCATAAAGCTTCAGAGCAGTTTCGCCGTTATCCGCCTCAACCACATCAAAGCCGCTTCTTTTAAGGTTAATAACAATAAATTCACGGATAGATTTTTCATCTTCAGCTATCAGAATTCTTTTCATTTATAACCCTTCCTTAAATATTTTCAATTAACTTCAATACATAATCACGCGTAATTCTGAGTTTTTCACCCTTTGCGGTAATGACTATATCAAAACCGTCCTTTTCCTGAATAAGAGGATAGATAACATCAGAATCTTCGGCTCTTGCAACGGAAAATACAACATTGTTTTCCTCATCAAAATTGCGGAGTCTCACCTGAGTCACACCGTTGAGATAATCATACACAAAATAATAATCATCATAAAGTGAATCAATTTTCATTCTGAAACCGTCGGCAACATTAAAATAATACTTTCCGACAGAGCTTAAATCAGAATTATCATATTGGAACCATTCAATGAAGGTAAGATAATATGATACACCTTCCGGAGCACCAACTGTGTAAGATTCTTCATAAGAAATCTGAGAAGGTATCTCAAGCTCTCCGTCACCGTTAAAATCAGAGCAAAGAATATCAAGATTGCGAAGAGACAGCTCATAAATATCGTTTTTGTCCGAATCGGGAAGATACAGGGCACTGTTTTCGTAATCGTAAACTATAAGCTTTGTGAAATAACTGCCGCTACCTGAAATGCAGTCAACATATATCAGATAATCATTATTGCTCTTTTCAAAGCTTATCGCTGCAAATGAGGACACCTCATGTAAAAACTGAATTTCACTCAAAGGGACAAATTTTTCTTCCTGAACACTGTAATCAAGAAGCCTTACAGAAACCTTGTCTCCTTTGCTGAGATCCTGATAGTAAAAATAGAGCAATTCATTTACTGCATCGGAATCGATGTCGAAGCATACATAATCGGCGATCTGAACGGTTGCAACGGAGCTCAGCGAATCGGAATTTGCATCAAGAGAAGCTACCTTATAGAGGGACAGTGTTTTTTCCCGCTTGGAATCATCAAGAGACCAAGTGACTGCTATCTCTGTCCCCTGAAAATTGTCAACATTGAAAAATGCTACCTCATAAACTTCAGTTCCCGAGCCTATGACATCAGCGACGGAAAACCACTTTCCGTTCATACTGCTTAAAAGATGCATATGAACGACTGAGGAATTTGAGACATGAGAATAAAAGACAACTGCTTCATCGTTATTGTCATTATTCATATCGAACAGTATGTATGAAGCTCTGTGCTCACCTGCAATTGGTGTATAAAGATTGATATCTGTGCCGACAGACTCAACTACAGCCGTCTGAAGAGCGGCATTCTCACCTGTAAGCCTCGGCGGTCTTATAAGACTGTCCGCAGAAAAAAAGTCAATAAGTGAGCAAGAAGAAAATGAAAGAATCAATGCAATAACACTTAATATTCTGATCGATGCTCTGATTTTCACTATGCTCACTTCCCTTTTTTTATTCTACTTCAATCTCTACTGTGTATGTACCGTGTATCCAGCTGTCCGTCAGGGTTCTTAAAACAATTTTTGCCGGAATTGTATGCTTTCCGCTTGAATATGTAACATCATCAAATACAGGCACTGCATATGCGGCAGATTTGTCTATATTCATAACAGATGACTGAGGACCTACGATCTGAACAGACTCAACTGTAGCAGAAAGGACCTTTACTCCGTCAGGCACAGTGATGGAGCTTGTATCCACGGGTAATTCAAGCCATCTCTTGCCCATCTTTGACATATCAATGGTAACAGTAAAATTCTTCACATCTGAAGAAAGCTTATCATTATTGATAACAATTCTGTTTACGGAATTATTGATCTCACTGAAATCTATAGTACCTATAAGAATTTCATTGCTGTCATTTATCTGTGTATCGCTTGAATCAATAAGAACGGAAACATCGACCTCTGAGGGATATACAGAATACTCTATTCCCTTCTCTCGGTAATCCTGAGGCATTCCTATAAAATCAACAGCAGTTTCATACTTGCCTACCTTATTAATGGGAATCGTAACATAAACAGGCTCAGACATTTCTATGGTGAATACAGAAAGGTCAATTACGCCTGAGGAGGATTCAGCGATGATCTCAGCCTTAAAGCTTTCTGTTGCAGTAAGCTCCTTATTAAGCTCAACATAAGCCTTTACTGAGGTTATCTTTGCGATCTCTCTTGAAGGACCTGATATTTCAATAGTATCTGCACTGAGTCTCGGATTCTCTCTGATAAGACCTTCGCCGAGAGAATAGCCGTCAAGCTCTTTTATTTCTTCCGTAACAGCAAATGTTTTTGAAACACGCTCATCAAAGGTCACACGGATAGTTTTTGCAGAAATATCAACAACCTCGGCATCACCTGAAATACCCACGACGGAGGCACTGAGAGGAAGATCATAGGATCCGGCTGTGGTAACTGCTGAGCATGAAGCTGTGACAGAAATATTTTCATTTGTAAAAGCATGATCATTAACTATATAGCTTAAGCCTTTAACTGTAACATCAACAGTAAAGTCTTTGTCACCGAAAATTTCAAGTCCGCTGTTCTTTGCAAGGCTCTCATCTATACCAACATTTACACTGACGCCCTGAAAAACTCTTTCTATTTCAGTAGTCTGCGACATGGAAACAAGGCACCAGCAGATGACTGCAATAAGAAGTGAGAAGACAAATACGATCTTGTTATTTGACATTAATGATGAAAATGACATTTTGTTTTTTGCGTTGCTTTCATTATTCCTGTTCATCATTCATTGCTCCTTCATTGACAATCTTATTTTCCGTATCATTAACAGCATCATTAAAGGGAGCTTCAATTGCAACCTCTTCCTCTTTAGCTTCTACGGAATTTTCGGTGCTGATTTCGACAACCTCTTCCTGTACAGGCTCAACAGGGGGATTTTCCACTGCATTCTTTTTATTTTTCTTTTTTCTTCGTCCCTTTGAGGTCTTGTCGCTGAGCAACAACCCGCCAAGCTTTTCTCTGAGCTCACTGTCAGTAAGACCTCTGATAAGCTTTCCTTCTACTGCAAGTGAGATGATACCGGTCTCTTCGCTTGTAACAACTGCGACGGCGTCGGAATTAAGACTTACTTCAATTGCAGCACGGTGTCTTGTGCCGACATTTTCAGTAACAAGTCTGTCATTCTTCATAGGAACAACACAGCGGGCAGCATTTATGCGGCCGTCCTTAATAACAACTGCACCGTCGTGAAGAGGTGCCTTGGGATAGAAAATACTGCAAAGCATTTCAAAAGTGGTTTCGGAATCAATACTTACGGCGTGCTTCGTAAGATCTCCGAGAAGAGAATCGCGCTGAAAAACGATAAGAGAACCGACCTTACTGCGGCTCATTGCACCGCAGGCACGGCAGACAGCGTTTATAGCCTCGACCTGACCTTCATCGTTTGCTGATGAAGAAAAGAAAAGTGAGCCCTTTCTTATCTTTCTCTTTCCCACATTTTCAAGAGCATGTCGAAGCTCTGATGAGAACAGAACAACGAAAATAATGATAACATCAGAGAAGAGCTTTGTAAAAATGAACTTACTTGTATTCATTCCGAGCAGATTTACAAGACCGTAAATTACTGCTACAAAAATAATTCCCTTGATTATCTGAATTGACTGAGACTTTCTCAGCTGAGTGATCAAAGCATATATAAGAACGGCAACCAACAAAATATCTGCAATATCAGGGAGCCAATCTATATTAACAAAAACATCTTTGACCTGCATAAAAAAAGTTTTAAGAGTTTCTATAAACATCTGTTACACCACCGTAATTATTTATTGATCAATACAACACTGTGAGCTGATATTCCGAGCAGTTCACCCGTAAATCCGAGCCCTTCTTCAGTTGTAGCCTTTACACTGACTGCATCTGTATCAAGTCCGCAGGCTGCAGCAATATTTTCGCGCATTCTCTGAATATGAGGAGCTAATTTCGGCTTCTGGGCAATTACCGTGGAATCAATATTTGCTATCTCATAGCCGTTTTCCTTAAGTAACTTACAGACTCTTTTAAGCAGTTCTATACTGTCGGCGTTTTTATAAGCAGCATCAGTATCCGGAAAATGCTTTCCGATATCACCGAGACTTGCAGCACCGAGCAGGGCATCACATACAGCGTGAACAAGCACATCCGCATCAGAGTGTCCGAGTAGTCCTTTTTCATAGGGGATCTCTACGCCGCCCAGAATCAGCCTTCTGTTTTCAGAAAACTTATGCACATCATAACCGTGACCGATACGAAACATTATTACACTTCCCTTTTTATTCGCCTTTAAGCTCTTTACAAGCGGCAAGAATTACCGAAAGACAAATTATTTCAGATGCTACCTTCAGCTCTTCGACTGATGGACAAGAGGGAGCAAGACGGATATTCTTATCCTCGGGATCCTTTCCGTAAGGATATGTAGCTCCGACACCGGTAAGAGTAAGTCCTGCATTCTTACAAAGCTCTCCGACATATTTAGCGGAGCCTGTAACAACATCAAGACTTATGAAATAACCACCCTTAGGCTCGTTCCATAAGGCTATTCCGAGGCCTGACAGCTCACGGTCAAGAATTTCAAGCACCGTACTGAATTTCGGACGAAGGATAGCTGCATGCTTTTTCATCTGAGCCTTTATATCGTCCATTGACTTATAAACACGGCAATGCCTCAGCTGATTTATCTTATCGTAGCTGATGATCTGCAATGTAAGTCTCTTGCTGATCTCATCAAAATTATTTTTACTTGTGCCTATTGCCGAGACACCTGCACCCGCATAAGTAATTTTCGATGTAGAGGTAAAGGCGACAAAATTATCCTGATTACCGTACTTTTCGGCTTCATCAAAAATATTAAGAAGCTTATCACCTTCGTCATAAAAATCGTGAACGGCATAGGCGTTATCCCATATTACCCTGAAATCCTTAGCGGCAGGCTTCATAGCAGCAAGTCTTTTTACTGTCTCGTCAGAATATGTGATTCCGTCGGGATTTGAATATTTAGGAACACAGAACATTCCTTTAACATCGGGATCTTTGATAATATCCTCTATCATATCCATATCCGGACCTTTGCTTGTCATAGGAACATTTATCATCTCAAGACCGAAATACTGTGCAATGGCAAAATGTCTGTCATATCCCGGAACTACAGCTATAAACTTTCTGTTCTTATTGAACATCCAAGGTTTGCAGCCTGCAATACCGCTGTAACAGCACTGGGCAATAAAGTCAAACATAAGATTAAGGCTTGAGCTGCCGCAGGCCATAACATTTTCAGCATCAACTCCGAGTATCTCACCGAAAAGCTTTCTGCATTCGGGAATTCCGTAGAGAAGACCGTAATTTCTGCAGTCATTATTATCTGATGACAAAAAGCCTTCTTCCTTCAAAGACAAGGAAAACATATCATCTGACAGATCGAGCTGATCTGATGCAGGCTTACCTCTTGCCATATTAAGGCTTATACCTGCTGCAACGAATTCGTCATATCTTTTCTGAACAGTCCTTTCAAGCTCACAAAGCTGTTCTGTTGTGTAATCTTTAAGCAATTTCTTTGTATTCATTATGTACTCCAAATAAAAATTTTCAAATAAAATGCATATTGCTCTTATTTTATATTATATCTTATGTATTTTAGCATACCTTAAAAAAATAAGCAATAGTTATATTAAAAAGATTATTATATATTTAATAAATTTTTCTTAAATTTTCCCTCTTCACGGAAAGTTGGGGAATCATATTACTCACTTTAATCATTTTGTGCTTCGCACTTGGGAACCCCCGGCGAGGGTTCCCAACGAAAAACAGTCCACCGGACTGTTTTTCTCCCCTCCTGCGCTATTGCAAGCTT
>JAFSGH010000073.1 GCA_017440965.1 Clostridia bacterium | reverse complement strand
TATGTTCAAGTCGAAAAGAAAACCGACCAGTGAAATATGGAATGGAAATACATTGGGAATTGCAGAGATTGTTCGTTTTACACCAAGTGCTTGTAATACACAACCTTGGATTGTAGAAAATACTGGTTGCGATTTGATGGTATACCGATTTAAGAAACCTGGCAAAAGAGGTATCATGCCTGCCGATAAAGTTCGATATTACAATAAAATTGATATGGGCATATTCCTTTTTATGTTGGAAACTTGTCTTGAGCACGAAAACTATACTTATGAAAGAACCCTATTCGTAGATACAACAGATGATAGTATTGAACAAACTTTAATCGCAAAATATACATATTCAAACAAGTAAACAAATTCCAATATGTCGAACAGTACGGTTACGCACCTTTTCGCTTTTCTTACCTACATTTCCGCACCGTTATACTGCTCTTTCGCACGGAAAAAGTCACTTTTGTCTACCGACAAAGGTGACTTTTTTCAATGATATCCGTTCCTGTCGGAACGGATGATATACCTTCGGTATGATATCACACTTCGTGCGATGATATATGCCTACGGCACATGAGAACGGATATTATATCATATTTGCGGACGCAAAAGAATCAATATCGTTACATATCATTGTCCGGCTTTTATTTTGCTACTTTTTATTGAATAAATATGTTAATTATGATATAATGATTATTTGGTGATACATGTGAAAAATATCGTACTTATCGGTATGCCGGGGGCGGGGAAAAGCACTGTGGGAGTGCTTCTTGCAAAAAGTCTGCTTATGGATTTTACGGATACCGATCTTATAATTCAAAGAGAAACCGGCTGTTCGCTCAGCGAGACAATAAATACCAAGGGTACACAGTATTTTATTGAGCTTGAGGAAAATATCATAATGTCAGGAAACTATAACGAAAGCGTTATTGCGACGGGCGGCAGTGCCGTATACGGTGAAAAAGCCATGAAAAGCCTGAAGGAAAACGGCATAGCGGTATATCTGAAAACAGATCTTGATGAACTTATAAAAAGGCTCGGGGATATAACAACAAGAGGCATCGCAATGCAAAAGGGCAGCAGTATAGCGGAGCTTTTTGCAGAAAGAAGCCCTCTTTATGAAAAATACGCCGACATCACAGTGGATTGCACCGATAAAACACCTGAGGAATCAGTAGATGAGATAATAAAAAAACTCGGACTCTGAAAACAGTATATTATATTGCAGAGCTTAACGGAGACAAGGCTATGACAAAAATATTATTCGTCTGCCACGGCAATATCTGCCGCAGTCCTATGGCAGAATTTATTTTTAAGGATATGGTAAATACGGCCGGAAGGGAAAACGAATTTTATATTTCCTCTGCCGCTACAAGCGATGATGAGATATTTATGGGCAGAGGAAATCCCGTATATCCCCCTGCAAGAGAGCAGCTTCTCTTACACGGTATCGATCCCGCGGGAAAAACTGCCGTAAGGCTTAAAAAAAGCGATTATGAGAAATATGATCTCATAATCGGAATGGATAATATGAATATGAAAAACATTGCCCGTATGCTTGGAGAGGATACGGACGGTAAAATAAAAATGCTCCTTGATTACTGCGGCGGCGGTGAGGTGGACGACCCCTGGTACACCGGCAGATTCAAGGAAGCATACGAATGTATATATAAGGGCTGTAAGGCTCTTTTTGAAGAGCTCACGGCGAAGAGATAAGCAGTCTTACACCAAGGTGCCGTCAAAAAAGGCTGTACGGAACCACACATCCTCTACCTCAAAGAATCGGTCTTTGAGATAATTGAGTATTCCCGCATCGGTTTTCCATGTAAAGCCTGTTTTATAGGAATAAAGACACTGCTTTTTATAGCCGCCGTATTTCTTATTAACGGCATTGGTGCCGTATTTTCCGTCACCTAAAAGCGGACAGCCGAGAGAAGCCATATGTGCTCTTATCTGATGAGTCCTTCCCGTGAAAAGCTCTACCTCAACAAGTGAAAGCTCTCCTCTTGTTTCGATAACGGTATAGCCTGTCTTCATACTTTTACCGCCCTTTACGGGATGAGAAAATACCGTAACAGTATTTTTCTTCTCATCCTTTACCATAAAACCCTCGGCAATATCCCTCTTTTTCGGAGGTCTGCCGACGGTTATGCAAAGATATCTTTTTTCTATTTCACGGAGCTTTATCTTTTCATTGAGTATTCTGAGAGACTCTGCATTTTTTGCGGCAATTACGATACCGCCCGTATTACGGTCTATACGGTTTGCAAGTGCCGGAGCAAAGGATGCCTCATTTTTAGGATCATACTCCCCTTTTTCATAGAGATATCTCTGCACTCTTGAGATAAGAGTATCATTATACTCGCCTTCGTCGGGATGCGAGAGAAGACCGACCTTTTTATTAAGAAGAAGGATATTTTCATCCTCATAAACTATATTGAGCTCCCTGCCTGCCGACATAAAGGAATACTTCTCCTCCTTAGGGGCAAAAAACTCATCGTTTATATACATCTCGACCTTATCGCCCTCTTTGAGCCTTGTGGAGATTTCCGCTTTCTTTCCGTTGAGCTTGATTCTCTTTACACGGAGATATTTATACAAAAGGGATTGAGGCAGAAGAGGAACACTTTTTGTAATAAACTTGTCAAATCGCTGACCTGCGTCATTTTTTGATATAATAAATTCTTTCATGGCAATAATTCTACTACAAATATAAATTTTTTTCAAGGGTGACACATATGAAAATAATGACCTTCAACATCCTTCACTGTATGAACTACTCGACAAAAAAGATAGATTTTTCCGCATTTGCCGATGAGATACTGTCCGTCGGTGCAGATATTGCAGGTCTCAATGAGGTCAGAGGAGCAGGTCTTCTTCCGGGATATACCGCTCAGGCAAAAAAGCTGGGAGAACTGACCTCAATGAATCATTATTTCGGAAAAGCCATATCAGTGGCAGGCACATCACCCTACGGCAATGCAATTTTAAGCAGATATCCCATCACGGCAGAAGTCTTTGCCGTTCCTGATCCGAAAATAAAGACGGGAAAAGAGATGTATGAATCAAGAGCAGTAATAAGAGCAGTTGCTCGAGCCGAAAAAAATTATACTGTGCTTGTAACTCATATGGGACTTAACAAGGATGAAAGAATAAATGCAGTAAAGACCGTTTTATCCCTTGCGTCCGATGAAAGATGCATCATTATGGGAGATTTCAACTGCACTCCCGATGCTGAGGAGCTGAAGCCCCTTTTTGAAGCCTTCAACTGCTCCGATACAAAAGACCTCACTTTCCCTTCGGATGCTCCGAAGAAGAAGATAGATTATATCTTCACCTCAAGGGATATAGAAATAATCGATAAGGGAACCTCAGAAAATGCGGTATCCGACCATCTTGCACAATGGATAGAGATAAAGGAGAATTAAGATGACAAAGGAAGAAGCAAGGCTCAGAATTGACGAATTATGCGATAAGCTCAATTTCTATTCATACAAATACTATGTAGAAAACGAAAGTCCCGTAAGCGACCGCGATTATGATATGCTTCAAAGAGAGCTCAAGGAGCTCGAAGAGGCCTTTCCCGAATTTTTAAGACCTGATTCCCCCACCGTAAGAGTCGGAGGAATAGCGGAGAACACCTTTGAGCCGGTCACATTTGAAGTAAGACTCGAAAGCCTGCAGGATGCCTTCAGCTTTGATGAGATAGATGATTTTGACAGAAGAATATCGGAAGCGGTAAGCGGATATTCTTATGTGGTAGAGCCTAAAATAGACGGACTTTCGGTAAATCTTGAATATAAAAACGGCATTTTCGTAAGAGGCGCCACGAGAGGCGACGGAAATGTGGGCGAGGATATAACGGAAAACCTGAGAACTGTCCGAAGCATCCCCCTGAAGCTTCTTAAGGATGTGGACATAACCGTGCGAGGTGAGGTATATATGTCATCCGCGGTATTTTCCGAAATGGTAAAAAAGCAGGAGACGGCAGGCGAAGCCCCCTTTAAAAATCCCAGAAATGCCGCCGCAGGCTCACTGAGACAGAAAAATCCCGCTGTTACGGCAGAAAGAAAGCTTGATATTTTTGTTTTCAATGTTCAGAAATATGAGGGCAGTGAATTTTCGGATCATAAGAATTCCCTTGACTTTCTCAGAAGCCTCGGCTTTGTGACCGTGCCGTTTTACACTCCCTGTAAAAATATTGAGGAGGCAAAAAAGGAGCTTGAAAGGATCGGTGACATGAGAAGCTCTCTCGGCTTTGATATTGACGGTGCGGTTATTAAGGTCAACGATTTCAGCCACAGAAGAACTCTCGGCAGCACCGCAAAATTCCCCCGCTGGGCAGTAGCATATAAATATCCTCCCGAGGAAAAGGATACTGTTTTAAGGGATATTGAAATAAGCGTGGGAAGAACAGGCGTGCTTACACCTACCGCCGTTTTTGACAGCGTTCTTCTTGCGGGCTCAACGGTCTCGAGGGCAACTCTTCACAATGAAGGCAGAATAAATGAATTCGCCCTTGCAATAGGAGACACCGTCACGGTAAGAAAGGCGGGAGATATAATTCCCGAGGTAGTGGGAGTAAAGCTTCGTTCAGGCAATGAGCCCTTCAGATATCCTGATACCTGCCCGTCGTGTAATGCAAAGGTCTTCAGGGATGAGGGCGAAGCGGCTTACAGATGCACAAACCCCGAATGTCCCGCACAGATATTAAGGCTTATGATACATTTCTGCTCAAGAAATGCTATGGATATAGAAGGTCTCGGTGAGGCAATTCTTGAGGTATTCGCCCAAAGGGGTATGATAAAGGATATTGCAGACATATACTGTCTTAAGGCAGAGGATATTGCCGTAATTGAGGGAATGGGAGAAAAATCCGCTCTGAATATTCTTTCGGCAATAGAAAGATCGAAGGAAAACGATCTGAGCAGGCTGATTTTTGCTCTCGGTATAAATCATATCGGTGAAAAGGCGGCAAAGCTTCTTGCCTCTCACTTCGGCACTCTTGAAAAAACAGCCTCGGCAACAAGGGAGGAGCTTCTTGAAATTGACGGCTTCGGCAGTATTATGGCTGAGGCGGTCACGGAATACTTCTCATTGCCCCAGACAAAAAATCTTATTGAAAGACTTATTTCCTACGGTCTCAACACCAAGAGTCTTACGGAGATAACCGATAAGCGCTTTGAGGGAATGACCTTTGTGCTTACGGGTGCACTTTCAAAATTCACAAGAGATGAGGCATCAGCCGTAATAGAAAAATTCGGCGGAAAGACCTCATCCTCCGTATCAAAGAAAACAACTATAGTATTGGCAGGCGAGGATGCAGGCAGTAAGCTGAGAAAAGCTACTGAGCTTGGCATCCGTATAATCAACGAGGAAGAATTCTCGGATATGATATCCTGACAGAAAGGACACAGCTATGAAAGAAAAGATATGCTCTTATATTGATACACAAAGAGATGACTTTTTAAGGGATCTTAAGAGCCTTGTTGACATAAAAAGCGTCAGAGAAGAAAAAAAGGAGGGAATGCCCTTCGGTGAAGGTCCCGCAAAAGCACTGAAGAAGGCTGAGGAGATAGCCGCCTTTCACGGCTTTGACACTGTAAATTTTGAAAACTACGCAGGTGAGATAACCTACGGTAAAGATCCCGTTTTAATGCTTCTTGCCCATCTTGATGTGGTGGATGAGGGAGATTTCTGGACATATGAGCCCTACAATATGAAGATCGAAAACGGCAGAGCCTACGGAAGAGGCACCACCGACGATAAGGGTGCAATGCTTTGCTGTCTTTACGCAATAAAGGCCGCAAGAGAGCTTTTCGGAGAGCCGAAAAGAGGTGTGCGTCTTGTTATGGGCTGCGGTGAGGAAACAGGCAGTGAGGATATGGATTATTATTTTTCAAAAAGAGAAAAGCTCCCCTATACCCTCTCCCCAGATGCTGATTATCCCCTTATAAATCTTGAAAAGGGCAGATTTGCCCCGGAATTTACCGGACACTTTGATAACAGCGGAGAAAAGAAAATAATATCCTTCTCAGGAGGCACAACGGGAAACATCGTCCCCTGTAAGGCAAGCGTAACCGTATCAGGTATAAACATTGACGAAATAAAGACTGTCGCAGATGAAATAAGCGCCATCACAAAAACTGAGTTTTCCGTAGCTGAGGAAAACGGTGCAATTACCGTTTCCTGCCTCGGTGTATCCGCTCATGCGGCTCATCCCGTCAGCGGCAATAACGCCCAGACAGCTCTTATTACTCTTATAAACAGACTTCCTCTTTCCGATAACGGGGTAAAGTCAGCATTTTCGGCACTGGAGCGATTATTCCCCCACGGTGAGACAGACGGCACAAGCATCGGTGTTAAGCTTCAGGATGAGACATCAGGTGAGCTTACACTTAATTTCGGTGTGCTTCACTTTCGTGACGGCTGCTTCAGAGGCTCCCTTGATCTTCGCTGTCCGCTGTGTGCAAATGAAGAGAATGTAAAGAATGTGATCAGAAATAAATTCGCAGAAAAGGGCTTTTCCTTTGTAGGCGAGCCTTCAATGATCCCCGTGCATTTTGTTCCCGAGGATGCTCCCGTTATAAAGACGGCACTTAAGGTATATGAGGAATATACGGGACTTAAGGGTGAATGCCTTGCAATAGGCGGCGGTACATATGTACACGATATTGAGGGCGGAGTTGCCTTCGGAATAGAATTTCACGGCACGGATTACAGAATTCACGGTGCGGATGAATTTGCCGTCATTGATGAGCTTCTTCTCACGGCAAAAATGTACACCGCAATTATATATGAACTTTGTTACTGAGGATGTAGATTATGAAGGTTGAACTTTTAGCTCCCGCAGGCTCCTTTGAAAGCCTGAAAACAGCACTTTATTTCGGTGCTGATGCCGTTTACTGCGGCGGTCCTCTTTTACAGCTGAGAGCCTCAGGCGCAGGCTTTTCATTTGATGAGCTCAAGAGTGCGGTGGAATATACCCACGAAAGAGGGAAAAAAATATATGTTACCGTAAACTGCTTTGCGGAAAATGAAGAGATCGATATGCTTGCTGAATATGCAAATACTCTTTATAATATCGGAGTTGATGCGGTCATCGTTTCCGATCTCGGTGCAGTGGCAGAGATCAGAGAAAAATGTCCCTCTCTTCCCGTACATATATCCACTCAGGCAAACACACAGAATTACAGAACAATTGAGGTCTATCATTCCATGGGCGTTGAAAGAGTCGTTCTCGGAAGAGAGATGACAATGAAGCAGATAGAAGACCTTAAGGGCAGAATTCCCGAGGGAATGGAAATTGAGGTTTTCGTTCACGGCGCTATGTGCATGGCATATTCGGGCAGATGTCTTTTAAGCTCCTTCCTGTCAAACCGCTCGGGCAACCGCGGTGAATGCTCACAGCCCTGCAGATGGAATTATTATCTTGTAGAAGAAAAAAGACAGAATATGTTTTTACCCGTTATCGAGGAGGATAATGCCACGGCAGTACTCAGCTCAACAGACCTCAAGGCTATTGAATTCCTTGAGCGCCTTGAGAATGCAGGCGTCAGCTCCTTTAAGATAGAGGGCAGAATGAAATCCCCCTACTATGTTGCAACCGTGGTCAATGCCTACCGCCATTATATGGATAAGACAGCAACACTTGAGGAATGTGAAAATGAGCTTGACTGTGCATCCCACCGTCCCTTTGCATCAGGCTTCTTCTTCGGTGAGGCAAAGGCTGATCCCAATAATGACGGGCTTTATCATTGGACCTGCTCATTTATGGGAATAGTTCTTGAGGATAAGGGCAACGGCAGATATATCGTCGAGCAGCGTAACCGCTTCAATGTGGGCGATACCCTTGAGATACTCTCCCCCTCAAAAATCGGTATGTCCTTTGAGGTAACATCCATAAGAGACAGCGACGGAGCGGAAAGAGAAAGCGCTCACCTTGTGCAGGAAAAGGTGGATATCTACTGTCCTCATAAGCTTCATGAGGGAGATATTCTCAGAAAACGCGTAAACTGAAGAATTTTAAGCATCCGTCTTTAATTTTCGTCATATTGTCTTTGTACTTATTGACAAATCCGACATTTTTATTTATAATAGCAATGATTATGAGCATAAATACTGTTTATGTTGATAAATCTCAGAAAAAGGAGATATTTCCATGCTTTTCTTTTACTACATTAACTATAATGTTATCTGGGCTTGCATAGTTTCCGCAATCGTAGCAGCTGCTGCCGTTACAGCCTTTTTCCTTATCAAGGGTAAGGGCAAGAAGAGCACAGACGATATGAAGCCGTCCGAAAAGAAGGAGCTTATTCTCGGTATCCGTGATAACGCTGAGCTTTTCGCAGATCTCTATGAGCCTCTCTTCATTCTTGCTTCAGGCAAGGCTGCAAGAAAGGACTGGGTGTTTGATTCCTGGAACAATGCAGTAAATTCACTTGAAGGCTATGAGGGCTTCAAGGCTGCATTTGCTAAGAGATTCGGCGATGTTGCTTCCTTCAAGGGCAAGAGCAAGAAATACATAAAGAGCGCAGATAAGCTTCTTAAATATGTTTTCAAGGCAGGCATCGAAAGAGATGACAATGAAACCGTAAAGGCTGACGAAAACACTGCCGAAAAATACGATATCATCGGTGCTGCTTCTCTTGTAGCAGATGAAGAATACGATGTATTTGTTCCCTATTGGTCAATCGAAAAGGATGACTGCGAGACCGTTCTCTCCAAGGGTGCAATAAGATAACTTGAATAACAGCAGCCCGCTTCAAAAAAGCGGGCTGTTTTTTTGCCTGAATATATACTTTCAACAAAATATATTGATTTTTTACTTATTTTTGGTTCTTCACGGAAATTTGGGGAATGATGTCGGCACGGGAGTGCCGGGGAAAAGTTTCACACGAGCTTTTTCAAAAGCTCACGGTGTCAAGAGGCAGAGCCTCTTGTTGCACTGCGCAGAGTTTGAAATCTCTTATGCTTCCAATTGTGAGAAGGGGAGAAAAACAGTCCGGTGGACTGTTTTTCGTTGGGAACCCTCGCCGGGGGCCCCAGGTGCGAAGCACAAAATGATTAAAGTGAGTAATATGATTCCCCAACTTTCCGTGAAGAGGCATATAATTAAAAGACGGCACCTGCCTTTCAGCGGGTGCCGTCTGAATTTGTTAAGAAAGAAGACTGACAGCAACAGATACTGCCTGAAGGCTCAGACAGATGCTGCTCTTCTCAGCTTATTTATAAAGGGGGCCGTAAGCCTGGCAGGCTCTGTAATCAGCACCCTCAAGATCCTTTGTGCCAAATGCATTCCAGCAAGCGGGACGGAAGATCTTTTCAGAGGGAACATTGTGAAGACCTACGGGAATACGAAGCATTGAGCAAAGAGTGATAAGGTCTGCACCGATATGACCGTAGGAGATAGCACCGTGGTTTGCACCCCAGGCATTCATAAGATCATATGCTGACTTGAAGGGACCTTCACCGGTGCAGATGGGAGCAAACCAAGTGCAGGGCCATGTATAGTCTGTTCTCTTCCAGAGTGTATCGGAAACCTCATCGGGAAGGTTTACTGTGTAGCCTTCAGCGATCTGAATCGTAGGTCCGAGACCCTTAACGAGATTTATTCTTATCATTGTGCAGGGCATTTCAGCACGGGTAAGGAATCTTGATGAATATCCGCCGCCTCTGAAATAGCCGTTATCTGCGGGAGCCCACTCAGTAGCTGCAAGCATCTTTTCGATATCCTCTTCGGTAACATCATACCAGGGCTTCATAACGGGGTTACCGTTTTCGTCCTTGACCTCACCGCAGGCATCAAGACAGCAAGCACCGGAATTTATAAGGTGGATAAATCCGCCTGCTTCCTTTGCCTTGCCTTCGATATCGTAGCCTGTAACTCTCTTTACAGCTGAGTCGCTCCAGAAGGTACGCACATCGGCAAACATCTGAGCACGGTTTGTAAGCAGCTTCATAAAGAGCATTGAAATGGAGTTGAGAACGTCATTCTCTGTTGCAAGAATGTAGGGCTCTCTTGCGCCGTTCCAGTCAAATGATGTATTGCAAAGAGCCTCACCAAAGTCACAGTTGGGATAGAAGTCTGTCCACTGTCTCTGACCCTGGAAGCCTGCAGCAATAGCATTATGGCCTACCATCTCTTCCTCACAGCCCTTGGGAAGATTGGGATTGCCGTTCATAAGATCCTTGATGATAACCATCATCTTGACAACAAATTCCCAGTCCTTATCCT
This sequence comes from Clostridia bacterium, assembly GCA_017440965.1. Lineage (GTDB taxonomy): Bacteria > Bacillota > Clostridia > Oscillospirales > Acutalibacteraceae > RUG806. Next base: position 19,775 of record JAFSGH010000073.1, on the reverse strand, counting down.
TCTGCTCACGGGACTTTCTTACGAATTCGGGATTCTTGTCGAAGCCCTCCTTGCATTTTTCCTTAGTCCACTTGAGAGCCTTCTGATATTCTTCCTCATCATAGATGTTTTCAGACATTCGTCTGATGATCTCTACCTCGTCAACGGACTCAACACGCATACCGAGATATTCCTCGATAAATTCGGGGCTTATGGATGAACCGCCGATACCCATACAGATAGAGCCTATCTGAAGGTAGCTCTTGCCTCTCATGGATGCAGCTGCAACAGCGGCACGGGCAAAGCGGAGGATCTTTTCCTGAACATCGGCAGGAACTGTTGTGTCGTCAGCATCCTGAACATCGTGTCCGTAGATGCCGAATGCGGGAAGCCCCTTCTGTGCGTGGGTTGCAAGAACGGATGCAAGATAAACCGCACCGGGTCTTTCTGTTGCGTTGAAGCCCCATACGCCCTTGATGGTCATGGGATCCATATCCATTGTTTCTGAGCCGTAGCACCAACAGGGAGTAACGGAAAGAGTAATGTCTACGCCTTCCTTCTTGAACTTTGCGGCACAGGCAGCTGCCTCTGCAACTCTGCCTATGGTAGTATCTGCAATAACTACCTTTACGGGCTCGCCGTTTGTATATTTAAGATTGTCGGAAATAAGCTTTGCGGCAGTCTTTGCCATATTCATTGTCTGCTCTTCAAGTGAGCCTCTTACATCAAGAGGTCCTCTTCTTCCGTCAATACAGGGGCGTATTCCGATAACGGGATAATCGCCGATAAGTCTGTTTTCAGCCATTGTTATTCGTCCTTTCTGTAAAAGCAGTCCGAATGAACTGCCATATTCTCACAATTATAATATATCACAAGAAAAAAGCGAATTCAATGATAATCTTATATAATATTCTTATATAAAATATGTAAACTATATTAAAAATCAAGGCTTTTTGCTGTCTTTATTCCCATTGAACATTGACGGGAGATTTTTTATGTGATAGCATAAAAATATCATATACAGGCGGTGAGACAAATGGCAAAAAAGATCGTTATCGTAATTTTCCTTGCTCTTCTCATTATTGCTGTTATTATAGGAGGGATCTTCTTGTTTCTGAAATTAAGACCGCAGACGATAAAGGTACAGCCTGCCGTTTTTGAGACGGGAACGGAGAATTACTGTATATTATTCGAGTCCTCATTAAAGGGAAGCGGCTATGTAAAATATACATATAACGGCGAGGAAAAGACCGTGTGGGATGCAACATCGGGAATAATCGCCACTCACGATACGGTGCATAAAATTCTTGTGCCGAAAAATGAGCTTATAAATAATACCTATGTAGTGGGTGCACAGCATGTGCCCTTCAAGTTTGCATATACCGCCCAAAAGGGTGATGTGTGCGAAAGTGAGCCCATTCATTTCAGAGGCGAGGAAAAAGAGGATAATATAAAGATCCTTGCAATAACCGACATACACGAGATGGAAGAGGATGTAAAAAAAGCGGTCTCCTTTTTTGAGGACGATTCCGATATTGTGGTCATGCTTGGTGACATTACATCAAATTTTGAGAAAAAGGAAAAATTCACCGACCATATTTTAACTGATGCGGCTTTTCTTTCTAAAGGTGAGATACCCGTTGTCTACACAAGAGGAAATCACGAGACAAGAGGAGAATTTGCATCTCAGCTTCTTTCATACTTTCCCACTGAGACGGGAGAATTCTATTACACCTTTGATTTCGGCGCTCTTTCCGCCTGCGTGCTTGATGCGGGCGAGGATAAGGACGACAGCCACGAGGAATACAGCGGACTTATAGACTTTTCTTCATACAGAAAAAAGCAGTTCAACTGGATAAATTCTCTTAAGGCGGCGGACTTTACGGGAAAATACAAGATAGTATTCTGCCACTTCCCCCTTATTGATGACCACTTCGGCATGAACTGGATGACTCCCCTTAAGGAAAAGGGCTTTACTCTTATAGTAGGCGGACATCATCACAAGAGTGAGCTTTTTGAAAGAGAGATCACAGCCTTTGATGCCTGCGGAAAATATAAGGACGGCTGGGCTGCCTCAAGCATCACGCTTTCAAAGGGTAATATTGAGCTTCTTACAATAAATTCAAAGGGCGAAACGGTGCTGAGTGAAACACTTAAAGCAGAATAAGACAGTAAAGGTCAGTGCGGTTTTCCGTGCTGACCTTTTATTTTTTGCAAAACTTTCCGTATTGAGCAAAATATTAACATTTTTTTCAACTTGACGGATATTATTATATATAATATAATTAGTGTGAAAATTTATGAACGGAGGCGGCAGAATGAAAAAGCTATTTTCCTTTATACTTGTATGCACTCTTATGTTCTGTCTTGCTCCGGCATCTCTTGCTGCTTCGGGACAGGATAAGATCACCCCTGCCGCCGAAACAAAAAGCATCCTTGTTTCCGAAAAGGGTGATGACATAAGCCTCGATATCAGCTTTTCTCATTCTCTTAATACTGCCGAGACCCTGAGAAAAAGGATACTTGATATTGCCATAGAGCAAAGAGGCAGTCTTGAGGAAGTCCTAAGCTCACCCGAAAGCTATCTCACATATGAGACAAAGCTTTTTTGTGAGATAAGCATTGACGAAAAAGCATCCCCGGATAACGAAGAGGAAAGAACAGAAAATGACGGGGCAGGCTCTGAAGATACAAAAACCCCAGGCGAGGAGCAGACCGAAACGGATAATGAAGCAGACTCAGGAGAAGCGGTATGGTATACTCTTAAGGTGCTGACGGATGAATCCTTCAGCATATCATTATTCAATGAGATATTGCCTTTATTAAGAGAAAAAGGCGAGGACTTCACCGCTCTTCATAACGGCTTCACACTTTATATAAGAATACTCACCGCATCGGAAAATTTCCTTGAAGAGGGAACAAAAACGGTCTATATCCATACCCCCTCTGAGCCTGAAGCGGTGGAGATACCCTCTTTTTGTTATGTTCATTATGATATTCCCTCAGATGTAACTCTTCCCGAAGCTCTTCCCTCCTACTCGCTTTCTCCCGTAAAAGAGGACATACTGCTTCCGAATCTTCTGAGAAACGGCTATATCTTTAACGGCTGGAGAATAGACGGTGTACCCGGAGTGCGTATCATCGAAAAGGGCACGAGAGCACTGACACTCACTACAGAATGGACTCCGGAGGAATATGATATTTATTATATTACGACAATAAACATAAATGCAGGCTTCGGCAAGGTGGATATCACAGATATGCCCGAGACCTATACCGTAGGCACCAAGATCAAGATAAAAGACATTGACGCTCCCATAGGCTATGTATTCTGCGGCTGGTATAACAATAAAGATTTTACCGGAGAAAGGGTTTCTGAAATAGCTGTCGGCACCTACGGAGATGTAGCTCTTTATGCAAAATGGAAGACCGTTCAGCAAGCTGTAAACGATTACATAGCGGAAAAAAAATTCGGAGATACGGATTCCGACGGAAAAATATCCTCCTCCGATGCAAGATATGTGCTTCGTGCAGTTGTAGGACTTGAAAAGCCTGATTATGAAATTCTCAGACGAATAGATTATTTCAATACTGTAAGAGACTACGGTGAGCTTCGCATTTCTGCGGAAAATGCAAGAGTGACCCTCAGAATTGCCGTAGGTCTTGACTCTCTTTATGAAATTCTCACTAACAACGGCTTATTGCCCAAAGAGGAATGGATGAAATGAAAAAGATCTTATCGTTTTTCCTTATGACCGCGCTGTTTTTCTCCTTTATACCTGTTGTCAGTGCGGCACAGACGGGAAAATACATTGTAATAAAGGATACCGCATCAGTGTATTCAAGCTACAGCACCACATCGAAAAAGATTGCAGAGGTATATAAAAATACCTATCTTGATGTGACCGCCGTAAGCAACAACGGAATGTTCGGAAAGGTCCGTGTGCCCTCTGCCGATGTTATCGGCTGGGTACAGCTGGGTGCATTGTCTTATATTCCGCCCAAGACCGAAAATACGGATATAACAGGAATTAAAATTAAAAGCGCCCCGAAAAAGCTCACATATACCGACAGAGAAGAGGAGCTTGATCTTACGGGACTTAGTGTCGTAAGTATTGATAAGAAAGGCGTGGAAACACCCGTAACTGCATATAATGTATATGCCCCGGTTCTTAAGCTTAACGGTGACAGTGACGAACAGAAGACCGTAACCGTCACTTATTCTCCCGATTCGGTAAACACCTTCACTGCAAGCTTTTTTGTAACGGTAATAAGACAGAAGGTCTCCTCTCTTACCGTAAAAACACAGCCAAAATGTGACTATATGGAAAACGGCATCCTTGATCTTTCAGGACTTTCTCTTTTGCTGTCGTTTCCCGACAGCTCAAAAAATAAGGTCTATACATATGAAGAAATAAAAAGTGATCCGGATTTCATTATAAAGGGCTGTCATTCAGAGGAGCACGGTACAGCTCTGAAAAAAGGCACGCATACTCTCACAATAGCCTACAGATATTCAGATATCTCCTGCACTGTTTCACTTAATGTTCAGCCGAGAAGGCTTATTGAGCTTAAAATAAAGCAGATGCCCGAAAATCTCACGGTGTATGATAACACCGTTAAGCCCTCTATAGAGGGACTGATACTTGAAGCATCCTATGATAACGGTGAAAAAGAGGATGTGCCCTATTATAACTGCGTTACGCAGTGCGATCCCTCTCTTTTTGCAATAGGCCCCGGCAACAAAGTTCGGGTATATTTCGGAGAGCTTTTTGTTGATATTGATTTCACCTACTCCATTGCTATCCCTCAGGATATAAGCCTCGAATATCCTGCAGATTTCCTTTATCCCCCGAAAGGTGAGGAGATAGATCTTTCGCAGATAAAGGTAAAGCTTATCTATTCCGATAAGACATTCGAATATGTAAAGGACTTTTCAATAACGGGAGTGGATTATCAGAAGATAGATTCACCTCAGACAGTTGAAATACGCTATAAAGAGCACTATAAAAAGGTCACCATAACGATCACCTCAAGATGGAGCAAAGGCGACATTACAGGCGACGGAATAATAAGCTCAGCGGATGCCCGTCAGGCATTAAGGCATGCAGTAAGGCTTACTACTCTCGGCGGAAAGCAGATCTTTGCCGGAGATGCAGACAGAGACGGCAGGATAGACTCAGCCGATGCAAGACTTATTCTCCGTGCCGCAGTCGGTCTTGAAAATCTCTATATAACACTCAAATAAATTAACTTTATACAGAAAGGACAACAATTATGAGCAAGAACAAAAGCAACGCACCTATCGAAGAAGAGGAGATTCAGATATTTGAATTTCAGGATGAGGACGGCAATGTAGAAAAGTTTGAATTCCTTGATATTATGGAATTTGAAGGCAAGGAATATGCTGTTCTTCTTCCCGTAACAGATGATGAGGATGCTCTTATGGTGCATATCCTTGAGATCGTTGAGGAGCTTGACAGTGAATACGATACATATATCGGAATCGACGATCAGGAGCTTGTTGACAAGATCTATGCAGCCTTTATGGAGAAGCATAAGGAAGACTTCAATTTTGTAGACTAAAATCTTACAGCCCCCGCTTATCTGACGGGGGCTGTTTTTATGCGATATCAAAACGAAGCTTTTAGTAACAAGAAAACGGCTTCTCTGTACGCCTACGGCGAAATGCTTTCGGTGAGTCCATCGCAGAGGAAAGCTTACGTCCCGTTCGGCGGGACATATAATCTTTTTCCATTCAGGAAAGGATCTCCTATAATGTAAGAAGACTGACCGTAGCTTACTGATCTCTGTATTTATCCATAAGCGCGGAGAACAGCTCCTTTGCTGACGGGGGTGTGTAGGTGATGGCATTTGCACCTGCCTCCACTGTTTTTCTTATGGTCTCTCCCGTGGGACCGCCCGTTGCAATAATGGGCACATCGGGGAAACGCTCTCTTATGCTTTTTACAAGGCGGGCTGTATTTTCAGCGGCCGCTACATTGAGAATGGCGGCGCCCGCATCAAGTCTTGCCTTAATATCCGTTTCCTCATTTACCACCGTGATAACAACGGGAATATCTATTGCTTTTTCTACGGCTGTTATGTTACTATCAGATACGGGAGCATTAAGCACAACGCCCATAGCACCCTGAGCCTCGCAATCCTTTGCCAGTGCCACGGTACGCTCACCCTGAGTAGTGCCGCCGCCTACACCGCAGAACACGGGGATATAGGAATTTTTGATTATGGCTTCGGAAATTGCTATCTGCGGAGTAAAAGGATATACGGCAAAAACCGCATCGGCGTCGCAGTTTCTTATAATGGCAATATCGGTTGAAAAGATAAATGTCTTTATCCTTCTGCCGAAGATGCTTATACCGCTGCAGCCGTAAGCCTCCTCAGGCACACGCAGAATATTGTGTCTGAGCTTACTCTCAAATTCCGGGATCCTTATCCCGTTTTTATTTGTTTTTATATTTTTCATTGATTTCTCCTCCTGAATAATTATAAAGTAGGTTATTTATGTTTAAGAAAATTTATCTTGAAATAACAAATGTATGCAATCTCAACTGTAGCTTCTGTCACAAGACCTCCCGCAAAAAAAAGTTTCTCAGCGAGGAGGAATTCAGCCTTCTCATAAAGAAGATACGCCCTTATACGGAGTATCTTTATCTGCATCTTATGGGAGAGCCGCTTTTACACCCCAAAATCGGAGCGTTTCTTGAAGCAGCCACTGAGCTTTCCTTTAAGGTCACCGTTGCCACCAACGGCTTTTTAATAAAGGAAAAGGAAAATGAGCTTCTGAACTGTCCGCCCTATAAGGTGACAATTTCTCTTCATTCCTATGAAGCAAACGAAACGGATGTTTCCCTTGATGAATATCTTGATAATATCATAAATTTCTGCAAAAAGGCTGAAAAGAAAGGCACGATATGCGTTCTCAGGCTCTGGAATGAAAACGGTGAAAACAAGCTTAACGGCGCTATCACAGAAAAACTGAAAAGCGAGTTTTTATTCAGAGAAAACCGTAAGGGCTATACACTATCTGAAAAAATATTTCTCGAGGAAGCGGAAAAATTCATCTGGCCCGACAAGGCAGCGCCCATACAGCCCGTTCGCTTTTGTATGGGACTCAGAGACCATATAGGCGTATTATCCGACGGGAGCGTAGTTCCCTGCTGTCTTGATGCTGACGGGGAAATGACACTGGGAGATCTTTTTACAGAGGATATAAAGGATATAATCAATAAGCCCCGTGCAAAAGCGATCTATGACGGCTTTTCTCAGGCAGATCCTCCTGAGGAGATGTGCAGAAGATGTCAGTATGCATCAAGATGGACGGCAAAATAAAGCACTTTTGCATTTTAAGGCGGCACTTTTGAAGCAAAGATTGACTTTTTTTGCAAAAATGATAAATTAAAAGCAAATCACAAGAAAGGAGCGGACAAAAATGACCAATACATATATGAGCAGAAAAATAAATATAATCAAGAAAATTCGGCATGTCAGTCCGTTCCGTAAATAATTTAAGGATCAACTGAAGTTCGGATTTTTCCGGACTTCTTTTTTTTACTTAATTGTTTCTTCCGCTTTCATGCCGAAGGGAGGTAATAGCTTTGAAAAAAAATATCCGTAAAGCCTTTTCGGGCATTTACAATGTGATCTATGCTCTCGGAATTATCAGAAAATGCTCTAAGGGACTGATGCTTTGCAGGATCCTTACCCAGACATCCTTCTGGTTTTTTACCGGCTTTGTCAAGGACATTCTGTTTCTGAGGATGCTTCTTGATCTCATTGTTAACGGCGGCAGCTTCAGGGAATACGCTTTTCTCATTATGATCTTTGTCATAGCCGAGCTTATTTCCAATGCCATAAGCTGCTTTTCGGATTATTATATCGGAAAGCTCAGAAAGGTGTTTTATAAAAACCTGAATCTTATGATATTCAATAAGGCTGTCTCAACAGATATATCCTGCTTCGAGGATCCGTCCTTTTACGATAAATATAAGCGTGCGACAGAAATAATCTCCGAGGAGCATTTCGATCAGCTGGCTTATTATCTGTCAAGCTTCATAGCAGGCGGTCTTACGGGAATATTCCTTGTAATATATGTCGTGACCATAGATCCGAAAATCCTTCTTATTCTTTCTCTTTCTATTATAGTGCTTATCATCGAGGTAATCAAGGGTAAGCTTCAGATAAAAAAGGACAAGGAGATGACAGAGCATAAGAGAGCGAAGGCATATGTAAAAAGGACCGTATATCTGCGTGACTTTGCAAAGGACCTGAGAACCTCCGATATATTCTCAGTGCTTCATAAAAGATATAAGGACGCTGTTGAGAATAACCGTGAGATAATTAAGCGGTACGGCAAGAAAATCGCTATCCTGGAATCCCTTTCGGGCTTCTTCGGAAAGGCATTCCCCGTTGCGCTCACCTATATTTATGCGGCATTCCGCTTTGTTGTCAGAAAAAATCTTGCAGTCTCCGATTTCTCCGTCATAATGACGGCTATGAGCAATCTCAAGGATGTATTCAATGATCTCGGCGAAGCATTTTCTTATGCAAGAACAAGTGCAGGCTATTTTGAAAATCTCAGGGAATTTATGGAATATGAAAACAAAATAAAGGAAGGCACTGTTGAAGCGGAGGAATTTCAGAGTCTTGAATTCAAGGATGTATATTTTACATATCCGGGAGCCTCTTCCCCCGTACTTAAGGGACTGTCTCTTAAAATAACAAGAGGACAGACAGCAGCCGTTGTAGGAAAAAACGGTGCGGGAAAAACCACATTTGTCAAGCTGCTTCTCCGTTTTTACGATCCCGATTCGGGCGTGATCCTCTATAACGGAAGGGATATAAGAGACTACACATTCTCTTCTCTTCGCAGCCGTCTTTCATCTGTTTTTCAGGATTACCGCATTTTTGCAATGAGTGTTGCAGAGAATGTGCTTTGCAAAGAGATATCCTCAGACGCTGACAGAGAGACGGTAATTTCCTCACTCAAAAAAGCGGGAATATATGAAAAGATAGCGTCTCTTCCCACAGCGGAAAATACTGTTCTTACAAGGGAATTTGACGAAAAGGGCATCGGTCTTTCAGGCGGTGAGCAGCAAAAGATCTGCATAGCAAGGCTGTTTTCCCGTCCCTTTGATATTGCAATTCTCGACGAGCCGTCATCTGCGCTTGATCCCGTAGCCGAATACAAAATGCATGAAAGCCTTTTTGAGGGCACAAAGGGAAAGACGGTCATATATATTTCCCACCGTCTTGCAAGTGCGGTGCTTGCTGATACCGTATTTGTATTTGATGACGGTGTGACGGCAGAAAAAGGAACACACAGGGAGCTTCTGAATAAGGGCGGAATTTACGCGGAAATGTTCTTGCTTCAGAAGGCCTCTTACACAAAGGGCGGTGATATATTTTGAAATTAAAGGAAAGAATAGCTAAAGCCTTTAAGACGGTGTCGGACATTCTCTATATATTAAGGCTGATGTTCCGCATCTCTCCGATGCTTGTTATCGGTGAGATAATTCAGCAGCTTATGAGCGAATTGCCTGCAAAATTCATATCCGTTATCGGTCTTAAATTTGTTATTGACGAGGTGCAAAACGGTGCCGATCCCGTAAAGATCATCACGGGCGTAATTCTGATGATAGGCGTGCTTGTATTCGGTGAGGTGTCCACCTCCGTATTCTTTGAGCTTTTTGTTCACAGAGAAAGAGAAAAGATAGATCTGGGAATACAATCGCTGTTCTATAAAAAGGCGGCAGAGCTTGATATGAAAAAATACGATGATCCTGCCTATTATTCCGATTTTATTTTAGCAGTAGAAAATTCCTCGGACAGCATAAAATATACATTAAGCGTCGTCAAGGGCTGGATATCAGAGGTCATAGCGTTTCTTACAATATCCGCTGTTCTTCTTACTATCGATCCCGTCTGCCTGCTTATTGTCATCGGCTTTGTCTCGGTATTTATTCCTCTCGGGAAATATACGGGAAGACTTCAGACAAAAAGAAGGGAGGATATAACCGAAAAGCACCGTATTTCGGATTATTTTGCAAGAGTTTTCTATCTTCAGGAATATGCAGGTGAGATAAGAGCCTCCGGCATCTTCCCTCTTCTTACCAAAAGATTCATAAAAAGTGCAGATGATGTTACCGCAACACAGAACAGATATATGAAAAAGCTGGACAGTCTCTTTTTTATTCAGGAGTTTACAGTGCAGTGCATAGGCTTTGTTCTTGTGCTCGGCCTTTATATCGGTTATCAGGCTATAGTTACAAAAACTATCTCCGCAGGCGATTTCGTTGCAGTTTTTAACGGCAGTGTGCAGATAGGCTCGGGAATACTGTTTCTGACAGTTTATTCTCTGAGAAGCTTTACTGAAAGAGCGGGAATGATAGAAAAATGCAAGCTTTTCCTCAATGAAGAAAACGAGGTAAAGGACGGAAGGCATACAGCTGACTGCACCCTTCCCGAGGAGATCGTTTTTTCGGATGTATCATTTTCATATGAGGGAAACGAAAAAAATTCCGTTGACGGTCTTTCATTTTCCGTGAAGCCCTGCGAAAAAATAGCTCTTGTGGGCTATAACGGTGCGGGAAAGACCACTGTCACAAATCTGCTTTTACGCCTTTACGATGTCAAAAGCGGCTCAATAACCATAGGCGGAAGAGACATAAGAGAAGAGACGGTGGCATCTCACAGAGCAAGGTTTGCCCCCGTTTTTCAGGATTTCGGCATCTTCGGTGCATCCGTCGGAGAAAATGTCGCATTAAAAACCGACTTCGACAGCGAAAAGGTCCTTGACGCTCTTAACAAGGCAGGCTTTACAAAAGACTTACCTGACGGTGCAGATACTCTGCTTCTGAGAGAATTTTCCGACAGCGGTCTGATGCTTTCAGGCGGCGAACAGCAGAAGCTTGCCATCGCCCGCGCATTTTATAAGTCCTGTCCTTATATCATCCTTGATGAGCCCTCTGCAAATCTCGATCCCGTTTCCGAATATGAATTTAATAAAGCCGTGGCACAGCACTGCAATAATAAAACGGTTATTTTTATTTCCCACCGTCTTTCCACCACGGTGCATGCAGACAGAATAATAATGCTGGAAAACGGAAGAATTGCAGAAAGCGGAACTCACAGTGAGCTTATGGAAAAAAACGGAAAATACGCCTATATGTTCAATCTTCAGGCAAAAAACTGGACTCAGGAGCAAAATACCGTTTCCGGAAATACTTAAGCTCTCATTTATATATTCCTCCGACGAAGGCATAAATGCTTTCGGACAGTATCACGCCCGACGAAGAGCCTATCATCGTCGGGCGTGACACATTTTTTTACGCTTCGGTAAGGAATTTGCGAAAAAGCAGGGATAATTACTACTGTTTATCAGGCACCTGTCCCCTTCCTGCACGCTGCAGGTATTTCTTTATTATCTGCAGATCTCTCACAACAGGGACACCTTTCGCATATAACAAAAAAAGGCATTGTGTTAAAAAAACTCTGTGCGAAGCAAGGTAAAACTGAAAAGCAAATAAACTTGCTGTACGGCGAATAAAAGCGGCGTTGTATCCTTACGGGTACAACGCCTTTACATCTCTTTTATTATAAAGCCTCAGTCCTTAAAGGCTTCTCTTACAGCATAATATGAGGGCTTCGGCTCTCCGTTTATGTCAACAAGTCCCCACAGAGTTTCCGTGGGACAATCCGTCTGTCCGCAGTAGCCGCAGTGATGAAAATCAGAATAACAGTAGATTATGGCACCGCACATAAAATCAAGCCTTCTCAGGCGTCCTATGACCTTAGTGAAAAATTTTGCCTGTCCCTCAGGGGTATGCGGCATACCGGGAATTACGGTCACGGCAGGCAGCTCCTTATAAAGATGATTTGTCATATCACCCGAGAACATAAAGCTTGTTGTGACCTTTTCGTCCTCGCCGCAGACAAATTTTACATGACCTCTGAAGTGGGGCGGAAGAGCATCGACGAATTTCATAATATCCCTCTTTGCTTCCTTTTCATTTCTGAAGCCGTAGGACTTAAGAATATCATCCTTTTCCCTTCTGCTTTTCGGCTTTCCGCCGCCGATATATCCGAATTCCTGCATAAGCACAGGCTTTTTTGTAAATGCCCAGAGATATCTTACCATAACATCGAAAAGCCATGTAAAGCCGGGCAGGGAGAAGAAGCAACCGAGGTACATATCAAGTCCCACATAGTCGCAATATTTAAGGTAAGGCCTCATACCGAGATGAAGATCCACCTGAGGGCCTGCAGAGTTATAGCCTATAATGATATCCTCTCTCAGAGGATACATCTCCTGCATCTGAATGCCTAAAAAACGGATACATTCCTCCATATTATAGGGAATCATAAATCTCGGCATACCAAGCTCATTTGCTATCTGAAGTCCGCTTACATATCCTCCAAGATCCTTTATAAGAAAACGGCTGACCTGACGGAGCTTCTCCTCTCCGTCACTTGTCCTCATATCAACACCGCAGTTTATATATTCATTGGGAAGAGGTGTGATGCCCATAACCCTTATGCCGTGCTCCTTATATCTCAGGCACATCTCCTTGAAGCGCTCATAGCTTTCATTTACACTGCCGTCAGCCAGAAAAGGAGCGGGACAGCTTGCTCTTACCCATTCTATATTTGCGCCCTTTATCTTATCATAGGTCTCATCTGCCGATGTGACGCCCTTGATAAATCCGTATTTTCTTATAAATGCTCTTGTCTCCTCTGAGGATGAGCTTATGAAATAGGATTTAATTATATTTGCAGGGAGATATTTTATGCAGTTTATTATCTGATCCTTTAAAAATTTATCCATTTTCTTTTCTCCTGTATTTTCGAAAACAGCTTCGCCTTGCCTTCAGTGAAGTATTTTCAGAAATCTTCTGCCGGAGGACGCTTATTTCACTCTCGTCGGAACATATATCTTTTTTTGTCATCATGGAAGAAATTTATAACAAAACAAAAACGGTCTGCACGAAGCCGTACAGACCAAATTTTTTGTTATGCTGAAATTCCGATAAATACGGCTTTTATTTCATTGGGATTTATGCTGCCTCTGTGCCGCCGAGAGAGATACCGAGAAGAGCCATAAGTTCCTCGAAGAAGCCCTTGATCATTTCAAATACGTTTCTTACCATATCAAGGATGTCGCCTACCATAAGAATAGTCTCATTCTTAACAACACCTACAACATAGATAGTGTGTTCACCCTGAATCTTATCAATGTGATAGTAACCGTAGTTGTCAGGCTGTGCGGGAGCGATATCCTTAAGAAGTGTGGATGTGTCAAGGTTTGCCCAGCCGTATCCGTTATATATATATACCTCGTAAGCAGACATATCGAATTCGGGATCGATCTCTACTCTGAAGGAGAAGGACTGACCGTACTTAAGCTTAACTGTCTCGCCGTCAGCACTCTGCTCACCCTCACGGCCGTATACTGTGTAGCCTTCACCTGTGGGAAGATAGATGTTATATGTCTTAAGGAATGCATCATCGCTTATCCAGCTTGAATAAGAAATGTCACCTGATGTTGTGAGAAGAGTGTGATGTGAGCCCTGAGTAAAGGGAACGCCTACACCGTTGAAGTAAACATTCATAAGTGCATCATCAAACTTATCGTAGCCGTTTTCGGGCTCAACGATCTCAGCCTTGATGTAAACATACTGATTAAGGGGAGCCATAACTGATGCACCTAAAGCGGATACATCGTTATAGGCTACAGTGCCCTGCTGATCCTCATAGATATTTCCGTTAGCTGATGAGCCGTAGGAAACCTTGATCCTTGCATTGCCTGTCTTGTCAATAAGACCTGCTGTTGTGTTGAGAGCAGGGAAACGAAGCTCGCAAAGAGCAGTTGCGTTTTCACCGTTGAGAGCAACATTTGTTGCACCGTAAAGGAAACCTTCAACTAAAAGTGAGCCGCCGTCCATAACGATGATGCTGCCGAGAACATTAAGCTTTCCTCCTTCAGCAACACGGAGAACTGCACCTGCGGGGATATAAAGAGTAAGGTCTGAGGGAACTGTCATTGTAACGCCCTCGGAAACTGTGTATGTATTACCTGAAATGAGCTGATTTGAGCTTGTAAACGAGGTGGATACATCAAAAATAATAGCTTCTGCGGCATTTGCTGCAAAAGGAACGCAGCAAAGAAGCATTATAACGCTGAGAATAACTGCCAATGTCTTTTTCATATGATTAGCCTCCTGAAAATTTAGGACAAAGTCCAAATATACAGTATGATTATATAATATTTTATAAAGAAAGTCAACACCGAAAGACCTCTTACAACAAAAACGGATTGAAATTTTATCTCTGTTTTTTTGTGCAATTTACTGTTTAATATTGCATATTTTTATCCTGAATGTTATTATTTTGTTAAGAAGCGTAAAGGAGATTTGAAAATGAATATAAAAACCTCACTTTGTTCATCTCTTGTAAAGGTCTTTTCGGATTCACCCGTTAAGGAAAATTCCTTCTCTCTTTCTCTGTTTTCGGGAGAAAAGGGAAATTTACAGCTTGTAATTTCCTCTGATGAGGATGTGACGGTGAAGGCAAAATGCACTTCCGAGGCAGTCACTCTTTTTGAAGTAAAGGAGATATATTCACGCACTCCCATTGACGAGGAGGACTGCGGAGATATTCTTCTTGAAAAGGACGGAAAACCGGGCTACTATCCCGACCTTCTTGATATTTTTACGGATGAGATCTGTCTTAAAGCAGGTGTGACAAGGGCATTATGGATAAATATCGACAGCGAAAAGCTGCCCGTCGGAAAAAACACCCTCGCATTTAAGCTGACGGCAGATGGCTTCAATAAAACTCTTGAAACAGAGATCACAGTGCTCAAGGAAAGGCTTCCGTCACAAAAGCTCATTCACATAAACTGGTTTCATTCCGACTGTCTTGCCACATACTATAATACCGAGGTATTCAGTGAGGATTATTGGAGAATAACGGAGAATTTCATAAGAAATGCCGTGTCCCACGGCGTAAACTGTATTCTGACTCCCCTTTTCACTCCCCCTCTTGATACTGAAGTGGGCGGAGAAAGACCGACTGTTCAGTTGGTCAGAGTTAAAAGATGCCGCAATTACAGATATGAATTTGATTTCACCCTTCTTGACCGCTGGGTGGATATGTGTCTTGCAGCAGGGGCAGAATACTTTGAATTATCCCATCTTTTTACCCAGTGGGGAGCAAAGCACGCACCGAAGATCATGGCCGAAACATCAAAGGGCTTAAAGCGTATCTTCGGCTGGGAGACTGCTGCCGCATCCGACGCTTATATGAATTTCCTCTCTCAGTTAGGTCCTGCACTTAAGGAATATACAGACAAAAAGGGCATTACGGATATCTGCTTCATCCATTGTTCCGATGAGCCTGGCCTTCACGATATAAAGCACTATAAAAAGGCCTCCGATGCCGTCAGAAAATATTTCTCAGCCTATGAGCATATAGATGCCCTGTCCGACTTTGAATTCTACAAAAAAGGACTCATCGGCACTCCCGTTCCCGAGGAAGGCAGCATCGACGAATTCGACGGAAATGTTCCGAAGCTCTGGACATATTACTGCTGCGGTCAGTATAAGGATGAGCTTCCCAACAGATTTTTCTCAATGCCCTCAATAAAAAACCGTATTCTCGGCGTGCTTTTATATAAATATAATTGTACAGGCTTCCTGCACTGGGGCTTCAATTTCTATTATTCACAGTATTCCAAGCGTCCCGTCGATCCCTTTACGGAGACTGACGCCGGCGGCTCCTTCCCCTCAGGCGACTCCTTTGTCGTATATCCCGGCAAGGACGGAATGCCCCTTTCCTCCTTGAGACAAAAGGTATTTTATGATGCTTTTCAGGATATATCAGCTCTGAGAGCTCTTGAGAATAAATATTCGAGAGAATATGTGCTTGATTTTATCAAAGAGCAATTGGGTGATATAGGTTTTCGCTCCTATCCCCTTGATGCGCAGCTCTTCTTAAGCTTCAGAGAAGCTCTCAATAAGCATTTTATATAAAAGCATTCTGCTTCCCCCTTTCCGTGATCTTTTCGGACAGGGGGTGTGTTTTATATATAAGCAACTGCTCACAATGTAAGCAATTTTCTATATAATTAAAATCCCTCTTCACGGAAAGTTGGGGAATTATATTACTCACTTTAATCATTTTGTGCTTCGCACTTGGTCCGCCCGGCGAGGGTTCCCAACGAAAAACAGTCCACCGGACTGTTTTTCTCCCCTCCTGCGCTATTGGAGGCATAAGAGATTTCGCACTCTGCGCAGTGCCACAAGAGGCTCTGCCTCTTGACACCGTGAGCTTTTGAAAAAGCTCAAGCAAAACTTTTCCCCGGCACTCCCGTGCCGACATCATCCCCCAACTTTCCGTGAAGAACCATTAAAATACCCCGGTCTGTGCTGTTAACACAGACCGGGGAAATTTCTTCGGTTTTTTACTTATCAGGAAATAACTATCTGCATATCCTCGCTGATGGCATCGATATTATAAACTGCACTGTAGGTTACTTCACCTGTTACGGTGTTGTAGTCAAGCACCCAGTTTGTCTTATATGTGCCCATTTCATTGCCGGGAGTCCAGATAACATTTACATCCTGAAGAGGATCCTTCTTTGTAACGACAATTGTTATACCCTCACCGCTTGTTACGGTAAATTCATTGGGTGAAAGCTCGTCGCTTGAGGAACGGAGTATCTCATATGTTACGCCGTCTGCCTGAGCAGCATCAACGGTAACGGTGTGGTAATCCGTGAAGGAATCAAGGATATCAAGCTTTATTCCGAGGAAGTCAAGGATGAGACGGAGTATTCTCTTGATAATACCCATTACACCTGCGGTGCTTTCATCCTGAACGCCTGAAACGATGACCTTGCAGTCCTTGGTGATGTTTTCTATCTTATAAAGACGGCAGCCGTCCTCGTCAATACCGTAGGACTTAAGCTCCTCGTTCTGTCCCATAAGGTTTCCGATTGCATCGAACTCCTCACCGAGATATTCACCAAGGTCATTATTTCCTCTCTGAACTGTTACCTTGATGCCTGATGCGGTGTAGCCCTTGAGGATCTGAACTCTGAAATAGAATTCTCCGCCGTAGTAAACAACATTGTAGTTTTCGCCCTTAAGAGTCTTTACCTTATAGCCGTCACCTGAGGTGAGCTTTACATTGAAATGATTTTTGAGAATTGCAGGCTTGCCTGTCTGCTCATCATATTCAGCAACCTCAATATTAAGATCACGGTCTACATAAACCGCATATTCGTCCTTTGCATTGAAGCTTGCAAGCTGGTCGTTGATAAATACTGCTGCAGTAGCTACATTATATTCGGGAGAGGTTACTATTCTGAAGGCAACTGTCTCACCCTCATTTACCTCTATTGTGCCCTCATACTGTACGGGGCTGTATCTTTCGGGACCTACCTCGTGCCAGAACTCGGGGAAGATGTTATCCATTGTCATATAACGGTTGTCATAGAAAACATAGATACCGTCGGGATCTTCCTCATACTGTATCTCACCGTCAATAGTTTTTGCATATAAGTATCCGCCCTTAAATTCGGGAGAAGGAGCACGGAAGCTTACGCTGTATTTTTTTGTGCTTTCTGCGGGAGGCTCGGTCACATCTTCACCGTCAGCGGCAAAGGCGGGAACAACACACATAAAAGCTAAGATCATTGCAAGAAAAACACTTAATGTCTTTTTCATAGGAATTCCTCCTGTATTTTCAGATTTTATACCGATATAATTATATATCCGAAAAGACAAATTGTCAATTGGCATATTAATAACTAAATACACCCTTTTTCTGTAAATATTGCATAATGTATTTTACGGGGGATAAGGCTTTCTCCGCCTCAGAAGAAAAAAACTCATTATCAAAAAACACAGACCTTCATTGTAAAAAGCTTTTTTTCGGCAGACATCCTTGCTTGTCACACCGCGGAATGATCCGCATCTTAATTTTTATTTAAAAACAGTTTTCTTATTATTATCTATTGCAAATACAGATCATTTATTGTAAAATGTTGTGTAAATATACAATTTTGCGGATATTTCGGTATATTTATCCGTTTTTTGAGGAAACAGTATGTATCAGAATTTTATGCTTGATAAGGAATTAATAAAAATTGTCCCTTCCGAAAGGCAGATAAGACATCAGCAGATGGAGTTTTATGCCTTCGTCCATTTTACGGTAAACACCTTCACGGACAAGGAATGGGGAGACGGCACGGAAAGTCCTTCTGTCTTTACACCCACGGAGCTTTGCTGCGACCAATGGGTAAACGCCTGTAAGAGCGCGGGAATGACAGGACTTATACTGACAGCAAAGCACCACGACGGCTTTTGTCTGTGGCCGTCGGCATATACGGAGCATTCAGTTAAGAATTCTCCCTATAAAAACGGCAAGGGGGATATAGTAAAGGAAGCCGCCGATGCCTGCAGAAGAGGGGGCATAAAATTCGGAGTTTATCTCTCCCCCTGGGACAGAAACTGCCCTCTTTACGGTCAGGGAAAGGCATATGACGATTATTACTGCAATCAGCTGACGGAGCTTCTCACAAATTACGGAGATATCTTCTGTGTATGGTTTGACGGTGCCTGCGGTGAAGGTCCCAACGGTAAAAAGCAGGTCTATGACTGGGAGCGTTATTATTCCGTTGTCCGCTCCCTTCAGCCCGATGCCTGCATATCCGTCTCGGGTCCCGACGTGCGCTGGTGCGGAAACGAGGCAGGAAACACAAGAGACTGCGAATGGAGTCCCGTTGCGAGAGTCCTTAAGGATAACAGGAAGGTTGAGGACACTGCCCCTGATCTCGGAAGCCGTGAAATTATGTCTGAAGCAAAGGAATGCTTCTGGCAGGCGGCAGAGGTGGATACCTCTATCCGTCCAGGCTGGTTTTTCCATAAAAGGGAGAATATCCGCGTAAGATCACTTAAGACACTCACCGATATTTATTTTCGCAGTGTGGGCGGCAACTGCACTCTTCTTCTGAACATCCCGCCCGACACAAGAGGTCTTTTTCACGAGGAGGATGTAAAGCGTCTGAACAGCCTCGGTCAGAGCATAAAGAAAATGTTTTCCGTCTGCCTCTCTCAGGATGCTGAATTTTCCTCCGACACTGATGACGGTATACACACTGCCGACTCTCTTAAAGAGGACAGCTATGACACCTATTTTGCAACTGAAGAAGGGGTAAACACCGCGGTCATCACAATAACTCTTCCCGAAAAGAGAAAGCTTCATATGGCAGTTATCAAGGAAAACATCCGCAACAGCCAGAGAATTGAAGCCTTCACGGTTGAATGCCACCACGGCAAGGGCTGGAAACCCCTTTACAGCGGTACAACGGTGGGCTATAAAAAAATAGCACGCTTCCGTCCCACATTAACGGACACCGTCAGAATAACAATAACCGATTCCCGTATAGCCCCCAATATCTCGCATATAGCCTTATACTGATACCACAGCCGGCAAGGGAAAACTTTGAATCAGTTATATTTCCTGCTCCGCGGCTGCATATTGATGACACTTCATTGTTTTTTCGAGGGTTCACAAAAGCTTTACTGAACCCTCAAAATGTTTTTCCGGCTTATTCGGGTATTAAATTTCCCTCTTCACGGAAAGTTGGGGAATGATGTCGGCACGGGAGTGCCGGGGAAAAGTTTTGCTTGAGCTTTTTCAAAAGCTCACGGTGTCAAGAGGCAGAGCCTCTTGTCGCACTCCGCAGAGTGCGAAATCTCTCAAGCTTG